>JAHJNW010000151.1 GCA_018820665.1 Alphaproteobacteria bacterium | reverse complement strand
GGACATGGGCCCGTCGGGCGCCGGCAAGACGCGCCTGACGCTGAAGTCGCCGTCGCGCTCGCTGATCGGCTACCAGGGCGAATTCCTGACCGACACGCGCGGTTCGGGCGTGCTGAACCGGGTGTTCAGCCACTATGAGCCGCACAAGGGCGCCATCGAAGGCCGTCTGAAGGGCGTGCTGGTTTCGAACGGCGACGGCGAGACCGCCGCCTTCGCCCTGTGGAACCTCGAGGACCGCGGCATCATGTTCGTCGGCGGCGGCGAGAAGACCTACCAAGGCATGATCATCGGCGAGAACGCCCGCTGGGACGACCTCGACGTCAATCCGATGAAGGCCAAGCAGCTGAACAACATCCGCGCCTCCGGCAAGGATGAAGCCGTTCGCCTGACGCCGCCGCGGCGTCCGTCGCTGGAACAGGCCATCGCCTATATCGAGGAGGACGAACTGGTGGAGGTCACGCCCAAGTCGATCCGTCTGCGCAAGGCCATACTCAATCCGTCCTTCCGCAAGAAACGTGTGCGCGAAGAGTAATCACGGCCTTCCGTGAGCAAAAAACGGCCAATTCTGGCCGGGGTGGGGTGATTTGGGGGCGGACGGAACGTCGTCTGTCCCCACCGGTTGCCAGATCGGTGCGGGCCCAAAGCCCGCGTAGATCAAGGCAGTATCCCATGCGAAAGACCGCGCTTCTTACCGGTGTCGCCGGCCTGTTCCTTCTGTCCGCCCCGGCCATGGCCCAGGACGGGACATCCCCGCAAACGCCTCCCGCCACCCCGCCGGCCGCCACGACCGAGGCACCCGCGCCAGAAGCGCCCACCCTGTCCCTGCAGCCCGGCATGACCGTGCGCGGCGCGGACGGCGAACTGGGCGTTCTGGTCGGCGCGCGGACGCACGCTGGCGCCCAGCAGCTCACGGTTCAGGGCGCTGACGGCAGCGTGCGCGCCGTGCCGATTGACGGCATTCGTCAGGACGGCGAGGACGTGGTGGTCGACTTCACCGTCGAACAATACGCCGCCGCCGAGACCGTAACCCCCGTCGCCGCGACTGCGGACCCGGCCGCCGATACGATGGCCCAGCCCGAACCGGCCCCCGATGCGGTCGCGCCCCCGGCCGCTCCGGCCCAGCCGGGTATGACTCCGGCCGTTCCTGAGCCGACGGTCGCGCCGCCGGCTCCGCCGCCGCCGACCCTGCCGCCGGAAACCCCGGCCGCTCCGGTTCCTGGCGAAGGTCAGGACGACCCGACCGACCCGATGGGCTGAGCGGTCGCTACATACGAAAAGGGCGGCTCCTCGCGGAGCCGCCCTTCCTTTTGGCGTTTGATCGATCGATCAGCCGCGACGCTTCACCAGACCCACCAGGAACAGCAGGAGGCAGGCGCCGAGGAAGGCGACCAGCAGCGTGATCAGGTTGAAGCCACCCACGCCGATGCCCAGAAGGCTGCCGGCGATGAAGCCGCCGAGCAGGGCGCCGACGACGCCCACGATCAGATTGGTCAGCAGGCCGTGATTACGCCCCATGACCTGTTCAGCCAGCCAGCCGGCGACGATGCCGATGACGATCCAGCCAATGATTCCCAAGCCCATAGTGTTCTCCTGACATTCCCAAGCGCGATTGCTCTGTCGCGGTAATGCGTCGCTGCGGCAACGGTTGCGACATCGCCCGCAAAACTTCGGTCGACGACTCTCCCCCATCGCGCGAGCCCGGCATGGTGTTTGCCGCGTGGAGGGCGAGCCGTCCCGCATCGGGACAGGCCGGGAACAAGGGGAACTGGGGCCATGGCCACCGACATCGACCTTCATCTCGGACGCCGTCTGCGTCGTCGCCGCCGTCTTCTGGGCCTGACCCAGCAGCAGCTGGCCACCCAGGTCGGCATCCGTTTTCAGCAGATCCAGAAGTATGAGTGCGGCGCCAATCGCATCTCGGCCGCCCGCCTGTGGCAGCTGTCCGAGGCGCTGGAATCGCCGGTCAGCTATTTCTACGACGGGCTCGAGGAAGCCATCGAGCGCCGCGAGGCGGCCAACCAGGGCGGCGAGATGTTCTCCCGCAAGGAAACGCTCGACCTGATCCAGGCCTATTACCAGCTGGACGAGAAGCCGCGTCGCCGGCTGCTGGACCTCGCCAAGTCGCTGCACACGGACGGCCAGGTCGCCTGAGCCTGGTTGCAATCACCCGGTGACATGAGGGCGGGGCGTGAGTATCCCGCCTGCATGACCGAGTACGAACTGTTCGCCATCGAACTGGCCCGTGAGGCCGCCCGCGTCTCCCTGCCGTATTTTCGCGGGGCGTACGAGCAGACGGACAAGGGCGGCGCCGCCGGCTTCGACCCCGTCACCCAGGCGGATCGGGAGGCCGAGGCGGCGATCCGGCGGCTGATCGCCGAACGCTATGCTGACCATGGTGTCATCGGCGAGGAATATGGCGAGGACCGGCCGGACGCCGACCATGTCTGGATCCTGGACCCCATCGACGGCACTCGCGCCTTCATCGCCGGCCTGCCGCTGTGGACCAATCTGATCGCCCTGAGGACGGAGGGGCGTCCGACCGTGGGCGTTATCGGTCAGCCCTGTCTGGACGAAGTATTTCTGGGCGGACCGTCCGGCGCGCGACTGCTGAAGGGCGGTCAGGAGACTCCGCTCGCGGTGCGCGAATGCGCCCATCTCAACCAGGCCCTGATCGCCACCACAGACCCGGACCTGTTCACCGGCGCCGAACTGGGGGCCTGGACCCAGGTGCGCGCGGCCGCGCGTCTGGCCCGGCTTGGCTGCGACGCCTACGCCTACGCCATGGTGGCGGCCGGGCGCATCGACCTGGTCGCCGAAAGCGCGCTGAAGGTCTGGGACTGGTCCGCGCTGGCCCCCGTGATCGAGGCGGCGGGCGGTCATGTCAGCAATTGGCGCGGCGCCAAGCCGGACGGCAGCGGTCAGATCCTGGCGGTCGGCGATCCGCGGCTGAGGGATCAGGCCCTGGTCGCCTTCAGGCGGGCCGCCCTCTAGGGCGTTGTGACCGGTTCCGTCGTCGCCGGGCCGGGGATCGGCGACAGGTCCTCGATCGGAGAGACATAGGCGCCCATGGCGTCGAACTCCTCGAGGAAGACCGCGCGCAGCGCGTCGGTCTCCATGATGACCTCGTGTTTGGCTCCCGGAATCTCGACATAGCGGCCGCGGCCCAGCCGGCGGGCGGCCCATTTGCTGGACTGTTTCCAGACCCGGTCGTCCTCGCTGGCCTGGACGATGGCGACCGGCACGCGCACGGATTTCAGGGCCTTGGGCTTCAACGCCCGCTCGCCTGCGTCGAGAGCGAAGGCCAGCCAGCCCCAGGTCGGGCCGCCGACCGCGAGATGGGGGCAGGCGTAGAGCTGCTGCCGCCACTGTTCATAGCGGCTCTCGTCCGTGGTCAGGGCGTCCTTCTCGAAGGTGTGGTCGAAGGGATCGTCCGGATTGTCGAGCACATAGTCGCCGGCCTTGCCGTGGCGCAGGTTCCAGCGCACGGCCAGCTTGACCGACCACATCGAGCGCTTGCCGGTGCGGATGCGCAGCATCGGACTGGTCAGCAGGGCGCCGGAGAAACGGTCCTCGCCGGCCTGGAGCGTCATCAGGTTCAGCACCCCGCCCATGGAGTGACCGACCATCACCCAAGGCTTGGGCGCGCGGGCCTCCCAGGCGTCCAGCAGACGGGCATAGTCGTCGAGGAACTCCTCAACCGCGCGGGCGTGGCCCTTCAGCCGGTCGGGCAGCAGGCGCGCGGACAGGCCCTGACCGCGCCAGTCGTGGGCTAGTACGCACCAGCCGCGGGCGAGGAAATTGCCGATGACCTCGAAATATTTCTCGATCGGCTCGGTGCGACCGGGGCTCAGAATGACGGTGCCGCGCGGCTTGTGGGTGACGAGGGTCGAGGGGGTCCAGAAGGCGGCGCGCAGGCGCAGGCCGCCGGCGCCACGGAACCATTCCCCGGACCCGCCCGGAGGCGCGGCGGCGCCCGGAACCCCCATCAGGGGGGCGTTGGCGGCGTAGGCGGCGGCTCGGCTCACTCGGGCTTCCTGAATCTCAAGGTCATGCGGTCACTTTCGCCGATCTCGTCGAATTTTGTCCGGTCGAAGGTCGGGTCCGGCGGCGATCCACGTGGCGCGGTCAAACCCATGGGCGGCAGGGTCTCAACGCCGAACGGATGATCCTTGGTATCCCTTTCATTCGCGTTGATTTCCGAGGCGGCGACGAAGGCGAAACCCGCCTCGGCCGCCAGTTGTTTGACGAAGGCTTCCTGGACATAGCCGTTGGCGGCGGTCGGGTCCTGGTCCTTGTCGGGGCCGAGCCGGTGCTGTTCGACACCCAGAACGCCGCCGGGCCGCAGGGCGGCATAGGCGTCGGCGAAGGCCTTTTCGGCGATGCCGGCGGCCATCCAGGCGTGGATGTTCCGCATGAACAGGACCAGATCGACCGTGCCGGCTTCGGCCACCGGGCCGGAGGTGGGGCCGAACTCCGACAGTTCGATCTCGCCATAGAGGCGGCGGTCATTGCTGAAACGCTTCTGGAAGGCGCCCGTCAGCTGGCTCTGGGCCGGATCGGAGCCCGGGCCGGTCTGGAAGCCGGCGGCGATGTAGCGGCCTTTACCCTCGGCGAGGTAGGGCGCGAGGATCTCGGTCCACCAGCCGCTGCCGGGCCAGAATTCGAGCACCGACATGCGGGGCTGAAGACCGAAGAAGCGCAGCGTCTCCATTGGATGGCGCCACGGGTCGCGCAGGCGATCCTGGGCGCGCCACGGCCCGGCGACGGCCCATTCCAGCGACCCCTTGGGCGGACCGTCGGGCTGGGGCGGGGGCTCGGCCGTCTTCTCGCGCCCGCATCCCGACAGGGCAAGCAGGGCGGTCGCGCCGCAAAGCACGCTCCGGCGCGACGCAAGCGGTCGCCAGACCTCGGTTCGTTCAGCCATTCACGTCCCCCGCGGCGCGTCGGCGCCGTACGGTTCGTCCCCGTTCGCGAACGGGCTTAACCTTGTTCCGGTGGGCGGTCAAAGCGGTTGCGGCGTCCGCCCGCATCAGGCCGGCTTGCGGAAACGCAGGGTCATCCGGTCGCTTTCGCCGATCGCGTCGAAGGCGGCGCGCTCGGCTTCCGTCAGGGGCGTCGGCCGGTCGTTGGCGTTGCCCTCGCGCGGCGCGCTGACCCGGGTCGGCGGCAGGGTCCAGACGCCGTATGGATGGTCATGATCGTCCGCGGGGTTGGCGTTCAGCTCGCTGCGCGCGTCGAGTACGAAGCCGGCCGCGACGGCGGCGCGGATGACATGACTTTCCGGCACATAGCCGGTCGGCGCGGTCTGGTCCGGGTTCAGCCCCTCGCCGCTGCGATGCTGTTCGACCGCCAGAACGCCGCCCGGCTTCAGGGCCTTGAAGAAGGCGGCGAGATAGGGCGCCGTCCGTCCGGCGCGATGCCAGTTGTGGAAGGCGCGGGCGACGACGACCATGTCGGCGGCGCCGTCGGCGACGCCCATGCCCTCCAGCGGCCGGTTGACGGGAACATAGGTCCCCCCCGTCGCCGCCGCATAGGGCTCGAGGATGTTGCGCCACCAGCCGGCCCGGCCCGGCTCGATCTCGACGATCGTCGATCCCGGCGTCAGACCCCAAAAGGTCAGGGTCTCGAACGGGTGGCGATAGACGTCCCGGGCGACGTCGGCGGCGGGCCGGGAGGGGGAGGCGACGGCGGTCTGGAGGGCGACGTCCTCCTGCGGCACCGGCGGCGTCATCGCGGCCCGGCGGGCGGTGCGTTGTGCGGGAGTCTCATCCAGGGCTGGCAGGGCGGGGAAGGTCTGGGCGGCGGCCATGGCCGGCAGGGCCAGGGCGGCGGTCACGGCGAGGGCGAGCAGGCGCAAGGGGCGTCTCCATGGATGAGGCGAGCCGGCAAACCCTGCGGGGTTCGGCCCCGGGCCGCAAGTCACGATGCCGGGCGGCGACAGATTGAAGCGGGGAGAATCCGCGGGCTCGACCTCTTGACGGCCGTTTCCGCCATCCCACATCTGCTTCCGAGGACGCCGGTTTCGGGTCCTCCAGACCGGCGGGGCCGACTTCGGGCCGCCGGGACTGATCTCCCACCGCCGGTCCGGGCATCAAACCGCGGGACCGGTTCAACCTTGCTGATCCCCAGGAGGATGACCCATGCGTACCTATGATTTCACCCCGCTGTACCGTTCCGCCGTCGGCTTTGACCGTCTGGCCGGTCTGCTGGAAAGCGCCGCGCGCACCAGCCAGGAGAACGGCTGGCCGCCCTATAACATCGAGACCACGGGCGAGAACGCCTATCGCATCGAGATCGCCGTCGCCGGCTTCCGGCCCGACGAGCTGACGCTGGAGGTGAAGGAAAACCTGCTCACCGTCACCGGTCGCAAGACCGCCAATGACGATGGCGAGGGCCGGAACTTCCTGCACCGCGGCCTCGCCGAGCGCGATTTCGAGCGTCGCTTCCAGCTGGCTGACTATGTCATCGTCAAGACCGCAGACCTGGTCAACGGCCTGCTGTCGATCGAGCTGGAGCGCGAGCTACCGGAAGCCCTGAAGCCGCGCCGCATCGAGATCGGCTCGGGACAGACGCTGATCGAAGGCAAGAAGGGCAAGGCCGCGTAAGCGCCGGACTTCTGAACAGCGCGAAGGGGGTGGCGTCCGCGCCGCCCCCTTTTTCGCGTCAGGCGGCGGCGTCGACGTCCATGCCCTGGGCCCCGGCGACGATGGCGCCGGTCAGAACGACCTGACGCAGACAGGCCCCGCGCAGGATGGCGCGGCTCAGGTCGGCGTCGGTCAGATTGGCCTGTTTGAGGTCCGCGCCGGACAGGTCGGTTCCCTTCAGACAGGCGCCGGTCAGGTCGGCTGGCAGCAGGCGATCGGCGGCGATCATCAGGGGGCCGAGCTGGGCCTGACGCAGGTCCGCCCCGTTGAGCCGCGCCCCGGTCAGGCGCGCGCCGCGCAGGTCGGCGGCCCTGAGATTGACGGAGCGGAGGTCGGCGCCTTCCAGATGCGCGCCCTGAAGCTGCACGCCCTCCATGTCGAGGCCGTAGAAGACCGCGCCCTTGGCCGACAGGGCCGTCAGATTGTAGCCGGTGATCGACCGCAGGGCGCGCAGGTCGACGCCGTCGAACACCGAGGGCTGGCCCGCGCCGCCGCCGGTCTCGCACCAGCGGGCGTGTTCGGCCAGCATCTCGGCGGCGGGCATCTTGTCGACCGGGCTGCCGGCCGAGCGGTGGTCGGTCAGGGCGCCGGCCATGTCGGCCCCGTCGGTGCGCCACATCGAGGTGGTGGCGCCGACCAGCACCGCGTCGCGCAGGTCCGCTCCGGTCAGATCGGCCCCCGACAGGTCCGCCCCGGCAAGGTCGGCGCCGCGGAAGCTGGCCTGTTTCAGATTGGCCCGGACCAGCTTGCAGTCCTTCATGATGGCGTCGGAGAAGTCGGCGGCGACGGCGACGATGCCGGTCAGCTTGGAGCGTTGCAGATTGGCGCCGGCCAGACAGGCGCCGGTCGCCTGGGTGTCGCTGCGGTGACGGGCCTCGATGACGCGAAAGCCGAGCCGGGAGTCGGCGGCGGCGATGGTGCCTTCGCGCAGGTCGGCCTCGAACAGGTCGGCGCCGGTCAGGTTGGCGCCGCGCAGGCAGGCGCCGCGCAGATCGGCGCGCCGCAGGCTGGCGTCGACGAAGATCGCATCCTGCATGTCCGCGCCGAAGAAGGTGGCGTTATCCAGGTGGGCGCCGGTCAGGTCGGCGCCGATCAGGCAGGCGGCGGCGAAGTCGGCGTCGGCGAGGTTGCGGCCGACCAGCGAAAGCCCCGACAGGTCGAGCCAGGCGAAGACCGCGCGGGCGCCGCCGGGCCTCGCCTGCCACAGGCGGTCGTGCCGGGCGCAGATCGCGTCCAGTTCCTTCTGATCGATCCGTCTTCGGACAACTGGCGCGGCGGCTGCTGACATTGTCCCGCTATGGCACGCACCGCTTAAGGAAAACTGAAATGGTTACCGGCCGGTCGCCGGGGTCATGTCGTCAGCAGGCCCTGGTCGGCGAGGGCGTCGGCCAGTTCGCCCGGACCGACCCAGACGCGGGTGTAGCCGGCCTCGCCGAGCCGCTTCAGCTCGGTGGTCAGGTCGGCCTTGGGCGAGACGGCGAAGCGGGCGTCGAAGCCTTCGCCGTCGTCGCTGATCCGGACCATGGGCCGGCCGGTCTCGACGCGGTGCAGATAGCCCTCGTAGAGGACGGCGGCGTCGGCGGCGAGCAGGCCGGTCTCGACCTCCAGCCCTGCCTTGCGCAGCCGCTCGACCCCCCGTCCGGAGGCGAAGGGGGAGGGATCGACCGCGGCGACGACGACGCGGGTGACGCCCGACTCCACCAGGAAATGCGAGCAGGAGGTGCGGCCGGAGGAGCGGGCGCCGCAGGGCTCCATGGTGACATAGGCGGTGGCGCCCTTGGCCCGGTCGCCGGCGGCGGGAACGGCCTGTTCCTCCGCATGGGGCCGGCCGCCGGGCGCGGTGGCCGCCTCGGCGACGACTTCGCCGTCCCTGACGATGACGCAGCCGACCGCGGGGTTCGGCCAGGTCTGACCCATTTGCGCCCGGGCCAGGGCGATGGCCCGGCCCATGAAGCGGATGTCGTCGGAAGCGGCCTGGGCGTCGCTCATGGCTCAGGCTTCCGGCAGGGGCGGCAGATCGGTCGCCCGGTCGGCGTCGAGGTAGCGGGCGGCGGTCGGTTTGAGGTCGGCGTCGAGCTCGATCTCCAGCGGATTGCCGGTGGGGATTTCGATGCCGACGATCCGGTCGTCGGGCACGGCGAACAGCAGTTTGACGATCGCTCGCAGGGAGTTGCCGTGGGCGGCGATCAGCAGGTCCTCGCCGGCCTTGAGGCGCGGCGCGATCGCGGCGTCCCAGTAGGGGCCGACCCGCTCCAGCGTGGTCTTGAGGCTCTCGGTGTCGGGGATGTCCTGGCCGGCGTAGCGGGGGTCGGCGGTGAAATCATACTCGCCGCCGGGGGCCAAGGGCGGGGGCGGCACGTCGTAGCTTCGGCGCCAGATCTTCACCTGATCCTCGCCGTGTTTGTCGGCGGTCTCGGCCTTGTTGAGCCCGGTCAGACCGCCGTAGTGGCGCTCGTTGAGGCGCCAGTCCTCGATCACCGGGACGTCCTTCAGACCGGCCGAGGCGAGGGCCAGGGCGCTGGTGCGTTTGGCCCGTTTGAGCACCGAGGTGAAGACGGCGTCGGGAATGAAGCCGGCCCGTGCGATCAGTTCGCCGCCGCGCCGCGCCTCGGCCTCGCCCTGATCGGTCAGGTCGACGTCGACCCAGCCGGTGAAGCGGTTCTCGAGGTTCCACTGGCTCTGGCCGTGGCGCAGCAGGATCAGGCGGGGCATGGGCAGGGCTCTCCGGAAGACGGCCCTCCGGGGTAGGGCGGGGCCCGGCGGGGGTCAAGCCGCAGGGTTTGTCCCGCAGGCCGCCGCCCGGATCAGATCAACGGCGAGGCCCTCGCCCTGCCAGACCTCACCGAAGACAGTGACGCCGTCGCTGGCCTGGACCACGAGGGTCAGTCCGAGATCGGGCAGCAGGAAATTGCGGACCTGCACGCCGCCGATCTCGCCATAGCGTTCGACCAGCCGCGTCTGGCCGAGACAATCCCCCAGATCGGGGGCCCAGGACCAGACGCCCAGCGCCGCGAAGCCGGACGCGGGATCGCCCTTCCACATCTCGGTCCTCGAAGCGGCGGAGATCAGGGCCCCCTCCATCAGCGCGGTATTGATTTTCAGCAGATCCGTGGTCGTCCCGTAAAGTCCGCCGCCCGGCCCCCAGGCCGCGGGATCGATCGCCGGCTCGGGCGCGCCTTTCAGCGGGGCTTCCGAACGCGGTCCGGCGGGCACGCCGATGGCCGAAAGTCCGAGGGGCTCGACCAGGCGTATGCGGATCAGCTCGCCGTAGGTCTGGCCGCTGACGGCTTCCAGCACGGCTCCCAACACGAGGAAGTCGCAGTTGTTGTAGGCGAAACCGGTCCCGGGTTCCGCCCGCGGCGGGCCCTCGCAGACGGCGCGCCAGTCGCCCGCCCTCTGGTAGAAATCGGGCATGCCGTCGCCGTCGGAATCGGCCGAGGCGTCCGGATTGGCGAGGCCCGAGGTGTGGGTCAGGAGCTGGCGGATCGTGATCCGGTCGGCGTTGACGGCGAAGCCGGGCAGATAGGCGGCGACCGGCGCATCCAGCGACAGCCGGCCTTCATCGACCTGCTGCAGGACGAGGATCACCGTGATCATCTTTGACACCGAGGCCCAGCGCCAGGGGCCCCCGGGCCGACCGTCCCCGATCGCGCCGACCGCGAACTGTCCGGACCGGGAGACACCGAACACACCGGCGTAGCCGGGGGCGGCCTCCAGTCTGGCCTGCACCGCATCCCGTCCGGCGTCCGCCGTCTGGGCCTGCGCCTGTGGGAGACCCAGCGCCAGCGCGACGGCCAGAGCCGTCCATCCCAAGGCCTTCACAGCGCGTCTCCTGCTGCGTCCGTTGCCGACATTCAACCTTAGCTTAGCAATCGCCGGGCGTCGTTGTCCACTCCCGGCCCTGCGGCTATACCGCCGCGCGTGAGGACCCGTCCCATCAAGGAAATTCCCATGCAGAAGCCCCGCCAAGATCTGGTCGCGAACACTTTCGACTTCGAGACCATCGCGCTGGTGAAACCGACCGGGTTTCGCGAATACGACGCGCGCTGGATCCTGGAGAAGGAAATCAACTTGCTGGGCATCCAGGCGCTGGGGCTGGCGCTGGCCACCTATGTCCACGAGACCGGGGTCCAGCCCCGCATCGTGGTGGGTCACGACTTCCGGTCCTACTCGCTGACCGTCAAACAGGCGCTGATCCTGGGGCTGCTGGAAGGCGGGATGGAGGTGCTGGACATCGGTCTGGCCCTGTCGCCGATGGCCTATTTCGGCCAGTTCGCGTTGGAGGCGCCCTGCGTGGCCATGGTCACAGCCTCGCACAATGAGAACGGCTGGACCGGGGTCAAGATGGGCACCAATCCCCCGGTCACCTTCGGTCCCGACGAGATCGGCCGGCTGAAGGCCATCGTGCTGGAAGGCGCCGGCGTGGCCCGGCCGGGCGGCCGGCTGGAGCGGGTCGAGGACTTCCGCGAACGCTACTGGGACGAGGTGGTCGGCGAGATCAAACTCAGCCGTCCGCTCAAGGTGGTTTGCGCCACGGGCAACGGCACGGCCGGGGCCTTTGCGCCGGAGGCCCTGCGGCGGATGGGGGCCGAGGTCATCGAGATGGACGTCGAGCTCGACTGGACCTTCCCCAAATACAATCCGAACCCCGAGGACCACGCCATGCTGATGCAGATGGCGGCCAAGGTGCGCGAGACCGGAGCCGATCTGGCGCTGGGCTTCGACGGCGACGGCGACCGCTGCGGCGTGGTCGACGAGACCGGCGAGGAGATTTTCGCCGACAAGATCGGCCTGCTGCTGGCGCGCGACCTGTCGGCCCTGCACGCCAACGCCACCTTCGTCGTCGATGTGAAATCGACCGGCCTGTACAAGACCGACGCGGTGCTGAAGGCCAATGGCGCGACCACGGTCTACTGGAAGACCGGCCACAGCTATATCAAGCGCAAGACCGCCGAGCTGGGGGCCCTGGCCGGGTTCGAGAAGTCGGGCCATTTCTTCTTCAGCGGCCCGCTGGGCCACGGCTATGACGACGGCATCGTCGCCGCCGGGGCGGTGCTGGCGATGCTGGACCGCAATCCCGGCAAGACGCTGTCGGAGCTGAAGGCGGCCCTGCCGGACGCCTGGACCAGCTTGACCATGTCGCCGCATTGCGACGACGAGCTGAAGTACGAGGTGCTGGAGCGGATCGTCGCCGAGTACCAGGCGCTGGCCGACAGCGGCGGCTCGATCCTCGGCCGCAAGATCGTCGAGGCGATCACCGTCAATGGCGTACGGGTGCATCTGGAGGACGGCAGCTGGGTGCTGGTCCGCGCCTCGTCGAACAAGCCGGAGCTGGTCGTCGTGGTCGAGAGCATGCGGTCGGGAGACGACATGCGCGCCCTGTTCCGCGACGAGGTGAAGCCGCGCCTGGCGAACTACCCCGAGATCGGCGCGTACAACCAGGAAATCTGAAGCCGGCGACAGGGGCGGCGAAAAATCGCCAAACCCTGCCATCCCGACACTTTGATGCGCGACGGCGACGATGCGCTCCGGTGAAGCGGAGCCGGTTCCTGCGGCGGAAACGGCGGCGGCTGATTGTCAAAGACCCATCCCGGAAGGGATGAGCCATTGATGCACGGCGGTACGTCAGACGCGGACGTATCCCGCGAAACGCGGTCACGCCGGAGGCACGGGATGACAGGGTTTGGCCGGGATTGGCCGGGTTGGCAGGGTAGCGGAGGGCCGGGTTCTGCCCGGCGATCAGGCGACCGCGAGAAGTCCGATCAGGGCGAGGGCCAGGCCGATCAGGGCCAGCAGCGACAGGGTGACGACGGCGGCGATGCGCGGGCCCGAGCGGGCCACGGCGCGGGCGTCGGTGCTGAGGCCCAGCGCGGCCATGGCCAGCACCGTCAGGGCGGTGGTGATCCAGCGGAGGACCGGCAGGACGTCGGCCGGGATCAGGTCGAGCGACCGCGCCCCCATCATCAGCAGGAAGCCGACGATGAACCACGGCAGCAGATGGCCCAGCGGCAGCCGGCGCGGCGCGGCGTCGGCTGTTGCGCCGGCCCTTGATCGGCCGCGCAAGGCCACGATGACGGCGAGGGCGAGGCAGACCGGGCCGAGCATCAGCACCCGCACCAGCTTGATCAGGGTTCCGGCCTGGTTGGCCACGGCGCCCACCGGCACGGTCGCGGCCAGGACCTGGGGCACGGCGTAGACCGTCAGGCCGGCGAGGGTGCCGTACTGCACCTCGCTCATCGCCAGGGCCGAGCCCAGCAGCGGCAGGGTCAGGACGACGACGATCCCGAGCACGGCGGTGAAGGCGATGGCGGCCGAAACGTCCTTGGCGTCGGCGTCGATCACCGGGGCCACGGCGGCGATGGCCGAGTTGCCGCAGATGGCGTTGCCGCAGGCGATCAGCACCGCCATCCGCCGCGGCAGGCGCAGCAGCCGGCCGATGCCGTAGCTGACGCCGATGGCGAGGGTGACGACGACCGCCGTGCCGAGCAGCAGTCCGGGGCCGATGGCGATGACGGTGGCGGCGCTGACCGAGGCGCCGAGCAGGACGACGGCGACCTCGAGCAGGGTGCGGGCGCTGAACTCGATCCCCGGGCGGAAGCCGGCCGGCGGTGTCCACAGCCAGCGCACGGCGGCGCCGATCAGGATGGCCAGCACCACGGCGTCGATCCAGCCGCGGCCGAACAGGCGCAACTCCAGCGCCTGCACTGCCACGGCGGCCACGGCGACCGCGACGCAGGCGAGCAGGCCGGGGGCCAGGGACAGGGCGCCGGACGGGCGGGCGAGAATCATCGGGTGAGATTGCGCCGGGGTCGGGCCGCAATCCATCATTCAGTTCGACTCATCCATCGAACCGTGTTCGACAGAGGTCGCGGCGCCGGATATCAGAACAGAGAACTCCCTGAGCATCAGCAATGTGTAAAGCGTAACTTGACGCTTATCAGGTTTCGAGGCAGTCTCGATGAAGATCACAAACGTGGTCCACAAGGGCCTGAGACGATTCATTGAGGCGGACGACGCATCGGGGCTGCCCGCTCCCTATGCGTCGAAAATCGGCAAGATGGTCTCGTTTCTGCAAGACATGACGCGGGTGGACGAGTTGCGCGCGGTCCCGACGTGGAAGGCGCATCAGCTCACTGGCGGTCGGAGAGGCGTCTGGAGCCTTTTCGTCAGCCGGAACTGGCGGCTCACGTTTCGAATCCGGCACGACCAGCTCGAGATCATCGACCTGAATTTTGAGGACTATCATTGAGGAAGACGGCCATGACCGAGGCGCCCGGCATCCGTATGAAGCGCCCGGCTCATCCCGGCGGCTTCATCAGGACCGAGATCATCGAACCCTTGAACCTGTCGATCACGGCCGCCGCGGCCGCCCTCGGCGTGACCCGTCCGGCGTTGTCCGCCCTGGTGAACGAGCGGGCCGCCCTGTCGCCGGATATGGCGATCCGCATCGACAAGGCGTTCGGCGTATCGATGGAGACCTTGCTGCGGATGCAGAACAGCTACGATATTGCACAGGCGAAATCGCGGGAGGGCGAGATCAAGGTCGCTCCCTATGTCACCGCGCCAGCCTGACGGTCATTGGTCTAGAGTTTGATGACCTCGGCGCCCTGACGACCCTCGTCAGCTACCCAATTGCGGGCGAACTCGATCACGTCGTCCAGGGCCTCGCCTTCATGGGCGCTTGTCGTGATGAACCGGTTGTCGTCCGACCCATCACCGACGACGATCTCGTCGATCAAATCCTCGACCGCGCCGCAGCCTTCGCCCCAGACGGCGATCAGCGCCACGCCCTCGAGCAGGCAGGCCTCAACGAACGGCTTCAGCCTGTCAGCGTCCGACAGAGGCAGCGCCAGGACAACCGCAGGCGGACGCGACATCGGCCTACCCCGCCGCCCTCACGGCCGCCGACACGTCGGCGACCACGGATCGGACCAGCTTTTCGTCATCGCCCTCGGCCATCACCCGGATCAGCTTCTCGGTGCCCGAGGGGCGGACCAGCAGACGGCCCTGACCGTTCAGCCGGGCCTCGGCATCGGCGATGGCGGCCTTGACCTTGGGGTCGTCCAGCGGCTTGCCGGCGGTGTAGCGGACGTTCTCCAGCTTCTGCGGGACGGTCTCGAACTGCCGCGCCAGTTCGCTCATCGGCTTGCCGCTCTCGACCAGCACCGCGAGGACCTGCAGGGCCGCCATCAGGCCGTCGCCGGTGGTGGCGTAGTCGTGCAGGATGATGTGGCCGGACTGTTCGCCGCCGAGGTTGAAGCCGCCCTCGCGCATCCGCTCCATGACGTAGCGATCGCCAACCGCGGTCCGCTCCAGCGTCAGGCCCTCGGCCTGCAGCCGGCGCTCGAGGCCGAGGTTGGACATGACGGTGGCGACGACGCCGCCGCCCTTCAGCAGGCCGCGGCGCGCCCAGTCCAGCGCCACAAGGGCCATGATCTGGTCGCCGTCGACGACCTGGCCCTTTTCATCGCAGATGATCAGCCGGTCGGCGTCGCCGTCGAGGGCGATGCCGATGTCGGCGCGATAGGTGCGGACCGCCTCGGCCAGGGTCTCGGGATGGGTCGAGCCGCAGTCGGCGTTGATGTTCAGGCCGTTGGGCTCGACGCCCACCGAGCAAACCTCGGCGCCCAGTTCATAGAGGGCGGTCGGGGCGACCTTGTAGCCGGCGCCGTTGGCGCAATCGACGGCGATGCGCAGGCCCTGCAGGCTGAGGCGCTTGGGGAAGCTGGCCTTGGCGACCTCGACATAGCGGGCCTGGGCGTCGTCGATGCGTTTGACCCGGCCGAGGGCGTCGGGCGCGGCGAGGTCGGCGCCCAGCGCCTCGTCCATCATCGATTCGATCTTCAGCTCGACCGTGTCGGACAGCTTGTAGCCGTCCGGACCGAACAGCTTGATGCCGTTGTCGATAAAGGAGTTGTGCGAGGCCGAGATCATCACCCCGATGTCGGCCCGCATCGAGCGGGTCATCATGGCCACGCCGGGCGTCGGCAGCGGCCCGAAGGTGCGCACGTCCATGCCGGCGGCCGAGAAGCCGGCGACGAGGGCGGGCTCGATCATATAGCCCGACAGGCGGGGGTCCTTGCCGATCACCACAAGGTGGCGGCGGTCGTCGGCGGACATGAAAAGGCGGCCGGCGGCGAGGCCGACACGCAGGGCCACCTCGGCGGTCATGGGGTGGGTGTTGGCGCGGCCGCGGATGCCGTCGGTGCCGAAATAGCGTCTCTCGCCCAAGCGTCGTCTTCCTTGCTGGCGGTCGCGGAAATCTTGCGAAACCGCTTTTTAGGTGCAAACCGGACGGCCTGTCGCCTACACCGGCGTCCGACAGTCAGGGTCGGCTTAGACCGTTCCCCCTTCGCGCGCAAAGCGCGGGATTCCAGATTTTCCGAGGGTCTTCTTCATGTGCGGCATCATCGGCGTGACCGGGACGGGCCCGGCGGTTCCCCGTCTGATCGACAGTCTGAAGCGGCTGGAATACCGCGGCTATGACTCGGCCGGCGTCGCGGCGCTGGTCGACGGGCGGATCGAGCGGCGGCGGGCCAAGGGCAAGATCCGCGAGTTGGAGGCGGTCCTCGCCGCCGAGCCGCTGGCGGCCACGGTCGGCATCGGCCACACCCGCTGGGCCACCCACGGCGCGCCGACGACCGGGAACGCCCATCCGCACAAGGCTGGCCGGGTGACGCTGGTGCACAACGGCATCATCGAGAATTTCGCCGAGCTGAAGGCCGAACTGGCGGCCGAGGGCCATGTGTTCGAGAGCCAGACCGACACCGAGGTGGTGGCGCATCTGCTGGACCGCGAACTTTCGCGGGCGAACGATCCGCTGGTCGCCTTCAAGACCGTGCTGGACCGGCTGACCGGGGCCTATGCCCTGGCGGTGCTGGTCGAGGGCGAGGAGGGGCTGATCATGGGCGCGCGGCGCGGCAGCCCGCTGGTGGTCGGCTGGGGCGAGGGCGAGATGTACCTCGGCTCCGACGCCCTGGCGGTCGGGCCGTTCACCCAGAAGATCTCCTATCTGGAAGAGGGCGACTATGTCGGCCTCGACCGCTCGGGCGCGCGGATGTTCGACGTCGACGGACAGGCGGTCGAACGGCCGGTGGTGCAGGTCTCGGCCTCGTCGGCCCTGGTCGAGAAGGGCGAGTACCGGCATTTCATGGAGAAGGAGATCCATGAGCAGCCGGACAGCGTCCAGCACACCCTGTCGCACTACCTCGACTTCGTGAACGCCAAGGCCAAGACCGACGGCACCGACTTCACCGCCATCGACCGGATCCAGATCGTCGCCTGCGGCACCGCCTTCTACGCCGGCCAGATCGGCCGCTACGCCTTCGAGAAGCTGGCCGGCCTGCCGTGCGACGTCGAGATCGCCTCGGAGTTCCGTTATCGCCAGCCCGCCCTGACGCCGGGGACGCTGGCGGTGGCGGTCAGCCAGTCGGGCGAGACGGCGGACACCCTGGCCAGCCTGTCGTGGTGCAAGGCGGCCGGGCTGCAGACGGCGGCCCTGGTCAATGTCCATTCCTCGTCCATGGCGCGCGAGGCCGGGACGCTGTGGCCGACCCACGCCGGGCCGGAAATCGGCGTCGCCTCGACCAAGGCCTTCACCGCCCAGGTGGCGGCCCTGCTGGCGTTGGCGGTGTCGGCCGGGGTGCAGCGCGGCCGGATCGACGCGGCGAAGGAGGCCGAGCTGGTCAAGGCCCTGTTCGAGGCCCCGCGCCTGATCGCCGAGGCCATGCTGATGGAGGACGACCTCAAGGCCGTCGCCCCTGACATCGCCAAGGCGACGGACGTGCTGTTCCTAGGCCGCGGGGCGATGTTCCCGCTGGCCATGGAGGGGGCGCTGAAGCTGAAGGAGATCAGCTATATCCACGCCGAGGGCTATGCCGCCGGCGAGCTGAAGCACGGACCGATCGCCCTGGTCGACGAGCTGACCCCGATCGTGGCCCTGGCCCCGATGGACGAGGTGTTCGAAAAGACGGCGTCGAACCTGCAGGAGGTGGCGGCGCGCGGCGGGCCGGTGATCATGATCGCCCCGGCCTCGGCCCCCGATCCGCACGGGGCCGGCATCCGCCGCGTCGACGCGCCGGAGTGCCACTCGCTGATCGCGCCGCTGGTCTATGCCGTGCCGGTGCAACTGCTGGCCTATTATGTGGCGGTCCAGAAGGGCACGGATGTCGATCAGCCGCGCAACCTGGCCAAATCCGTGACGGTGGAGTGATCGCGCGGCCGCGCTTATGCGTTAGGCTGTTCGAAATCGCCGTTCAGGAACTCGCATGACCGCTCACGCCCGCCGCCTCCGCAAGGCCGTTCTTCCCGTCGCCGGCCTCGGCACCCGGGTGCTGCCCGGCACCAAGACCACGCCCAAGGAGCTGCTCAACGTCGTCGACCGGCCGATCCTGAGCTATATCGTCGAGGAGGCCCGCGAGGCGGGGATCGAGCACATCGTCTTCGTCACCGGCCGCTCCAAGGGGGCGATCGAGGACTATTTCGACCACCAGATCGAGCTGGAGGCCCAGCTGCTCGCCAAGGGCAAGACCGAGATCCTCGACGCCATGATCGCCGAGCTGGCGACCGCCGGAGAGATGAGCTTCACCCGCCAGATGCAGCCGCTGGGCCTCGGCCACGCGGTGTGGTGCGCGCGCGACATCATCGGCGACGAGCCGTTCGCGGTGCTGCTGCCGGACGTCATCGTGGACTCCCAGCCGGGGGCGCTGAAGCAGCTGGCCGACGTCTATGCCGAGGTCGGCGGCAATGTCATCGGCGTCGAGGCCGTGCCTGAGAGCGAGACCCATAAATACGGCATCGTCGATCCGGAGAACCGCGACGGCCGCCACATCCGCATGAAGGGGATGGTCGAGAAGCCGGCGCGGGGCGAGGCGCCGTCGAACCTGTCGATCTCGGGCCGCTACATCCTGCAGCCGGAGATCTTCGGCATTCTGGAAAACCAGAAGCGCGGCGCCGGCGGCGAGATCCAGCTGACCGACGGCATGGCGCGGTTGATGAAGGACCAGAGCTTCACCGCCGTCGAATACGAGGGGGTGACCCACGACTGCGGCGACAAGATCGGCCTGCTGCGGGCCAATGTCGCCCTGGCGCTGAAACGGCCCGATCTGGGCGAACAGGCCCGGGCGGCGATCAGCGCGCTTCTGTAGGCCGCGACACGTAGCGGGCGTCGCCGGGGCCGCCGGCGTTGCAGGTGTAGCCCGAGATCCCGTGGCTGAACGTCGGAACCAGGCTTCCGCCCTGCCGCGCGCAGGACGCCGAGAGCTCGGCGAACTGGGCCCCCGGAGGGCCCGCCGGCCCGTTCGTCGCACAGGCGGAGGCCAGCAGGGCGACGGCGAGAATGAGTACGGAGCGCATGGAATTTCCTCCCCGACAGGGAGGGAACCGCAAATCGGCGTGCGGTTCAACCATGGAGCATCGGCGGGCCGGACGCCCTCAAGCCGACCGGAGCGCCTCGACCGCCTCGATCAGCCGGGCGAGGTGGGAGGGCGAGGACAGGCGGTGGTCGCCGCCCTCGATCAGATCGAGACGCACGTCGCCGCCGGTCAGGCGCCCGACCAGGTCGATCTGGCGGCGCCACGGCACCACGTCATCGGCCCGGCCCTGCAGGATGTGAACCGGCGCCGCGACCGGCAGAGGCCCGCGCAGCACCAGCCAGTCGCGCGCCTCCTCAAACATGCGGCGGGTCAGGACGTAATCGCCGAGCCCGTCTTCCACCACGAGGGTCTCGCCCTCGCGCAGGATGGCCTGACGCTCGTGGTCGGCGAGGCCGGGCCACATCAGATCCTCGGTGAAGTCCGGGGCCGGGTTGACCAGCACAAGGCCGGCGAGCCGTTCGGGTCGGGCGACGGCCAGCAGCAGGGCGACCCAGCCGCCCATCGATGAGCCGACCGGGATGACCGGTCCCTCGAGGCTGTCGATCAGGGCGACGGCGTCCTCGCGCCAACGGCCGATGGTCGCCTGACGCCAGTCGCCGGAAGACCGGCCGTGGGCGAAATGGTCGTAACGGAGATAGCGCCAGCCGCGCTCGCGGGCGGCGGCGTCCAGCGCCAGCGCCTTGGTCCCCTCCATGTCGGAGCGGAAGCCGCCGATCCAGACCACGGTGGCCCCGGCGCCCTCGACCCGTTTCAGCGCGAGGGTCTCCCCGTCGGGCCGGTCCAGGCGTTGCAGATCGTCCATCGGCGGGCCCTCTCGCGAAATCGTTCGCGGACTGATAGCGAACGACGGCAAGCGAAGCGAAGGCCAAACCGCCTGTCCGCATCGAGGGGCCCGTTCCGATGTCGCTACCGCCAGACTTCACCGTGCTGCAGGTGACGCCGGAGTTGAACTCGGGCGGCGTCGAACAGGCGACGCTCGACGTCAACCGGGCCCTCGCCGCCGCCGGGGCGCGATCGGTGGTGGCCAGCGAGGGCGGGCGGCTGGAGCAGCGGGTCGGCGACGACGGCGGCCGGCTGGTGCGGGTCCCGGTCGCCTCCAAGAATCCGCTGACCATCCTCGCCAACGCCGGGCGGCTGGCGGAGATCGCCCGGCGCGAGGGCGTCGACGTCATTCATGTGCGGTCGCGGGCCCCGGCGCTCAGCGCCCTGATAGCGGCGCGGCGCACCGGCCTGCCGCTGGTCTCGACCTATCACGGCATCTATTCGGCCCGGAACGGGCTCAAGCGGGCCTATAATTCGCTGATGACGCGGGCCGATCTGGTCATCGCCAACTCCGGTTTCACCCGCGACCACATCCTCGCCGAGCATGGCGTCGATCCGGCCCGGGTGGCGCTCGTGCCAGAGGCGGTGGACGCGGGCCGCTTCAATCCCGAGGCGGCGGACGCCGGGCGGATCGCCGCCCTGCGCGCCGCCTGGGGGCTCTCGCCCGACGATGACCGCCGGATCGCGCTGCTGCCGGGGCGGCTGACCGGCTGGAAGGGACAGAGGGTGCTGATCGAGGCCTGGGCGGCGGCGCGTCCGCCGATGGTGCTGATCCTCGCCGGCGACGATCAGGGGCGGACCGCCTATCGCGCCGAGCTGGAGGCGATGATCGCCGCGAATGGCCTGGAGGACGCGGTGCGCATTGTCGGCGAGGTGGCGGACATGCCGGCCGCCTATCTGGCCGCGGAGGTGATCTGCACCCCGTCGCTGGAGGCCGAGAGCTTCGGCCGCACCGCGGTCGAGGCCCAGATGATGGGCCGCCCGGTCTGGGCCTCGGACCTCGGCGCCTCGAGGGAGACGGTCGATCCGGCGGTCGGCGGCGATCTGGTGTCGCCCGGAGACGTGGCGGCCTGGACCGTTGCGTTGCAGCGGATCGCGCAGACGCCGACGGCGGAGCTGCGGGCCATGGGCGAGCGCGCCGGCGAGCGGGCGCGCCGGCTCTATGCGTTCGACGCCATGGTGGCGGCCACCTTCGCGGTCTATCGCCGGGCGGTTGATCGGGCCGCGTCCTGAGGCGCCGGCCCGGCAAACCTTGAAGAGACGGGCGTTCGCGGTCATATAGGGCGGCTTGAGGGGAACGCCGCGATCCGTCGCACGCTCTTCCCGTCAGTTCGCCTTCTTCGTCCACTTAAAGGAAACGACGCCCATTCGCCGTCCTATGAACCAGCCGCCCGTCAAGGACGGGCCGCCCATGAACCAAGATATCCGCGCGCCGCGCGTTCTGCTCATCGATCAGAACGGCGAGAAGCAGGGCGTCATGCCCACGTCCGCCGCGCTGGAAGCCGCCGAAGAGGCCGGCATGGATCTGGTTCAGATCGTTTCCACCTCCGAGCCGCCGGTCTGCAAGATTCTGGACTACGGCAAATTCCGCTTCCAGGAGCAGAAGAAGAAGGCCGAGGCGCGCAAGCGCCAGAAGGTCGTCGAGCTCAAGGAAATCAAGCTCCGTCCGAACATCGACGTGCACGACTACGACGTGAAATCGCGCGCCATGCACCGGTTCTTCGAGGAGGGCGACAAGGTCAAGGTGACCCTGCGCTTCCGCGGCCGCGAGATGGCTCACCCGGAACTGGGCATGAAGCTGCTCAACAAGGTGCAGGCTGATTTCGACGAGATCGCCAAGGTCGAATACGCGCCGCGTATGGAAGGCCGCCAGATGATCATGATCCTCGCGCCCAAATAGGCCTGCCCTTCGGTCCGGGCGCCTTTCGGCCCCGGCACCGGCACGGAAAGCGCGCCCTGCAGAAGATGTTGCCGATGACCCTTGAGGTTGTGGCCGCGACCTGAAATGGTGAGCGCAGTTCTGTCGAGGCGGGGGTCTCCATGTTGCGTTCTGTTGTTTGCGCCGGCCTGAAGGCCGTCGTTCTGGCTGCGGCCTTGATCGGCGTGGGCGGTCTGCCGGCTGTGGCGCAGGTGCGGGTCGAGCCCGCGCCGCTGACCGCCTATGGCTCCCTGCCTTCGTTCGAGATGGTCACGATGTCCCCGTCGGGAGAGCGTCTGGCCTTTATCACCGTGGCCGGCGAAGACCGGACGCTCGTTATCGTCGACATGGCGACCAAGGAGCAGCTGGGCGGCGCCGCCGTCGGCCAGGTCAAGGTTCGCAATCTCGACTGGGTCGATGAGGATCGCGTCCTCGTCACCTCGTCCACCTCCCAGGCCTTTCCCAACATCGGCATCGTCGAGCAGGAGCTGTCCACGGCGCAGATCTATGACATCGCCCAGCGGAAGATCATCGTGGTCTTCAACGGCACCCGCGGGGTGCTTCCCTTCCTGTTCAGCAATGTCCGTATTGTCGACCGGGCGGATGGCCCGCTTGTCCTCGTCCGGGGCTATGCCTTCGGGAACGCCGGGCGCCTCGACCTTTTCAACATCGACCCCGCCACCGGGCGTGGCCGTCTCGAGGAGGTGATGGGCACCAGGGTCAACGGCTTCGTTCTGGATGCCTCGGGACAGTCGGTGGCCCGCAGCGAATATGATCCCGCTTCCAGGGTGTGGAGCCTGTATCTGAAGAGCGGTTCGGGTTTCCGCAAGGCGTGGGACACGGTCGCCCCGCTCGATGCGCCGTATCTCGTCGGGCTGGGAATGCAGGGCGACAGCGTCATCGTCGGGGCGAAACGCCCGGACCTGAGCCAGCCGGGGCGGGAGGACGCTGAGTATTTCGACGTCAATATCGAGACTGGCGCGTGGCGGCCGGTGCGCTTCGATTTCCGGCCGGACGGCCTGCTTTTCCACCCGGTGACCCGGCGGATGGTCGGCGCCAGGCGGTCGACCAACCAGGGCACGGTCTACGCCATGGCGGACCCGGCGGCCAACGCCCTCTGGTCGCGCATCGAACAGACGTTCGACGGGCGCGCCCCGAATCTGGTGGGTTGGAGCAACGATCTGCAGAAGGCCGTGGTTTACACGGGCAGCGATCGGGACCCCGGCACCTATTATGCGCTCGATTTCGCGGCCGGTTCGCTCATGAAGGTCGGCGGCGCCTACGAGGGCGTCAGGCCGGAACAGGTCGCGTCGGTGCGGGCCGTCGAATACGCCGCGGCCGACGGCCTGACGATCCAGGGCTATCTGACGCTTCCTCCCGGCATCGAGGACCCGCGCGGCCTGCCGCTCGTCGTCATGCCGCACGGCGGTCCCGCCAGCCACGACGTCCGCACCTTTGACTACTGGGCCCAGGCGATCGCCTCGCGCGGCTATGCCGTGCTGCAGCCTAATTTCCGCGGCTCCACCGACCGCGGCGACGCCTTCATGGAGGCCGGCTATGGCGAATGGGGCCTCAAGATGCAGACCGACCTGTCGGATGGGGTCCGCTACCTCGCCGCCGAGGGGGTGATCGATCCGAGCCGGGTCTGCATCGTCGGCGCCAGCTACGGCGGCTATGCGGCCCTGGCCGGCGTGACGCTGGACCCGGGCGTCTATCGCTGCGCCGTCTCCTACGCCGGCGTGTCCGACCTGCGCCGGATGATGACCGACATCGCCCGCGACACCGGGCGCAACGACAACGCCACCCTTCGCTACTGGAGCCGGTTCATGGGCGCCGACGGCGCCGGGGACCGCTCGCTCGACCAGAGGTCGCCGGCCTATCTGGCGGAGCGGGCCGACGCTCCGATCCTGCTGATGCACGGCCGTGACGACCATGTTGTGCCGATCGTGCAGAGCCGGGTGATGGCCGACGCCCTGCGCCGGGCCGGCAAGCCGCATCAGTTCATCGAACTGGACGGCGAGGATCACTGGCTGTCGAGGGCGGATAGCCGGCAGCGGATGTTGAACGAGACGGTGCGCTTTCTCGAGCGGCACAACCCGCCGAACTGAGACCCGGCTTGCGTTTGCGCGTGGCTTCACATACAAGCCGCGCCTTCGCGTACCGAACCGCCGGGCGAACAGGCATGCCTGGGCGGTTCTTAATCAGGGTCACCATTCCCGAGGGCTTCGCAGCCCGAAGGGCGGCGACCCACTCATCATGAGATTGAAAATGCCCAAACTGAAGACGAAGTCGGGCGCCAAAAAGCGCTTCAAATTCACGGCGACTGGCAAGGTCAAGGCCGGCGTGGCAGGCAAGCGGCACCGCTTGATCAGCCACAACAGCAAATACATCCGCCAGAACCGCGGCACCTCGGTCATGGCCGACGCCGACGCCAAGAAGATC
>JAHJNW010000150.1 GCA_018820665.1 Alphaproteobacteria bacterium | reverse complement strand
TAGGCGCCGCCCGAGACCTGTTTGGCCAGATAGGCGCTCATGCCGCCGACCGGCGGGGCGATCGACATGTCGTTGTCGTTGAGGATGACCATCAGCTGGCCGTTGGTGGTCTCGGCGGCGTTGTTCATCGCCTCATAGGCCATGCCGGCGGACATGGAGCCGTCGCCGATGACGGCGACGACGCGGTTCTTCTCGCCCTTCTGGTCGCGGGCGGCGGCGAAGCCGAGGGCGGCGCTGATCGAGGTCGAGGCGTGGGCCGCGCCGAAGGGGTCGTAGTCGCTCTCGGCGCGCTTGGTGAAGCCGCTGAGGCCGCCGGGCATGCGCAGGGTGCGGATGCGGTCGCGCCGGCCGGTCAGGATCTTGTGCGGATAGCACTGGTGGCCGACGTCCCAGATCAGGATGTCCTTCGGCGTCTCCAGCACATGGTGCAGGGCCACGGTCAGCTCGACCACGCCGAGGCCGGCCCCGAGGTGGCCGCCGGTGGTCGAGACGGCGTCGATGGTCTCCGTGCGCAACTCGTCGGCCAGCTGCTTCAGCTGGGGGATGTCAAAGCCCCGCGTATCGGCGGGGAACTGGACCTGGTCGAGGAGCGGGGTGTCGGGCATGCGCGGGTTTTGAACCTAAGCCTTTGGTCTTCCAACACGGTGTAGCGCATTTCGCTGCCGTTCGGATCGACGTGATCTGAAAATTCGATGCAGGACCGGTGCAGGTCGGGGCCGGATCAGGACCGTCGCTGCAGCACGTAATCCACGCTGGCCTTGAGGATTTCGGCGTCGGGGCCGAACAGATCGAGGTGGGCGCGGGCCTGGTCGGCGAGGTGGGCGACACGATGCCGCGCCGCATCAACGCCCAGCAGGGTGACGAAATTGGTCTTGCCCTGGGCATGGTCCTTGTTGGCCGCCTTGCCGAGGATGTCCTCGTCGCCCTCGACGTCCAGCAGGTCGTCGACGATCTGGTAGGCGAGGCCGATGTCGTGGGCGAAGCTGGTCAGGGCCTGCCGCTGGCTCTCGCGGGCGTCGGCGATGATCAGCGGGATCTCGAAGGCGTAGGTGAACAGGGCCCCGGTCTTGAGCCGCTGCATGCGGGCGACGCCGCCGAGGTCGTCGCGCACGCCCAGCAGATCGATCATCTGGCCGCCGGCCATGCCGCGCGCGCCGCTGGCCAGCGACAGGCGGGCCGCCAGCTCGCAGCGCACGGCGGGATTCTCGTGGGTGTCGGGGTGCAGCAGGATGTCGAAGGCGGCGGTCTGCAGGGCGTCGCCGGCGAGGACGGCGGTGGCCTCGTCATAGGCGATGTGCACCGTCGGGCGGCCGCGGCGCATGTCGTCGTCGTCCATGCAGGGCAGGTCGTCGTGGACCAGGCTGTAGGCGTGGACGCATTCGAGGGCGCAGGCGGCGCGCAGCACCGAGCGGGGCTCGATGTCGAACAGGGCGGCGGCCTCGAGCGCGAAGAAGGGACGCAGCCGCTTGCCGGGGCCGAGGGCGGCGTAGCGCATCGCCTCGGTCAGGCGGGACTCGGGGCCGTCGGCGCGGGGCAGCAGTTCGTCGAGGGCGACGGTGACGAGGTCGGCGATCTCGGCGACCCGGTCGATGACGCCCTGTTCCGGGGAGTTGGCGGCGAGGACGGGGGTCAGAACAGCCTCCCGCCGAGGGGCGTGTCGCGGTCGACGCCGACCAGCACGACCTCGCCGGCAGCGTCGGGGAAGCCCAGCGTCAGGACCTCGGACATGAAGGGGCCGATCTGGCGCGGCGGGAAATTGACCACGGCGGCGACCTTGCGGCCGACCAGCTGGTCCGGCGTGTAGTGGACGGTGATCTGGGCCGAGGACTTTTTGACGCCGATGTCGGGGCCGAAGTCGATGGCCAGCTTGAAGGCCGGCTTGCGCGCCTGGGGGAAGGGCTCGGCGGAGATCACCTGGCCGACGCGGATGTCGACCTTCATGAAGTCGTCGAAGGCGATCTGATCGGCCGCGGGGCCGGACATCAGTCGAACCCGGCCGGTTCGACGCCCTTCGCCTGGCCGTCGGGGCCGACGACGATCTTGTCGACGCGCAGCTGGGCGGCCTTGAGCCGGCTTTCGCAATGGGCCTTGAGGCGGGCGCCCTCCTCATAGAGGGCGATCGATTCCTCGAGCGGGGCCTGGCCGGACTCGAGGCGGGAGACGATCTGTTCGAGCCGCTGCAGGGCGTCCTCGAAGCTGAGCTCGGCGGGTATGGGGGCGGCGTCTGTCATCGGCGGCGACCCTAGAGGGGCGCGGGGCGGGTCTCAAGTAGCCGAAGGGCGAAGTTCAGCGCCGCTCGTAGCGCCGCTGCGACCAGTATTTGAAGCCCTGGTTGTGGACCAGCGTCCAGCCGTCGGCGCGCAGGCGGCGGCCGACCATGTGGTTGAAATAGCCGTGGGCGAGGACCAGCACGTCCTGACCGGACTCGGCGCGGGCGATCAGGGCCCGGGCGGCCTGTTCGGCGCGGACCTCGGCCTCGGCGCGGGTTTCCTGGCCCTCATGGTGGTTGAAGGCGTGCCACCAGATGCGGGCGACGACGCCCCAGTATTTCGGCGGCAGGCGGAACCACGACGGGAAGTGCGGCGGCGGCAGGGGGGCCTCGATGAACAGGGCGTCGCTCATCACCTCGCGGCCGGCGGCGATGGCGGCGGCGGTTTCCTGGGCGCGCGGACGGGTCGAGGCGTAGATGGCGCCGGCGCCCTCGGCCGTGGCGAGCAGTTCGGGCGGCGGGGTCTGGCCGGCGAGCAGGCCGCCGACCTCGTATTTGGCCCACCATTCGCGATATTGATCCGAGGTCAGCAGGCATTTGCGCGACAGGGCCGGCTCGCCGTGGCGGGCCAGGGTGATGGCGCCGGGCCGCACCGAGACCAGGGCCGCGCGGGGCGGCGTCGGGGTCACGGGAAGCGGCGGGTCGGCCATCACTGAGTCTCGGGCTTGGACGGGCATGATTTGCGGAGGATAAGCCTTTGGCGAATCGTCCTTATTCCTCCCCCAAGGCGTGAACGTGAGCGGCCGCCGAACGACCGAGCCCCTCTAGGTCGTAACCGCCCTCGAGCGAGGACACAACCTTGCCGGCGCAGCACGATCTCGCGACCTCGAGCACAGCGCGGGTGGCCCAGGCGAAATCCTCGGCCTCGAGGCTCTGGTGGGCGAGCGGATCGCGACGATGGGCGTCGAAGCCGGCCGAGATCAGGATCAGGTCGGGGCGGAAGGACTCGAGCGCCGGCATCAGGCCGCCGGAGAAGGTCGCGCGCCAGGCCTCGCGGGCGGCGTGGGGCGCGACCGGGGCGTTGACGATATTGCCGACGCCGGTCTCGGACGCCGCGCCCGTGCCGGGATAGAGCGGCATCTGGTGGATCGAGCCGAGGAACAGGCTGGCGTCCGCCTCGAAGGCGGCCTGGGTGCCGTTGCCGTGATGGACGTCGAAATCGATCACGGCGACGCGGGCGAGGCCCTCGGCATGGGCGACACGGGCGGCGACGGCGACGTTGGAGAACAGGCAGAAGCCCATGGCCCGGTCCGGCTCGGCGTGGTGGCCGGGCGGGCGGACGGCGGCGAAGGCGCGGTTCATCTCGCCCCGCGCCACGGCCCGCACCGCGTCGATCGCCGCTCCCGCCGCCAGACGGGCGGCCGGTACGCTGCCC
>JAHJNW010000149.1 GCA_018820665.1 Alphaproteobacteria bacterium | reverse complement strand
GCGACGTCTTGGGCCGACATCTCTCCGATCAGTCGGCTGCCCGGCGCCTCGGTGGCCGAGGGCGACAGGAAGATCATTGTCGGCGGCCCGACCACCCCGTGCCGCTCAAGAAGCGCGCGCGCCTCGGGCGTGCTGCGTGTGACGTCGACCTTGATGAGGTCGGTGTTCGAAAGGCCGGCGATGACGGCGGGGTCCTCGAACACCGTCCGCTCGATCACCTTGCAGCTGACGCACCAGTCAGCGGTGAAATAGACCAGGGCGGGACGTTCGCGCGCGCCAGCATCGGCGACGGCCCGGTCCAGCGCCGCCTGATCCAGCACGACCGCCGCGGTTTCGACCGGCGCGGCGGCTGCGACTCCGGCGGGACGCGCCAGGGGCTCAAGCGGACGCCAAGGGTCGTCCGCCCCGAGACTGAGGCCGACGAGCAGCAACAGGCCCCAGGTCGCGGCCGCCAGGCCGGCGACGCGGGCGACGCCGCTTCTCAGGTTCGGGCTCAGCGGCTGGAACAGGCCGAGGGCCGCCGCCAGACCGAGCGCCAGCGCCGCGCCGAGAGCCAGCGTCGCGTTCGGCGGCAGGATGCGGCTGGCCAGCCACCAGGCCATGCCCAGGAAGATGAAGCCGAACAGTATCTTCACCCGGTCCATCCACGGCCCGGCCTTGGGCAGGAAGCGCGCGCCGACCGTGCCAAACACGATCAAGGGCACCCCCTTGCCCAGGCCCAGGAAGAATAGGGCCGCCGCGCCCAGCCCAACGTCGCCGGTCTGGGCGATATAGAGCAGGGCGCCCGCCAGGGGCGCGGTCACGCAAGGGCCCACGATAAGGGCGGAGACGAAGCCCAGACCTGCGGCTGAGGGCAGGGACCGCCGGCCGTCGCCGCCGTCGCGGGAGAGGCGGCTGGTCCAGGTCGAGGGCAGTTGCAACTCGAAGCCGCCGAACATGGAGGCCGCGAGGACGACGAAGACGACAGCCAGAGCGCCCACGGCCCAAACCGACTGGAGCGCCATTTGCAGATTCTGTCCGGACCAGGCGGCCGCGACGCCAAGGAGGGCGAAGGCCATGGAAAGGCCCAGCACATAGGCGACCGAAAGCATCAGGCCTCGGCGCGTACCGCGCCCGTCCACGCCGCGTCCAATGACGCCGGCCAGGATCGGATACATGGGAAAGACGCAGGGCGTGAAGGCCAGCAGCACGCCAAAGCCGAAGAAGGCGAGCAGGACCCAAGTCGCCCCGCCCTGCAGCGCCAGGCGATCGACGAAGCCCGGGTTGGCGTCCAGAGTGACCGCCGGCGATGACGCGACTGGCGAAGGCGCCGCCGCTCCCTCGTCGCTCTCGGACGGGGGTGCAGCGCCCGGCGCCTGGATCGCCAGCATGGCGGCGGCCTGTGCGGTCTGCGCATCGGCCTCCCGTGCGGCCACCTCGGACTGCGGCCGGGTCGGCACGTCGATGGTGCGCGTCATCGGCGGGTAGCAGATCGAGTCCTCAAGGCAGCCCTGATAGGTGATGTTGACCGACGTCGGCTCGCCCGCCTGCGTCAACGTCCGCGCCGACAGGGTCGCGCGACCCGCGTCATGCCAGATGTCGACGACGCCGAAGCCCGGATCGTCCTTGGTTTCGCCGGCGGCCAGCTCCAGCGGCAGCGACTCCTTCCCGCCCGGCGTGCTGGCGACGGTGTGGTCACGGTAGAGATAATGGCCGGGCGCAATGTCCCAGGCGAAGGCCAGGTCGCCGTCGGCCTCGCGCGTCACCGTCAGAGCAAAGGCCTTGTCGGGCGAAAGCGGAGCCTGACCCAAGGCCGAACCCGGCAGGGCGAAGGACAGAAGAGCGAGAGCGGCGGGCAGCAGTCGGTGGAAAAACCTCATGGCCATCTCGTCGGCAAGCGAGCTTAAGTCAGGCTTAAGCCGGAGCTTGCACGTCACACCGCATGAGATTGCTCGCCATAGAAGACGATCCCGTTCTCGCTGACGGCCTCCAGGTCGGGCTCAGCGCCTGCGGCTGGACGGTCGAGGTCGTCGGGCGGGTCGAGGACGCCCTCGCGGCGCTTGAGAGTTCGGCGTTCGATGCGGTCGTGCTGGACCTGGGTCTTCCTGACGGCGACGGCCTTTCGGTGCTGCGTTTCGTTCGAGAGCGCGACATGGATGTCGGCGTGGTGGTCTTGTCGGCGCGCGATGACAGTCGGGACCGCATTGTGGGTCTGGACGCCGGCGCGGACGATTATGTCGGCAAACCGTTCGATCTCGACGAGCTGGCCGCGCGATTGCGCGCGGTGCGGCGTCGCCTGCTCGGACGTTCGACCCCCGCCTTGCGCCACGGCGGGGTGACCATCGATCCCAAGTCGCGTCTGGCCTGGCGCGAAGAGGGCGACCTGCCCCTCTCGAGACGTGAGTTCGCTATCCTGGAGGCCCTGATGGAACGGCCCGCACAGGTCCTCTCGCGCAGTCAATTGGAAGAACGCCTGTACGGCTGGCAGGAGGAGATTGGCTCCAACGCCGTGGAAGTGCACATCCACTATTTGCGGGCCAAGTTGGGCGCCGGCTTCATCCGCACCGTGCGCGGCGTGGGATACACCCTGCAATGAGCTCGATCCGCCTGCGTCTGTTCGTCACTCTCGCGCTCGTGACCGCCCTGGTCTGGGGCGGCGCGGTCGTCTGGGTCGAAATCCAGACCCGGGCCGAAGTGCAACGGGTGCTGGACCGGCGCCTGATGGAGTCGGCCCGCATGGTTTCGTCCCTGATGCAGGCCGGCAGCGTGCGCCCGGCGATCCAGGCTCCGGACACCGGGGCCGCCGATGTCTACGACCGTCAGCTCTCCTGCCAGATCTGGTCGCTGGAAGGCGATCTGATCGGCCGTTCCCAAAGCGCGCCTGCCGAGCGGTTGTCGGAAGGGGGCGACGGATTTTCTGAGCGCACGATCCGGGGCGAGCGTTGGCGCGTCTATACGGTGCATGATCGTGACGCCGGTTTCCGGGTCATGGTTGGGGACAATCTGGCCGTTCGCGAACACCTGGTCGGCAATGTCGTCACCGCCTTGATCGGTCCGGCGGTCCTCGGTCTGCTGGCGCTGGGCGTGCTGATCTGGTGGTCGGTTGGGCGGGGGCTGGCCCCTATTCGACAAATGACCCGCAGCCTTGCGGTACGGGATGCGGAAGATCTGACGGCGTTGGACGTATCGCCGGACGCCCGCGAACTCCGTCCCTTCGCCCTGGCGCTGAACGACCTGATGTCACGCCTTGGCGCAGCGCGGCGTCGCGAGGCCGAGTTCACGGCCGCCGCCGCGCACGAGTTGCGTACCCCTCTGGCAGGCCTGCGCGTTCAGGCGCAGATTGCGGCGTCGTCTTCGGACGCAGCCGTTCGAAGCCGCGCGCTGGAGCAGATTCAGACCTCTGTCGATCGCACCGCCCGCCTCGTCACGGGGCTTCTCGCCCTGGCGCGCGAGGACGAGATGCCGGTTAGCGACGAGGATCGCCGCTGGGTGACGCTCCGATCGCTGTTTGCAGGAGCGGAAGGCGATGGTCGGGTCTCGTTTGTCGATGGTGACGCCCTGCTCAACGTGGATCCAGATCGCTTCGGGGCAGCGGCCGCCAATCTCCTTGCCAACGCACAGGCGCACGCGGCATCCTCAATCCTGATCAGTTACGATCCTAAATTCGAACGCTTGATCGTCGAGGACGACGGACCGGGGGTGGCCTTCTCGGATCTGCATCGGCTGGGCAGGCGCTTCTTCCGCGCGTCGAATGCCCCTACCGGAGGGAGCGGTCTGGGCCTCTCTATCGTCCTCGCAACTGTGAAGGCGCATGGGGGACAGGTGCAGTTTCTGCGATCGGCAGGAGGCGGTCTTCGTGTTGAGGTGACAATACCGGAGCAGGCGTCGGAGTCTTTAAACAACTCGACCAAGCGAGACTGACGGTATCAACCGGCTTCAGTGGCGTCTGTTGTCGGTTTGATGATACGGATAGTCCAATTGCCTATTCGCTTGTCATAGCGGTGCTGGTTGGTCTTGAAGCAGAGTTGCCTGCCGATAGATGGCGACATCACTAGAATTTTATTACGTCAAATTTCACCAATGAATTCAAAAGCGCTGTCCAAGTGACGGTAGCTCGCGCGGTATGGTGCGCGGATGAGAGAAAAGGCGCTGATAAATCAGCGCCTTCTGGTCTATTGAAGGATCGAGTGGGAGTGACGGGCGGCGGGCAGGCGGGGCGGCTCGGGCGTCCGTCAGCCTGATCCGGCCGGTCAGTAGGTCCACGTGAGGTCCACGCCCCACATTCTGGGTTCTGTGAGGTTCACGAACGGCGTGCCCAAGGTGGATGCGGTGATGTTGTTGACCCCGGTCACATACTGGTTGTCGAACAGGTTGTTGACGTAGACGCCCAGCTGATACCGCTCGCTCGGGGTACGCCAGTACAGGCGAAGGTCCGTCCGGTTTTGGGCCTCGGCCGGGTCGAACCAGGGCGTCTGCAGGCAGGAGCCCTGGCCCGTCGAGGTGGTGTTGCACCGACCCTCGCCGCGATACGCATGGACCAACTGCATGTCGAGCGAGCCCTTTCCGGCCAGGTCGCGGCGATACGAGACGCCCGCCGCCGCCGACCACAGCGGCTCGCCCGTCGGTTGCCCCGAAAGATCTTCGGTGCTGGTCACCTTCCGCCTGTAGGTCGCATCGATGTACTGGGCGTTGGCGAACAGGCTCAGCCCCTCGGCGGGCTCCAGGTCCAGCTGCATGTCGAGGCCCCAGGCCTCGTCGTCGCTGGTCTCGATCAGATACTGCGGCACACTGGATCCCGCCGGGGTGACCAGGCGGATCGATTGCTTGCCGTCGTAGTCATACTGGAAGGCCGAGATATTGAAGCGGGCATTGGAGCCAAGGTCGCTCTTCAACCCGATTTCGAAATTCTGGACATCCTCGTTGTCGAAGCGCGAGGCGACCTCGACGCTGTTGAATCCGCCGGCCTTGTAGCCCTTGGCGTAAGAGAAGAAGACCATCGCGTCGTCGGACAGCTGGTAGTCGGCGACGAAGCGCGGGCTCACATTCTCCCATGAATCCGACAGCTCGCATTCCACGCCTTCCTGCACCGTGACGCCGTTGTCGCACGGCACCCCGGCCAGGCCGGACAGGTCGAAGACATAGTCGGCGTACAGATAGCCGAGGGCCGGCCCCATATAGGTGGTCAATACGAAGTCGACCGTGGGGTCGCTGAGCACCGCATCCAGCTCGGGCGCGACGCGCCGGTCGTTCAGCCAGCGGAAGGTCTTCTCGTCGCGCGTATAGCGAAGGCCGAACGTCAGGTTCAGCTGATCCGTCGCGGCCCAGATCACGTCGGCGAAGACGGCGGTCGCGTCGAAATCACCCTCGTTGATCATATCCTCCTGCCAGCCATAGCCGAGGGTGGTGGCCGGAATGGAGGCCGAGGCCAGGATCATGTCGGCGAGCGAGAACAGCGGCGCCCCGGCCGCATTGGTCAGGATCGTATTGATGCTGTCGGTGGTGGCCCAGGTGTCGCTGCGCTGTTCGGCGTGTTCGGTGTAGTAGCTGGCGCCGGCGATCCAGTCGAACGCGCCCCATTCTCCGTCGAGGCGGAATTCCTGGTACCAGGACCGGTTCTTTTCCCGGTTGTTGGTGTCGAAATACAGGTCCGGGCGGTTGGTGCCGTCCTCGTCCTCGCGGTTCTCGGTGACGAAGTACCGGCCCGAGGTCAGGGAGGTGAAATCGATGTCGCCGAAGGCGTGGGTGATGGTCAGCGTCCCCTCGTCGAGGCGGCGCGTCTCGTGGTTGTCGATGACGTCGTTGAGGATCTGTTGCTCGAACGGATTGGTGTAGTCCGCCGGATCGGACGGGAAGGCGGGCAGGCCGGGCGCCGCCGGGATGGGGGCGACGCCGATCGCCGGACGCGCATCCTGGTCGATCTCGTCATGGGTCCAGCTCAGGATCGCCCGGGTCTGCGGCGAGACGTCCCAGCGCAGGGCCGCCCGGGCCGCCCAGTTGTCTTCGCGGTCATAGTCCGCACCAGTGGCTTCGTCGGTCAGCCAGCCGTCGCGGCGGTTGACCAGCGCATTGATCCGCAGGGCCATGTCGTCATTGATCGGCAGGTTGATCAGGCCCTCGATGCGGCGTTTGTCGTATTCGCCGAGCCGGATGCCCAACCGGGCCTCGAAGTCGTCGCCGGGCTTGTTGGTCGTGATGGACACCGCGCCGGCGGCGCTGTTGCGGCCGAACAGGGTGCCCTGCGGCCCCTTCAGCACCTCAATCCGCGCGACGTCGCTGAACGCCAGCAGGCCCGCGCCGGATCGGGCCGCATAGACGCCGTCGACATAGACGCCGACCGCCGGGTCGGTGCCGACGCCGAAGTCGGACGTCGAGACCCCGCGGATATTATAGCGGGCCTGTGTCGGACTGCCGTTGGAGACCGACAGGCCGGGCACGAAGGCGGAGATGTCGCCGATGTCGTCCGCAGCCAGCGCCTCCAGCGTGCCGGAAGTGACCACGCTGATGGTGATTGGCACCTCCTGCAGGGTCTGCTCGCGTCCTTGCGCGGTGACGATGATCTCGTCCAGGGACGTCGTGTCCTGCGCCCTGGCCAGGCTTGGCGCCGTCAGCGCGGCCATGGCGACACCGGCGGCAAGCGTCGCCTTCAGACAGAGTTCCATTCTGATCATAACAGCCCCTCCCAATTCCCCAAGTGATACGAAACAGAATATTATTCCGTTTGACAAGGGGCTGGGCGCCTCGATGGCTTACAGGGGCGACGGGTCGTGATAGACGGCCTTCGGAATCGGAGGAGAGGACGACGTCAGTGGGCCCGCGCGCGCCGCAAGAGACCCCCACGCTGGAACGGCGCACGGCGCCGATGCAGCAGCGTGCGCGCGACCGGATCGAGCGGGTTCTGGCGGCGACCGAATTCCTTCTGGCCAACACCTCGGTCGACACGATCACCACCAGCACGATCGCCGCCGAGGCCAATGTGCCGGTCAGCTCGATCTATCGCTATTTCCCGAACGTCTTCGCTATCTACAAGGAGCTGTTCGAGGCGCGGGTGGCGCAGCTCCATACCCGCATCGCAGCCATTCTGGAGAATCCGCGGTTCACATCGTGGCGCGAGCGTCATCTCGAAGTGATGCTGGCTCTGCGAAAGACGTTGAACGAGGACCCCGCCTATCGGCCGCTGTTTCACCTGATGCTGACGACCCGCGAGCTGCGGATCGTCAAGGAACAGGCCAATGCACAGATCGCGGCCTATCTGGCGGCGCGCTGGGAGCGCGGGCTGGACGGCTTCCATGGCGGCGCGCCCCTGGCCGTCGCGCGCATGGCGACCGAGATCTTCACCTCGTTCGAAACCCTGACCAGCGGCGAGGCGCAATCGGACTGGACCGAGCGTCTGTTCACCGAGGCCACGGTGGCGCTGGAGCGGTATCTGTCGGCCTATCTGGAAGACCAGGCCGCAGCCTGAGGCGCAGCGTCAGGCCATGCGCCGCAACAGCGCCAGCTTGGCCCGGGTGAAGGGCGGGTAGCGGATGCTGGCGTCCAGGGCGAAGCCCCGCCTCAGCACGGCGCGCCGGTGGCTGAAGGTCTCAAAGCTGAACCGCCCGTGATAGGCGCCCATGCCGCTGGCCCCGACGCCGCCGAACGGCAGATTCGGATTGGCCATGAAGACCACGGTGTCGTTGATCGTGACCGAACCTGAACGGGTCGAGGCGATGATCCGGTCGGCTACCGCCGCGTCCCGGGTGAAGGCATAGAGCGCCAGCGCCGGCGCGCGGGCGTTGATGGCCGCCAGCGGCCGGTCCAGCGTGTCGTAGGGAAGGACCGGCAGGATCGGCCCGAAGATCTCCTCGGCCATCACCGGCGCGTCGGCCGCGACCCCGGTCAGGATGGTGGGGGCGACATAGCAGGCGTCGACATCAGCCTCGCCGCCCGTGACGGCGCGGCCGTCGACCAGCAGGGCCTGCAGGCGCGCGGCGTGGCCCCGGTTGACGATCCGCGCGAAGTCCGGGCTCTGTTTCGGATCGCGACCGAACATGGCCGTCACCGCCCGCTTCAGCTCCTCCAGCAACCGGGTCTCGATCGCGGCGGCGACATAGACGTGATCCGGCGCCACGCAGACCTGGCCGGCATTGAGGAAACGGCCCCAGACGATCCGCCGGGCGGCGACCGCCAGATCGGCCGTCTCGTCGACGATACAGGGGTTCTGACCGCCCAGTTCGAGCACGACCGGCGTCAGATGTCTGGCCGCGGCCGTCATAACGATCCGGCCCACACGCTCCCCGCCGGTGTAGAAGATCAGGTCGAACGGCTGGGCCAGCAGGGCTGTCGAGACGTCCGCGTCGCCCTCGACCACCGCAAAGGCGCGCGGGTCCAGGTAACCCTCCACCAGCCGCTTCAGCAGCGCCGAGGATTGGACCGCGAGCTCCGAGGGCTTGATGACGGCGCAGTTGCCCGCAGCGATGGCCCCGACCAGCGGCGCCAGCACCAGCTGGAAGGGATAGTTCCACGCCCCGATGATCAGGGTCACGCCGTAGGGCGCGGCCTCGATGAAGCTCTTGCCGGGCTGGATCGCAAGCGGAGTCGGCGTCCATTGCGGCCGGCTCCAGCGGGGGAGAAGTTTCCGCGCCTGAGCCGCCTCCTTGCGGACGAAATCGATCTCGGCCGTGCTGGCCTCGCCGAACGGCTTGCCGAGGTCGGCCTTCAGGGCCTCGGCGATCGCGGCCTCGTTCTCGACCATCATCCGTTCGAGCGCGGCGAGCTGGTCCTGGCGCCAGGCCAGATCGCGCGTCAGGCCGCTGTTGAAGGCGCCGCGCAGGGGCTGGACGACCGCGGCGACATCGACGTTTGCCGGCTTTCCGGGGGCAGGGGGCTGAGCCGTCTCTACCGACATGATCCCTCCATTGAGTCGATCCAGAAGCGGACGAGGGCCACGCCCTCGGTGTGGCGGGTCGATCGGCCGATCTCGGGCATCATCGCGGCGGGGTTGGTCGAGGCCATGCGCCACGGGAGGATCGACGCCTCGGCATCCCCCGGCACGATGTCGAAACGACGGTCGCCGGTGCCGGCGCCCGCGGCGACCGGCAGCTTGCAGACGCCGTAGCTGCCGGAGACCGGCGTGGCGACGTCCAGGTACAGGCCCGAGGTATCGGCCGGACCGTCGGGGTTGTGGCAATGGCCGCAGTTGACGTCGAGATAGGCCCGCGCCCGCGCCTCCGGCGAAGCGGCCTTGTCGATCCATGAGACGTCCGCCGGCGCAGCCTTCGGATCGGCGAGGCCGCGCAGATAGCCCGCCCTGGTGAGGCGGACCAGCTGGTTCTCCGTCCCTTCCGAATAGGCGAAATCGCGATTGAGCAGGCGCGCCTTGGGGCCGATGGGATGAATGACGCGCGTGGCGACATTGGTCGCATGGCAGGCGGAACACTGGGTCACGTTCGGGACGATGTAGGCGAAGGGCTCGTCCTCGCCGTCCTGGCGCACCAGAGTCAGCGGGACCACCGCGCCGACCCGGTGCAGCACCGCCTCGGTCTGCGCGTCGTTCCACAGATAGGTCAGGGCGGCCCAGCCATCCGGCCGGTGGATCAGCAGCCGGGTCTCGACGATGCGAACCTGCTTCAGGTTCAGGCCCTCGCCGTCGTGGATCAGCGTCCGGTCGGCCTGCTGCAGCACCCGACCGCCGGATCCGGTCTGATAGAAGAAGGTCTTGGTGATGACCGTCCCGACGGGGAAGGACAGCACGTCGTCCGGATTGTAGTCGGCCGAGGCGCCGGCCGGCATCCAGATCGTCCGCAGCTTCTGGGCATAGTCCGTGAACAGCGGCGTCGTCAGGTCGTAGGGCGTGACGCGCTGGCCAAGGACCAGGGCGTCGCCGGACACCTGGACCATGCCCCAGTCCCGTAGGGATTTCGGGTTTTCTGTCGCGAAATACGCCGGCTCGACCATGGCCGGGGGCGGCGAGCGGGTGCAGCCCGCCGCTCCGGCGACCAGCAGAAGGCAAAGCGTAAGCAGACGAAACACGGTCATCGGCCCGCGTCAGGCTGCCGGCAGGGTGACGGGCGAAAGGCGCGGCAGGGTGCACCGGTGCGGCGCGATGTCGGTGTTCGGCTTTGCGTACTTGTTCGGGCCGTCCACATTCAGAACGCCCGCCTCGCCATTGTCGATGCAGATGCGCAGTGCCGCGGGCAGCTGGCCGTTCACAAGCCGGGCGGGATTGACGTAGCCGTCCCAGACGATGTCGGGGAACCGGCCCGTCGGCCCGAACATGGCCACGCGCAGCGCCTGGAGGTCGACGCCGTCGGGCGAGTTGCCGCCGCCGCTGAAGCGGTTGTCCTTGATCAGGATCGATTCCGGATAGGGGTCGAAATCGCCGCTCATGGCGCTGTCGGAATAGCCAGCGGAGAACAGGCTGGAGATGATGATGTTGCCGGTCTTGTTGTCGGCGATCTCGTTGTCGAAGATTTCGACCTGGTCGTTGGAATTGACGATCACGCCCGTGCCCGCCGGCACGCTGGCGACCGGGGTGCCGGCGTGGCCGAAATTGCGCGTGTTGTTGGCGATGGCGCGGTTGTTGAACACGCGCGTCCGGTATCCAGCCTGCTGCAGCTGCGGCATGTTGAAGACCAGAATGCCGCCGGTGTTGTTGGTGGCCAGGTTCTCATAGACGTCGGCGTCGATGCAGTTCTCGATCTCGATTCCGGCGACGTTGTATTCAGCGCGGTTGCGGCGGACCACGACGTTGCGCGACTGGCCGACATAGATGCCGGCGTCGGAGGCGCCGATCGCCACGCTGTCCTCGATCAGCACATTGCGCGTCTGCACGGGATAGATCCCGTAGGCGCCGTTTTCCGTCTTCGGTCCCTGGGTCCATTCCGTGCGGATCTTGCGCACGATGATGTTCTCGCCCTCGTTGATCTTCAGGGCGTCGCCCTTGGTGTCCTCGATGGCCAGATTCTCGATGGTGAAGTTGCTGGCAGTGACCAGCAGGCCCTGGGCGCCGGCCGCCTGATTGCGGAAGTTCAGGATCGTCTTGTCCATGCCCTGGCCGCGAATGGTCACGCCGTCGACGGCCAGGCTCAATCCGGTATCGATGGTGAAGACGCCCGCCGGAATTTCGATCACCGCGCCCGGTTTGGCGTCGATCAGCAGCTCCATCAGCTCGGTCTGGTAGGTGGTGTTCGCGTTCGACAGGTCCGTCCCCTTCGCGGTCGGCTGCGACCCGCAAGCGCCCAGAACCAGCACCAGTACGACCGGCAACCACCTGCGGATTTTCATGATTTTCCCCTCCGGAACGCTTGTGAACGTTAGCCCGGGGGGAGGTTTTCATAACGGCTGTATTCCCGCAAGACGAAAAGGAAACTGTTTCTGTTTTGGCGGGAGCCCGATACGCACGCCGGCGTGGCTCCGCATATGGCCGGATCGCGGTGTGAAGCCGGATTTCTCCACGGGACATCACATCGGGCCGGCCTTCGAGACGCTCCCCACGGCCTGCGGGGCGGTCAAACGGGCGCGACCGGATGTGTCGATAAGTCTGGCGGCGGCTGACATTTGCGCCATCTGGCCCGGGCGCTGCGCTGACTATCGGGATGTCTCACGGGCGCTGCGGCGCCGGTCGCCTGCACAGACGGCGAAGCCAGCAAACCGGGCGTAGAGCCCCTCTTAACGCCTTTGGCGCAATCGCTGCCCGGCGGACGCTGAGACTTCCGTCCTCGCCCTGAACGTGATCCAGGATGAAGGGCGGCGCTCCCGTAGAAGGAATCGGAGCGCGACCATGACCACTGACACTGCGGATCCGCGCCAGCGCCGTCCCGACGGCGAAGCGGTCGTCGCGCCCGCGCGCATAGTCGGCGTCGGAACGGTGCTGTTGCTGGCGGGTGTCCAGTTCGCCGCTTTCGTCGATCGGGCCATGCCATCGGTTGTCGCCCAGCCGTTGAAGGATGCGTTCGACCTGACCGATGGCCAGGTCGGCGCCCTCCAGGGCCCGGCGTTCGCCCTGACCTATGCCGTGGCCATGCTGGCGGCGGGGCATTGGGCCAGGCGCGTCGAGCCATTTCGGCTGATGGCCTTTTGCCTCGCCCTCTGGACCGCCGGCAGTGTCGCCTTCGCCCTGGCGGACAGCTATCCCATGCTGGTCGGGGCCCGGATGCTGCTCGGGATCGGTCAGGCCGCGTTCGCGCCTGCGGCCCTCGTGGTGCTCGGTTCAGCCGGGGTCGCGATCGGCAGGGCCCGGGCCGTGTCGATATTCACGACCGGGTCGGCGACGGGCCGCAGCGGCGGTCTCTTGCTGGGCGGGGCGCTGCTGGTCGCCGCGAGCGGGGCGTCGATCATGGGTCTGGCGCCCTGGCGGGCCGTCAGTCTCGCGCTCGTCCTGCCGAACATCGCCCTGATCGCGGCCTTGCTGGCGCTGTCGGGCCGGGACGGCTCGTCCCCGCCCGAGCCCTCCAGCGGGCTTGGTCAGGCGGCGGCATGGCTGTGCGGCAACGGGCGGGCCGTCCTCGGCCTGTTCGTGGCTGGCGCCGGCTGTGTAATCTCCGTTCAGGCGGCGGGAACGTGGATGCCGTCCATTCTGCACCGTTCGTTCGGCCTTCCTGTCGGCGAGGCCGCGGTGCTGGTCGGTCTCATCGTGCTGGTCGCCGCCCCGACCGGGCACCTTTCGGCCGGATGGCTGCTGGGGCGCCAGAGCATGCAGGGGCGGAGTCCGGCGCTGCCGATGGCGGCGGGGCTGGTCCTGTCGATGATCGCCGCGGTTGGCCTTTCGGCCGCCGCATCCCTGCCGATGGCCATCGCGGCCATGGCGGTTCTGGTCGCCAGCAGTGGCATGGCCGCGACGACCGCCCTGATCGGGCTGCAGCCGCTGGCGCCGGATCGCTACCGACGCGCGGTCAACACCCTGTATCTGGCGGGCGTGTCACTGGTCGGGGTCGGATTGGGGCCGTGGATCACCGGGGCCCTCAGCGACCGGAGCTCCGCCAGCGCCGGTCTGACCACCTCCTTGGTGCAATTGATCCTCGCGGTCGGCGTCTTCGTCCTGCCGCTCGCCCTCCTGCAGGGCGAACGCTGGGTTTCGGGCTCCCAGGACAGGGGCCAGCGGTTACGGGTCGATTCGGTTCGCCGGACAGCAGAATGACAGGCGCCTGGCGCTGAATTTTGCAGGTCGGCCTTTTCCCCTTTCAGGCGAAATATCTAAGATTAAAGGAGATTTTCGCACAATCCACCGCCGCATACCCAAATATGGCGACGATTAACGTTTTCTTAACTGTCAGAACGCCGTCCAGCGAAATCGCGGGGTAAACCCGCGGCGCGGGAGGCTCGCGGTGAATAACGGACACGAAGCAAATATCGGCGGTGAGCCGATGTGGGCGCGGCCCGCTGCGCGCTATCTCCAGTCGCTCACGGCCGGCGTGCTCGCAGCCGCCGGACTGGCCTTGGCCGCGCCGGCCGCCGCCCAGTCCACAGGTTCGGTCGAGGTCCTCGTCTCCGCCGTCATCCCGGAACGTTGCGGGTTCAGTCCCGCCGTCCGGTCCGCCAGCCCGAGCGCCGACCTCGAGCAGGCCCAGACCCTCAACTTCGTCCTGCCGCTCGACTGCAACACGCCGTTCGCGGTCGGGATCAGCGGCGAGCACGGCGGCCTGCTAAATCTCACCAGCGCGCCCGACCGCTCGGGCTACGCCTTTACAAAGACCTACGGAGTCCGCCTGACGCTGCGAACCAGCGAAGGCGAGGTGCGCAGCGAGCGCTGTCTGTCGACGGACATCATGATCGGCGGAAGCTGCGCTTTCGCGTCTGATCAGCCGGGTCGCGGTCTCGGATCCGGCTCGGGCGTCGCGGCGCCCGGCGACGTCACGCTGACCATCGACTGGCCCGACCAGTCAACGCTGAACCGGCGACTGGCCGCCGGAGACTACAGCGACACCATCACCCTTGTCGTCGGCGCACGCGCATGAGCGCCGCCGCCCGACCATCTGAATTCGTCGATTGCGCAAGTGCGGTCGGCGATGCCCTCGAGGGGCATGTCGCCGCTCGAAACCACGCCGGGCTTCTCCGGCGGTTCAACTCAAACGGAGACTATCCCATGAAGCGTACCCTGTTTGCGGCGACTTCGGCCGCCGCCCTCATCCTGTCCGCCGGCGCCGCCTCGGCCCAGGACAGCCAAGCTGTCGCCATCAACGCCAGCGTCGCCAACAAGTGCGGCGTGTCGGCCCAGGCCACCACCGTCACCCTGTCGGCTGACCTGACCGATTCGGAAGCCAAGGTCCGTTCGGGCGTCACCACCGAGATCGCCGACGCCCTGAACGGCGCCCGCATCATCGCCTTCTGCAACGGCGTGAACAGCAGCGTCACCGTCGAGCGCGCCGTCCTGGCCCGCAACGGCGCCTCGGGCAACGGCCTGATCGACGGCGGCTTCGCCCAGTTCATCCGCTACAACCTGGACGCCTCCATCAACGGCCTGACCCTGGACAGCACCAGCGCCGCCGGTGCCTCGACCGTCGCCCAGCGCTTCGGCGGTCACGTCAGCGGATCCGACAGCAACACCCACGTCCGCTTCGCGCAAGCGACCTCGGGCGGCGCCGCCGTGGCCTCGGCCGGCGGTTCCAGCGCGACGGCGGTCAACTGGTCCTCGAACACGGACCGTAGGCTGGCTGCCGGCACCTACACGGGCTCGGTCAATGTGATCGTGGCCCCGGGCGCCTAAGCCGCTTGGCCCTTCCCCGGAAGGGCGAATGGTCGGACCGGTCCCGCAAGGGGCCGGTCCGATCCCTTATTTTCTGTCCAGGTGCGTATCATGATCCCGTTAGCCGTACGGCGTTTCGCCGGTGTGCTCCTTGCGGCGACGGCCCTCCTTGGGTCCGGCATTCCAGCGTCCGCGCTGAACGTCCAGCCGGTGGTCATCGACATGCTGTCGAACGGACGTCGCGCGTCGACCGTGCTGACGCTGCAAAACACCTTCTCCACCACCGTTCCGGTGGAGCTCTCGGCACACGTGCTCCGGATCATCGACGGCGAGCTGAAGGAGACGGAGGTCGAGGCCGAGGATCTGCTGATCTTCCCCGGCCAGGCGACCGTCCGGCCCGGCGAATCGCAGGCGTTCCGCGTTCAGTGGGTCGGCGACCCCGAACCTGAGGCCAGCCACCATTTCTTCGTCACCGTGGCCCAGCTTCCGGTCGCACTGCCTGAAAACCAGAACGCCATTCAGGTGCTTTATAATTTCAAGGTTCTGGTGAGCGTCGGGGCTCCCGGCGCGACGGCCGAACTGGCCGTGCAATCGGTCGGCATCGAGGCAGACGAAGCCGGCGTCGGCCATCCTGTCCTGACCGTGGCGAATACGGGCCGAACCTATGGCTATGTCGGCAAGCACCGGATGACCCTGGTGCAGCGCGCGCCCAACGGCGACGAGATCCTGCGCCAGACCTATGAGCCGGAACAGATCCAGCAGGTGATGGGTCTCGGACTGGTGCCTTCGGGGACGACGCGCCGGCTGCCGATCAATGTCGCACTGCCGCAGCCCAACGGCAGTCTCACGGTCGAGCTGACCGCCGTGGCGGACCGGTGAACGGATGAGCGCAGTTCCAGTCCGGCAGATCCCGTGATCGACGCCCTCCCTCCCAGCCATGTTGCGTCGCCGGCCTACCTGGCGTCCGAAGTTATACAGACGGCGCGGCCACTGCAGGCCGGGCTGAATCCGACCGGTCGTGACATCCCGTTGGGCGGGCCGCTCAGGGACGGGGCCTTCATCGTCGGCGAGATCGACTACGTCCTGACCGCCGACAACCGGATCCTGATCGAGCCCCGGCCGCTGCTTGACCTGATGCAGGCCTTGCTGTCGCCCGTGGCCTGGCAGGCCCTGGCCACCGCGCTGGCCGACCGGGAGCAGGTGTCGGCCGATGAGCTCGGCGCCTTGGGTTACCCCATCGCCTATGATCCCGGCACCTTCGGCCTGACGCTCTCGATCAATCCGGATGCACGGCCGCGCACAAGCCTGAGCATTTCCGGCGGTCGCCAGTCGTTTCAGGGACCGGTGGCGCAGCCCGCCGCCCTCTCGGCCTATGTCACCGGCTTCCTGACGTCGGACTATGTTCATGTGGGCGAGGATGCGGGATTTGGCACGCCCAGCCTGTTGATCGACAGCGCCGTCCGCTTCCGCGGCGTCGTGCTGGAGAACGAGGCGACGCTGGACGAGTCGTTCGTCCGGGAGGGCACCCGGCTGGTCTATGACGACCCGAAGCGGACGGCGCGCTGGACCGCCGGCGATCTGCGCCCGCAGTCCCGGGGCTTCGCCGGCGCAAACCCGTTGGCCGGTCTGTCGCTGGAGCGGGTCTACGCCGACCTTGATCCGCAGAGGAACGTGCAGCCTCGCGGGCAACGCGCCTTCACCCTGGTGCGGCCCTCGACCGTTGAGGTCTTCATCAACGGGCGGTCCGTCCAGCAGACCCGGCTCAACCCCGGCTCCTATGACGTCAGCGACTTCCCCTTCGCCCAGGGCGGCAACGACGTGCGTCTGGTGATCCGGGACGACACGGGGGTCGAAAGCGTCGTCTCCTTCTCCATCTATTTCGACCGCAGCCTGCTGGCCGCGGGCTTGACCGAGTTCGGCCTCTATGTCGGCTCGGAGACCGAATTCGGCGAAGATGGTCGGGACTACACCAGCGAGCCCGGGGCGTCCGGCTTCTACCGGCGCGGCCTGTCCGACGTTCTTACCGCGGGCGCCAATTTTCAGGTCAACGGCCGGGGTGCGGTGGTCGGCGGCGAAGCCGTCTGGGCGGCGCCGCTGGGCACGATCGGCATGGATCTCGCCGTTTCCAGCGTCGATGGCGTGGGCGAGGGCTATGCGCTGAATCTCGGCTATGAGCGGGTCTTCGGGGCGGACGAGCCCGGCGCCCGGTCTGTCGCCGGCACCTTCCAGGCCACCAGCGAGTCGTTCGCCACCCCCGGCGTCGATCTGGCCGACAACCCCTTCGCCTATGAAGCCGGCGTGACCTATTCGCAGTCGATCGGCGCGACCCAGTACGTGTCCGGCGACGTCTTCTATTCCGTCGGCCGAGGCGCGCGGCAGGACCAGGGCTCGGTCCGGGCCAGCTATGGCTGGCGCGCCAACAGCCGGTTGATGTTCAACGCGGAGGCCCTCTACGAACACCGTCGGGACGAGCAGGAATACGGGATCCGCTTCGGGCTGACCTATCGCCTCGGCCAGTACGCCAGCGTTAGCGCCGAGGTCGACAGCCGGCGGAACAGGGCCCGGCTGGGCTATCAGACGTCCCGCGGTCGGGGCGTCGGCTCATGGAGCGCCGCGGCCAATCTGGATGCCTCCGAAAGCGCGACGGGCGCCAACGCCTCGTTCACCGCCATCATGAACCGCGCCGAGATCGGCGGGTCGCACCTGACCTCGTTCGACGCCGGAAGTGGAGACATTTCCGATCAGCGCACCACGCTTCGCGCCGGGGCCTCGCTGGCCTTCGCCGACGGCGTCGCCGCCGTGTCGCGGCCGATCTACGACAGCTTCGCCCTGTTCCGCGCCCATCGCACCCTCGGCGAATCGGCGGTCTATGTAGAGCCGCGCGACAACGCCTACACCGCCCGGTCGGGCCTGCTCGGCGCTGCGGTCACACCGGAACTCAGCGCCTATTCGCCGCGCACGGTGACGTTCGACGTTCCGGAGGCGCCGACGGGCTATGACATCGGCTCCGGCGTCGTCCAGGTCTTGCCGCCCTACCGGTCGGGATACCTGGTCACCGTCGGGTCCGATTATTCGGTGTCCGCAACCGGCCAGCTGGTGACCGTCGACGGCGGCCCGCTGCGCCTGCAGGCAGGTCTGGCCTTCGAGATCGAGCGGCCCGATCGTCCTGGCGTCCGGATGTTCACCAATGGCTCGGGCCGGTTCGCGGTCCAGGGCCTGCGGCCGGGCCTGTGGCGTATCGAGGCCGGACCCAAGGGTTCGCCGTCCTATGTGATCGAGATTCCCGAAGGCGCGGACGGCCTGGTCCGTCTGGGCGCCGTTTCCCCTGAAGGCAGCCGATGAAACGTCTACTTTTCTCCGGTCTTTCCCTGATCGCCATGGCCCTGGCCCCCGGGATCGCCCAAGCCGGCTGCGCCGATTTCGCCTCGGCCGGAACGGGCCTGTCGATCCAGTACGATCCGTTCTCGAACACCCCCGTCAACCGGATCCTGACCCTGCGGGTCAGCCGCGTGACGCCCTCGGCCACCTCGGTCCGGTTCATCATCGTGGACCCCAATCCGGCCGCCGGCGCGACCCGTCTCGGCGTCGCCGGCCCCGAGGGCTACGACATCGCCTGGACGCAGAACGCTTCGCAGCCGGTCTTCTTCCATGGCGCGGAACAGCCCAACGCCACCAATGGCGCGGTCGTGTCGTTCGGCTCGGGGCCATCCGGCGATGTGGTCCACGAGAGCTTCCGGCTGTCCGTGCCAGCGGGGCAATCGGTAGGAGCGGGCGACTACTACGAGCCGCTCGAGATCCGCTATGTCTGCTATTCCGGCAACGACCGCCTCGACGGGGGCGAGGTGCAGTCGGCGGGTCGGGTGGCGATCGATCTGGAGACGCCCGAGATGATTTCGGCCTGGGTCGGTTCGATGGGCAATCGCCGCGGCGAGATCGATCTCGGCGTCCTCGGCCGGGCGCAAGGTTCCGCCACCGGCAGCGTGGTGATCACGGCGCAGTCGACCTCGCCCTATGAGATCAGCGTCGGGGCCAAATGGGGCGAGTTGCGCCGTAGCGAGGCGGACGCCGCCGGCCTGCCGTACTCCATGCGGCTGGGCGGCCTGTCGGTGGAGAGGGGGGACACGGTCGTCTGCGATCGTACACCGGCGCCGAGCGGGCGCAGTCATGCGCTCCAGATCGGCGTGAACGGAGAGGATGTGATGACCCGGCCCGCGGGCGCCTACAGCGACGTGATAACCCTGACGTTCGCGCCAAGGCTGGGTCTCTCGGCCCAGTCGGGCTGTTCGGCCGTCTAGAAAATGGCGCCCTTGGCCTCGGCCCGAAGGGTCAGGTCGAGGGTGTCCGACGCCGACGACAGGACGATGCCGACCTCGCGCTCGCGCGCCGCGGGACCGTTGCTGTCGACGATGACGGTGGTGGAGGATGTCGGCGAAATCGGAATGCGCTGACCGTCGACGACCATCCATGCGTCCTGGAGGCCGACCGGGTGGCTGAGCACCAGACGGTAGCCGTCCACGTTGTTGCAGAGCTCCGTCATGCGGCCGAGACGGGTCTCGCCCACCTCGAACCGTGGCGCCGGCGGCCCGCCGACCTCGACGCGGCAGACCGTGCCGACCCTGCCGTGAATGCTGACGCTGACGCCGTCGGCCGCGGCCGACGTCGCCGCCAGCATGATCACCGTCGCGGTCAGGGCCGTCCTGACGTGCCGGGCGTAGCTCATGGCGCGAAACCTCCGTATCAAGGCTCCATACTGTGACGCCCCGACTGAAAACCGCTTTAACCGGGATGGTCAACCGCGGTTTACCCTACCTCACCTCGACCATCCATGACGCCCACCGGCGTTTCATCAAGGCGACGGCCTGGCCCGGGTCATCGACCATCCGCCTGTAGGCGGACAGGGAGAGGCCAAACCGTTGACGGAACGCGGCCGCGAGGTCCTTCTCGCCGCGGAAGGCGAATCTCTCCGCCAGCGAGGCGAAGTTGCTGGTGTCGTCCGGCCGCTCGAGAGTCGTGCGGACGGCGGCGAGGCGCCGGCCGGTCAGGAAGGTGTCGACGCCGCCATGCGGTTGCAGCAGCCGATACAGGGTAGCCCTCGACACGCCCGACGCGCCGACGATCTCGGCGGCGTTCAGCGACGGGTCCTCCAGCCGTCTCTCGATTACGCGCTGCACGGCTTCGCGGCGGTTGAACTCCTCCCGACGATGGGCGGCGGCGCCGCCCGCCGCTTGCGGTCCGATGGCCACACTGAGCAGTTCCACAAAGGTGCGCGACAGGGTCGGCAGGGAGTCGTGCTCGAGGCGCCCGGCATGTGACGCGAGAGATTGCAGATAGTCGGCCAGCAGGGCCCCCTTGTCAGGTCGGATGACGGCGCCGTGCAGGCCGTTCGAGGTGCCCGCCGCGGCCTCGATCAGGTCACGCGCGACGCTGACGGTGACGAGACGTCCGTCGGCGACCGTCGTGCCGGTTGGATGTCTCAGGTCCTGGAGCACAATCTCGCCCGGCCCAAGCGAACCAAAGCCGCTCGCGGCGCTGCCCGTCATGGCGCCGTCCAGCACCAGATGCAGGGTGAAGTGGGAGAATCCCGTGCCGGCGACCCGCTGGGCCGTACGGCTGTGCCCGACGCCCTTCAGTCGTCGCGCAAACAATATGAGCCGATCGAGCCTGTAGGCGGTGACCTCGGCGGAGAGGCCGGATGCGGCGCCCACGACGTCCGCGCCGTCCGAATACAGTTCCCGATAGTCGGCGAGGGCCCTGGCCGGGCTGGCCCCTTCGGTTGAGAACGAAAAACTCTCGATCAGCGTATGCCGCGGCGCCGGGGACAGCAGGTTCACTCGGTAATCCAGAAAACTAACTCATTCGGATCGGGATGATCCGAGGTGGCGCGGGGAAAATTGCAGTCCGGGTTGCACCGGTATGCGAGCCGCAGTCTCAATCGTGAGATGCAATACGCAATACCCATCATGGGGGATCAAAACGCTGATATCGGCCAGCCATCCCTGTACTGGTTAACGCGAACTTGCTTACTACATCCGACTTGGCCACGAATGATGGCTATTCTGCCGAAGACCGGCCCGAGACAAATGCTTTGCATCTGTCGGAGTGGTTCCAGAGGCTCTCGCGGCCGAGCTTTTTTGTGCGCCCCGACACCCTCGAAATCGTCGACATGAATCCCAGCGCCCGCCTTATGCTGGAGTCAGGCGGGGGTCTGAGCGCGGTCGGCGGGCGTCTCGTTCTCGGCGGCAAGCAGTCGACCGAGCGGTTTCGGGCGTTTGTGGATGTCATGGGCGAGGGGCCGTCGGCCTATGCGACAGGCGGCGGCTCAGACGCCAATCACGTCGTCCTGCGCGTTGAGAAGGTCCCCGACGCCGGACTCGTCGCGATCCAGACCTTTCCAACCGCGTTGGATGATACCCTCTGGGCGGACACCGGCGCGATCTTCGGCCTGACCCGGTCTGAAGAGCGTTTGTTGAAGGCGCTGATGGGCGGCGCAAACGCGGAGGAGCTTGCGGGCAGTCTCGGCATCAGCATCGAGACCGTCCGGACGCACGTCAAACGCTCCTACGCCAAGCTCGGCGTCGCCAACCGGGAGCAACTGTTCGCGACCATGGCGTCGTTTCGCCTGCGTCGCTGAGGCGCCGGCCGGGGAACGCGTCCCGGCGCACCGCGTTGGCCCGGCGTCACACAAGCAGAAAATGGGGCTCTTCCATGCTCAAATGGGCAATTGTCTTCGCTGTCGCCGCCTTGATTCTGGGCGTCCTCGGCTTCGCCGGCATCGCCGGCGCCTTCATCGATATCGCCATCATCCTGTTCTGGCTGGCCGTGGTGGTCGCCGTCGCCCTGGGTGTCCTTGGCCTGACGATCTACAAGAAGGTCACCTAGCGCCCACGTCGCCCTTCGCCCCGAGCCCGCTCAGCCGGGTTCAGGGTCGCTGCGTCCGGGCAGCGGAATGTCCTCGCCCAGGGCGTTGCGGATGTAGAGCAGCTTGATCCAGACCAGGCCGACCACCAGCAGGGGGGAGGCGAACACCACGCCCAGCGGGCCGAACAGGGTGCCCAGACCCAGCACGCCGAACAGGGTCAGGACGGGCGGAAGGTCAACGGCGCGCTTCTGGATAAACGGGTAGATCAGATTGCTCTCGATCTGCTGGACGATGAAATAGACCGCCACCGTCAGCAGGATCATCTGCGGCCCCTGGTCCAGCGCCAGAAGCACGGCCGGCACGACCGAGACGATCGGACCGACGATCGGCACGAAGGCGGCCAGGCCGGCGAACAGGCCCAGCGCGACGGGGGACGGCAGGCCGATGAGGGCCGTCCCGATGCCGGTCAGAACCCCGACCACCACCATGTCGGCCAACGTTCCCATCAACCACAGCCGCAGCGCCCGGCCGCTTTCGTTGGCGGCTTTGCGCATGGGTTCGCGAGGACCCGGCGGCGCCAGCAGCAGCAGGCCGTCCCTCATGCGACCGGGCTGGGCCGCGAAGAACAGGCCGGCGAAGATCACCAGCAGCAGATTGGCGCCCGCGCCGAGTACGGACATCACATAGCCGCTTACCTGGCCGACCATGCTCTGCAGGTCGGGCGCCGCCCCGACGCCGTCCAGCTGGCCGGCCAGTTGCGGCCCGAAAGGCAGGGTCGCCAAGAGGGCTTCCAGCTCCGCCAGCGAACGGGGAATGCGATCGGCCAGGGTGTCGATCTGGGCCGCAACGGTCGAGCCGAACAGCCAGCCGGACCCGGCCAGCACCGCGAGGATGGTCAGCGACGCCAGGATCAGACTCAGGCCCGTGCCGAGGCCGGTTCGTTCGCGGATGGGGTCGGCGAGACTGCGGACCAGAACCGCGATGATGACGGCGGCGAAGGCGAGGAGGAGGACAGTCGCCAGCTTCCACACAAAGGCCATCAGAACGATCAGGCCGGCGATGAACAGCGCCCTGTGCACGAAACGCGCGTCGAGACCGGGGGAGGGGCGGGTGGGCTCGCTCATGGTTCAGATGTCCAGGCCATAGGGATCGGGGAAGAGCATCGGTCCCGTGTCGGAGGACAGAGCAGTGATGTAGGTCAGGTAGATCGGCATGGGCTCCCCGAGGCGCACATAGGTCGGACGTCCGGCCTCCGGCACGGGCGGCAGCGGATGGCGGATCAGAAAGTTCACCAGGCGCCCGTAATCCTCGACCCGCACGCAGCCGGCGCTGAGCGTCCGGCGCGCTCTTGAGAACAGGTGGCGGTCGGGAGAGTCGTGCAGATAGATGCCGGCGTCATTGGTCATCACGAATTTGGCGGAGCCCATGGCGTTCGCTGGCCCCGGCTTCTGACGAACGGGGACTTCCAGCCGGCCCTCTGCGACGGCCCGCCAGTCGATCTCCCCGGCGGGCACGGGCGTCGCGTCGTCGTCCCAACCGGACATGACTTCATAGCCCGCATTCGAGAGGCTTCGGCCGCCGGACCGCGCGGCCGCGGACGCCAGACGGGTACGCACGAGGTCCTGCGGCAGGTTCCATCGGGGGTTGAGGACGACGTGGGTCAGCTCGGTCGTCATTTCCGGCGTCGGTTGACGAGCCTGTCCCACGATCACGCGCATGGAACCCTCGACCCGCCCGTCCCGGACCATCCACAGTCGGGCTTGGGGAATGTTGACGAGGACGAAGGTCGACGGAAGCGTGGCCTCGACCGCCCGGAGGCGGCGGGCGTTTGTCTCAAGGCGGCGGTCCGAAGTTCTACTTGCGCCCGCCGGACTCCCGACAGACGTCTGGCCCTGCGGCTGATGCGACGTCAGCATGGCGGCAAGCGACAGGGGACTGGCCTCGGCCGGGCCAGCCGGCGTAGGGGCGACAGTCGCGGATTCGCCGAGCTGGCCAACGCTCACCAGCCAAAGGGCCGCCGCCGAGATTGCGGCGACAGCCCATGGACGGCGGTCGGACACCTTGCGGCCGCTTAACCGCGTTCGCCGGTGCGGCGCATTTCGGCCGAGGTCGCGCCGGGCACGTCGGCCGGATCCTGCGAGACCGTAGCGGCCGTAGGGGCGCCCTGGTCGGTCGCGGACGGCGCGGCCGTATCGCCATCGTTGGCTGCCGCGGGCGGGGCGGCCTGTCCAGGCGTGTTCGTCACCGCGCCGCGGTAGTCGACGGACACGTTCATGGTCGCGCCATCCCGGGTCGCCGTGCCCTGCCACAGGCCGTCATCGGTCAGGGTCATGGGCGAGACGTCGGTATAGCCGGCGTTCTCGACGTGTCCGCGGGCCTGGCCCTCGGTGAAGGAGTTGGCGCCTTCGGTCTGGGCGGCGGCAGTGTCGGTGTTCAGGTCCGGGTTGATTGCGTCGTTCCGCGGTTCCTCGGATTCAGAGCAGGCGGACAGGGTGGCGGCCGCCAGAAGGGCGGGCACGGCGATGCTCATGCCAAAGCGCATGGTGGTTCTCCTGGTAGTGTGTTCGAGATATGACCGAAACCGCATGATGGCTGGATGGTTCCCGATGTATTCAAACAAGCTTGTAATTTTTAACAACAATCATCACTTAATTTAACGCGGCGGCGAAATGGATTGTAAGTATTCAGCCGATTATTACATCTCCATATAACAGCGTAACGGGCTATCACATCTATGTTATTATATTTTGGCCGTTTCTTTTGAACGAACCTGGCGTGGTCTGGTTGTTAAGGGGCAACCCTAAACGAGCCGGCGCCCGATAAACCGATCTGGTTTCTCGTTGGCGCGGCCATCCCCGGAAGGACCATTCAATCATGCGGACCATCACACGCCTGTTCGACCATCACTCTGAAGCTCTCGACGCCGTGCGCAGCCTCGAGAAGGACGGTCGGGTCAGCGACATCAGCCTGATCTCGAACAACACCGAGCAATGGCACACTGCGGGCCAGACGACTGACGCCTCGCGCGACCACGAAGACGACAACAAGGCCGGTGAAGGCGCGGCGACGGGCGCTGGCGTCGGCGCGGCGCTGGGCGGCGGCGCGGGCCTGTTGGCCGGGCTGGGCATGCTGGCCATCCCCGGGGTCGGGCCGGTGGTCGCCGCGGGC
>JAHJNW010000148.1 GCA_018820665.1 Alphaproteobacteria bacterium | reverse complement strand
GGCGACCAGCCGGCCGGCTTCGGCGCCGCGGCCCTGACCGGCCCGGCGTCGGCCAGCCCCTGCACCGCGAGAGCCAGCGTCTTGCCGCCGCCGCCGGCGCAATAGTCGATCACGACGCTGTCGGGCGTGAGGTTCAGACCCGAACCCGCCAGCCAGGCGACGATCTGGCTGGCCTCGTCCTGGATCTCGATATGGCCGGCCTTGAAGGCCTCCAGCGCCTGCACATTGGGCGGCGGCTCCGACGTCAGGCGCAGGCCCCGGGCTGACCACGGCGTCTGCTCGGGCTTCAGTCCGGCGGCGGTCAGCTCGGCGGCGACGGCCTCGACCGTCGTCTTCGCCGTATTGACCCGCAGGTCGATCGGCGCGCGCGGCGCCATCAGCTCGCGGGCCTCCTCGCTCCAGCGCTCCCCGAAGGTGGCCTTGAAGTCCTCGACCACGAATTCCGGCAGGCCGGCGGCGACCCAGCCCGGCAGGTCCCCCTCCCCGGCCGTGATCCGCGCCCGTTCCTGCTTCGACAACGGGCGCGGGCCGTAGCCCTCGCCCGAGTGCAGGGCCTCGATCTCTTCCAGCGACAGGCCGTCGATCAGGGCCAGGGAGCCGATCACCAGCGCCCGGCCGTCCTCGCGCCCGCCCATGGCCCAGACCAGCCGGCCGCGGGCGCGCAGTACGCGGTAGACGCGGTCGGCCACAGCGCGGCGGTCGCCCGATCCGGCATAGCGGTTGGCGGCGCCCCAAGCCTTGAGCACGACCTCGGCGGGCGCACGCCCCTGGGCGATGCTGTCGAGGACGGAGGCGGCGGCGGCGAGGCGGGCGGCTGGGGTCAATTCAGGCTTTCAAAGAAACAGGGCGACGAGCACCGTCACCAGACCGCCGGTGGCGATGAGCCAGACCAGCGAGCGGATGTAGGGCACGCCGAAGGCGTAGAGCGGCAGGTAGATCAGCCGCCCGAAGAAATAGAGGTGGGCGCCGACAAAGGTCAGTTGCCCGTCCTTACCGGCGATATGCGCCATGATCACGGCGGCGGCGAAGATCGGCAGGGTCTCGAACAGATTGGCCTGGGCCCGCATCAGACGCCCGGCCAGCTTGCCCGGCGGCGGCGTCTCGCCGTCGCGCGGGCCGGCGTTCCACTTGCCGCCCAGCTCGGCGGTGCGCGCCATTCCCGCCGCCCCGATCTGGACCAGCGCCAGGATCAGGGTGAAGGCCAGCATCAGGAATTCAGGCGTCATATCCATGGCTTGAGCCTCCCCGCTCATCCCTGCCGATAGTTCGGCGCCTCGCGCGTGATCATCACGTCATGGACGTGGCTCTCGCGCAGCCCGGCCCCGGTAATGCGCACGAACCGCGCTCGCTGCTGGAAGTCTTCGATGGTGGCGGCGCCGACATAGCCCATGGCCGCGCGCAGGCCCCCGACCATCTGGTGCAGCACCGGAGCGATCGGCCCCTTGTACGGCGTCTGGCCCTCGATGCCCTCGGGCACCAGCTTCTGGCTGTCCTCGACTTCCTTCTGGAAATAGCGGTCGGCCGAGCCGGCGCCCATGGCCCCGACCGAGCCCATGCCGCGGTACGACTTGTAGGAGCGGCCCTGGTACAGGAAGACCTCGCCGGGGCTCTCGTCGGTGCCGGCGAACATCGAGCCCATCATGGCGACCGAGGCGCCGGCCGCGATGGCCTTGGCCAGATCGCCCGAATATTTGATGCCGCCGTCGGCGATGACCGGCGCGCCGGACTCCTTCGCCGCGCGGACGGCCTCCATGATGGCGGTCAGCTGCGGCACGCCGACGCCGGCGACGATGCGGGTGGTGCAGATGCTGCCCGGACCGATACCGACCTTCACCGCATCGGCGCCCGCGTCGATCAGGGCGCGGGCGGCGTCGTAGGTGGCGACATTGCCGGCGATGATCTGGACGCGGTTGTTCTCCCGCTTGATGCGCTCGACTGCGCGCGAGACCTGGACGGAGTGCCCGTGGGCGGTGTCGATCACCACCACGTCCACGCCCGCCTCCGCCAGGGCCATCGAACGCTCATAGCCGTTGTCGCCGACGGTCGAGGCCGCCCCGACCAGCAGCCGGCCCTGATCGTCCTTGGCGGCGTGCGGATGGGCTTGGGCCTTCTCGATGTCCTTCATCGTGATCAGGCCGGTGGCGCGATAGTCCTCGTCCACCACGATGACGCGCTCGATCTTGCGGGTCCGCAGCAGCGCCAGGGCCTCGTCGCGGCCCGCGCCCTCACGCACGGTGATCAACTCGCCCGAGGTCATCAACTCGGCGGCCTTGCGGTTCGGATCGGTGTCGAAGCGCATGTCGCGGTTGGTCAGGATGCCGACCAGCTTGCCGGTGGCCGGGTCGACTACCGGGAAGCCGCTGATCTTCTTCTTCGCCCGGATGGCGTGGATTTCGCCCAGCGTCGTCTGCGGCGAGATGGTCACCGGATTGATGACCATGCCGCTTTCGTAGCGCTTGACCTCGCGCACCATGTCGGCCTGTTCCTCGACCGTCATATTGCGGTGAAGCACGCCCAGACCGCCGGCCTGGGCCATGGCGATGGCCAGCCGGCTTTCGGTGACCGTGTCCATGGCGGACGAGGTGAGCGGGATG
>JAHJNW010000147.1 GCA_018820665.1 Alphaproteobacteria bacterium | reverse complement strand
CGACAGCCTGAACACGTTGAAGCGCGTCGACATGGACGTCCGCGAACCGCGCGCCCCCGCCTTCGACGCCGAGGAGCTGTACGGCCTGATCCCCGACGACGTCCGCGCGCCCTATGACGTGCGCGAGGTCATCGCCCGCCTCGTCGACGGCTCCGAGTTCGACGAGTTCAAGGCCCTGTACGGCACGACCCTGGTCTGCGGCTTCGCCCGCCTCTGGGGCTATCCGGTCGCCATCCTCGCCAACAACGGCGTGCTGTTCTCGGAAGGCGCGCTGAAGGGCGCCCACTTCATCGAACTGGCCTGCCGGCGGAAGATACCGCTGGTCTTCCTGCAGAACATCTCGGGCTTCATGGTCGGCGGCAAATACGAGGCCGAAGGCATCGCCAAGAACGGGGCCAAGCTGGTCACCGCCGTGGCCTCGGCCGAGGTTCCGAAATTCACCGTCCTGATCGGCGGCAGCTTCGGCGCCGGCAACTACGGCATGTGCGGCCGCGCCTTCGGGCCCCGCTTCCTCTTCACCTGGCCCAACAGCCGGATCAGCGTCATGGGCGGCGAACAGGCCGCTGCGGTGCTGGCCACCGTCCACCGCGACGCGGATGCCTGGACGCCCGAGGAGGCCGAGGCCTTCAAGGCCCCGGTGCGCCAGAAATATGAGGACGAGGGCAATCCGTACCACGCCACCGCGAGGCTGTGGGACGACGGGGTCATCGACCCGGCCCAGACGCGGGACGTGCTGGGGCTCGCCATCAGCGCCAGCCTCAACGCCCCGATCCCGGAGACGACGTTCGGGATATTCCGGATGTGATCAGGCGGGAGGCGTCCTGAGCACCTTCTCCATCGCCTTCCCCTTGCTCACCTCGTCCACCAGCTTGTCGAGATGCCGCAGCTCCCGCATGAACGGGTCCTCGATCTCTTCCACCCGGTAGCCGCAGATCACGCCGGTGATCAGGAAGCGGTTCGGGTTCATCGCCGGCGCCTGCGCAAAGAAGGTCTCGAAGTCCATGCCGTCGGCCAGCAGCGCCTCCAGCTGCTCCTGCGAATAACCGGTCAGCCAGCGGACTGCCGCGTCGACCTCGGCCCGCCCGCGCCCCTTCTTCTCGGCCTTGGCGACATAGTGGACGTGGACGCTCGCCACGCTCGTCCGGCGGATGCGGTCGGCGGCGCTGATCGCCATCGTACTTTCCCCCATGTTCCGTTCGGCCCCTCACGCGTTATACCGCTGCAGCATCCGGAGACCACAATGACCGACCGCACCCCCACCGAAGCCGAGCTCAACGCCCTCGACGTCACCGACGCCGAGGCGGCCGAGATCAACGCCATCGCCCACCCCCTGCTGGCCGATCCGGCGCCTGACGCCAACGACGACCTGGTGCAGATCGATTCGACCACCGACGGCGTGGTCTTCGTCACCATCAACCGCCCGGCGAAGAAGAACGCCTTCGACGGCCCGACCGTCGCCGCCCTCTATGAGGCGTTCGAGACCCTGCAGGGCGCCGACCGGGTGCGCACCGTCTTCATCCGCGGCGCGGGCGGGACCTTCAGCGCCGGCGCCGATCTGGGCTGGATGGCCGACGCCGCCGGCAGGTCCGAGGGCGACAACCGCGACGACGCCATGGGCCTGGCCAAGATGCTCAAGGCCCTGCACGACATCCCGGCCCTGACCGTGGCCATCGTCGAGGGCGCGGCCATGGGCGGCGGGGCCGGCATCGTCGCCGCCTGCGACATGGCCGTCGCTGTCCGGGGCACGAAATTCGCCTTCTCCGAGGTCAAGCTGGGCCTGATCCCGGCGACCATCGCCCCCTATGTGGTCGAGGCCATCGGCGCCCGCCGCGCGCGCCAGCTGTTCCTGACCGCCAACATCTTCGACGCCGACTACGCCGCCCACGCCGGGCTGATCGACATGGTCCTGCCCGAGGGCTCGGTCGAGGAGTTCATCTCCATGCTGACCGACAGCCTGACCGCCAACGCCCCCGGCGCCATGGGCGACGCCAAACGGCTGGTCAACGACGTCGCCGGCCAGAAGATCGATCACGGCCTGATGGAGGACACCGCCAAGCGCATCGCCCGCGCCCGCGCCTCCGAGGAAGGCCAGGAAGGCGTCCGCGCCTTCCTCGACAAGCGCAAGCCGCGCTGGGCTGAGTAGGGACGAGGGGCGAGGGTCGAGGGAAGGCCGGCGGCGACCCCGCTTGAACTCGCCCCTCGCCTCTCGCCCCTCGCCCCTCTAGAAAAGCCCCATGTTCAAATCCGTCCTGGTCGCCAATCGCGGCGAGATCGCCTGCCGCGTCTTCCGCACCGCCCGCCGCCTGGGCCTGCGCACCATCGCCCTCTATTCTGAAGCCGATGCGAAGGCGCTGCACGTGCGCGAGGCCGACGAGGCGGTCCTGATCGGCCCCGCTCCCGCCCGCGAATCCTATCTCGACGCCGCGAAAGTCCTCGCCGCCGCCAAACAGACCGGCGCCGAGGCCATCCACCCCGGCTACGGCTTCCTGTCCGAGAACGCCGACTTCGCCGAGGCCGTCATGGCCGCCGGCCTCGTCTGGATCGGCCCGCCCCCCGCCGCCATCCGCGCGATGGGCCTGAAGGACGCCGCCAAGACCCTGATGATCGAGGCCGGCGTGCCGGTCACCCCCGGCTATCTCGGCGAGGATCAATCGCCCGAGCGCCTGCAGAAAGAAGCCGACGCCATCGGCTATCCGGTGCTGATCAAGGCCGTCGCCGGCGGCGGCGGCAAGGGCATGAAGAAGGTCGAGCGCGCCGAAGACTTCGCCGACGGCCTCGCCTCGGCCCAGCGCGAGGGCCAGTCCTCGTTCGGCGACCCGCGCGTCCTGATCGAGAAATACATCACCCGCCCGCGCCACATCGAGGTGCAGGTGTTCGGCGATACGCACGGGACCGTGGTCCACCTGCACGAGCGCGACTGCTCGCTGCAGCGCCGCCACCAGAAGGTGATCGAGGAGGCCCCCGCCCCCGGCATGGACGCGGCCACGCGCAAGGCCGTCACCGACGCCGCCGTCCGCGCCGCTAAGGCCGTGAACTACGAGGGCGCCGGCACTATCGAATTCATCGCCGACGCCTCGGAAGGCCTGAAGGCCGACCGCATATGGTTCATGGAGATGAACACCCGGCTCCAGGTCGAACACCCGGTCACCGAGGCCATCACCGGCGTCGACCTGGTCGAATGGCAGCTGCGCGTCGCCGCCGGCGAGCCGATCCCGCTGAAACAGGCCGACATCCCGCTGAACGGCTGGGCCATGGAGGCGCGGCTCTACGCTGAGGACCCCGCCAACGGCTTCCTGCCAAGCATCGGCAAGCTCGATCATTTCGTCATGCCGGACAATGCCCGCGTCGACACCGGCGTCGAGCGCGGCGGCGAGGTCAGCCAGTTCTACGACCCGATGATCGCCAAGCTGATCGTCCATGCCGACACCCGTGAAGCGGCCGCCGAGGCTCTCGCCGACGCCTGCGCCTCGGTCGAGGTCTGGCCGGTGAAAACCAACGCCGGCTTCCTCGTGCGCTGCCTCGAGCATCCGCGGTTTGTGGAGGGGGACGTAGATACGGGGTTCATCGGGGCGGAGGAGGCGGCGCTGTTGGCCTCAGCGCCGTCGGAGAACGCCCGCGTAGCCGCGCTGAATCTCATGGCGGACAATCAGCATTTTGGTCCCCACCCCAAGGGGGAGTATCGATCGCCTTGGGAATCCGACGCTGACAGTGTTGCGATGGGCTTCCGGCTCAACGCCGGTTCGCGGGCGCTCTACCGCGCAGGGCTCCACAACGAATTGGTGGAGGGTTCGGCCCTGTCAAACCAGAGCGGCGACTTTACCTGGAAGATTGATCTGGCGGGGCGGCAGGTGCTCAGCCGCAGCAACGCCCGACAGATCATCGTCGGTGGCCAGCTCAAGCTGGGATACGTTAGTCGAATTGGCGGTCTGGAAGGGGTCATCTTTGAACGGGGCGACGCTTGGGCTGTCGCGGCCGTCTCCCACTCCGGGCAGGCAACCTCCGGCCCCGCCTCCGACGGGTCCCTCCGCGCCCCCATGCCCGGCAAGATCGTCGCCACCCCCGCCAAACCCGGCGACACGGTCACGAAAGGCCAGCCCGTCGTCGTGCTCGAGGCCATGAAGATGGAGCACGCCCTCGTCGCCCCCTTCGACGGCGTCGTCGGCGAGATCGCCGTCGACGTCGGCGATCAGGTCGCGGACGGGACGGTGCTGGCCACCGTGAACCCTCTCCCATAGGGAGAGGGAGGGGCCCGCTCGCGCAGCGAGTGGGAGGGTGTGGGGTTTCGGCGCCAAGCGCGTCGAACACCGTAACCCCACATCCGACCGGGCTCCGCCCGGCCACCTTCTCCCCAATGCGAGAAGGAAGGACGTCAGCCGCCCGGAAGCCCCACCCCGCCCACCGGCGTCGTCACCTGCGCATCCTCGAACGTCGCGATCAGCGGCATCCCCTTGCGGATCGCCTCCTTGACCGCCTCGACCTGCAGCGAGGCGCGGTGCGCGGCCACGTCGGTCCACACCTCGGTCACCCAGATGGCGGCCTCATCGGCCGGATCGTGGGCGACGATATAGCTCAGACACCCCGGCATCCGCCCGAGGCTCTCCAGCAGGATCGCCGTCAACGCGTCGCGCTGGCCCGGGATCGCGGTCATCTTGCCGATCAGTCCGTACATCGTCGTCCTTCCGTCGCGTGTCGCCCTGAACGCATGGCGGACAATCTGGATCAGGCGCTCGGCGAAGTCTCCCGCTTCCGGCGCAAACGATGCTAACCCCCCGCCCATGTCCCTCCACATGATCAAGCTGTGCGTCGGAGTCGCCAGGGTCGAGACGCTGGAGCGCCGCGCCGCCAAGGGCGAATGGCTGACCGTCCAGACCCGCATGACGCCCAAACGCGCCGCCGAGCTCGAGGACGGCGGCTCCCTGTTCTGGGTCATGAAGGGCTCGGTGACCTGCCGCATGCCGATCCTCGACGTCTCGACCTCGGGCGAGGGCAAGACCTCGATGTGCCACATCAAACTGTCGCCCGAGGTCATCCGCACCGCCCCCCAGGCCCGCCGCCCCTTCCAGGGCTGGCGCTATCTGGAGCCCAAGGACGCCCCGCCCGACCTGTCCTCGCTCGACGCCGGCGAGGTGCCGGAGGACCTGGCGAAACGGCTGCGGGAGATGGGGGCGTGGTAGGGATGAGGGATTAGGGATGAGGGATGAGGGGTCGGGCTGAGGTCACCAGAGGCGTGAGCCCGATCGCCAGAGCCCGGCCTGCTCGCTGGCCTCGAGCCGGCCCTACTCCCTAATCCCTAATCCCTCATCCCTAATCCCTCATCCCTGCCCTCTCGCCAGCCCCCTCCGACTCCGGCTAGCGTCCCCCCATGCCCCCCGTCCGTTCCGACCGGCTGGAAGACGCCCTCCACCGCATCTTCGAGGGCGGCAAGAACACGCGCGCCAGCTGGTTCGCCCTGACCGGCGGCGAGACCCTGTTCGCCGAGGGGGACGCGGCCGACACCCTGTATCTGGTCCGATCCGGCCGCCTCGGCGTGTTCCGCAAGAACCCGGCCGAGGATCGCCCGCCCCAGTTCGTCGGCGTAATCCGACCGGGCGAGCCGGCCGGCGAGATGGCCATGCTGGCCGGCACCGTCCACACCGCCGACGTCGTCGCCCTGCGCGACTCCGAGGTTCTGGCCCTGCCGCGCGACGCCTTCTTCGACGCCGCCCGCACCCAGCCCGACCTGATGGTCGAGTTGTCGCGGCTGATGATCCAGCGCGCCCGCGACCGGCGCTCCGGCGGCGGCGAGCCCAGCGTGTTCGGCTTCATCTCGGCCCGCCCCCGCCCGATCCGCGCCTTCGTCGAACGCATCGCCGCCGCCATCGAAGCCGAGGGCTTCAGCTGCCAGGTCATCGACCAGACCGCCCTGTCCTCCGCCGCCGACTGGTTCAGCCGCGTCGAGGACACCCACGACTATGTCCTCTATGTCGCCGAGATGGACGAGCCGGCCTGGGCCGCCCTGTGCGCGCGCCAGGTCGACCGCGTCTTCGTCGTCGGCAATGGCCTGATGGCGCCGCCCAACCGGCCCCTGCCCCACGCCGGGGTGCTGGACGCCCAGCGCCGCACCGACCTGATCCTGTTGCGCGACCCGCGCATGACCCACCCGGCCAATACCGGGGTGTGGATCGACGCCATCTCGCCCGGCCGCTGGTTCCAGGCCGTCGAGGGCGATCAGGCCGACGCCGAGCGCCTCGGTCGGGTCATCACCGGCTCGGCCGTCGGCGTGGTCCTGTCCGGCGGCGGCGCCCGCGCCTATTCCCACATCGGCGCGCTCAGGGCCCTGCGTGAGGCCGGGGTGCCAATCGACTTCGTCGGCGGCGCCTCCATGGGGGCGGTGATCGCCGCCGGCCCGGCCATGAACTGGTCGCAGGAAGAGCTGGAGGCGCGCATCCGCAAGGCCTTTGTCCAGAGCGATCCCCTGTCCGACCTCGCCTTCCCCATGCTGGCCATGACCCGCGCCCACAAGGTCGACCGGCTGTTGCTCGAGGCCTATGGCGACACTGACCTGGCCGACCTGCACCGGCCCTATTTCGCCGCCTCGACCAATCTGACCAGCGGCAAGCTGGAGGTCCACCGGCGCGGCCTGATGCGGCGGGCCCTGCGCGCCTCCATCGCCATTCCCGGCATCCTGCCGCCGGTGGTCATCGACGGTCAGGTGCTGGTCGACGGGGCGGTGCTCAAGAACCTGCCGGCCGAGGTCATGCGGCAGATGACCTCCGGCCCGGTGATCGGCATCGACATGTCCGAGACGCGCGGCGTCGATGCTGACATGATCGAGCACCCGCCGTCGATCTGGCGCCTGATCGCCACGGGGGCGTGGCGCCGTGGGCCGCCGATCGTCTCGATCCTGATGCGTTCGGCCACCCTGACGACCGACGCCGATCTTGAGAGCTCCCGGGCCGCCACCGACCTGCTGATCCAGCCCACGCCGGACGGCCTCGACATCCGCGACTGGAAGGGGTTCGAGCCCGGCGTCGAGGCCGGCTACCGCGCCACGCGCGAGGCGCTGGACGGGCTCGACCGGCCGGTCACCCACCTGCGCCGCCGGCCGCCGCTCAGCGCTTGCGCGCCACCAGAAACAGACGCGGAAACGGACTCGCCGCGTCCGGCCGCCGCGGACAAGTCCCGCAAGCCCGCCCGCCGCGCGCGGCGGGACGCGCCCGGCGCCTGATCACGTCGGCCGACCGTCGGAGCGGCGCTCAATCACACTGGTGCGGGGGCGTTGCAGGGGCGTCGGGCTGCGGCGGCCCGGCCCTGTCGGCGACGGGCGCGGATCGGGAAGATGGTACCGCCTCTCAGGCTTGAACTGAGGACCTCCGGTTCCACAAACCGGCGCTCTAACCAACTGAGCTAAGGCGGCGCAGGGCCCCGGCGAGGGGCGACGCGAGGGCGGTGTCTAGCCGTGTCGCTGGCGGCGATCAAGGTGGATTTCGAAGAAGAAGGTCGAGGGGCGAGGGTCGAGGGACGAGAGCAACGGGGCGATCCTGTCTTCCTGACCCGCCGCTCGCCTCCCGCCCCTCGACCCTCAGCTCAGCTCCAGCCCTGGCTGGCGATATACTGCTCCAGCGCCGCGATGCGGCTGGCGTCCGACGGGTGGGTCGAGGCGAACTCCGGGGTCGAGCCCTGCCGCTGCTGCGCCATCAGCCGCCACAGGGCGATCGACTCGGACGGCCGGTAGCCGGCGCGTTGCAGATAGTCGACGCCCAGTCGGTCGGCCTCGAGCTCATGACGGCGCGAGAACGGCAGCAGCACGCCCAGCTGCGCCCCGAGGCCGCCGATCGCGCCGGCCGCCTGGGCGTAGTCGCCGGCGGCGCTCTGAACGCCGCTCAGCACCATGCTGGTGGCCGCTGTCGAGGAGTATCGCTCGGCCGCGTGCCGGGCGACCACATGGCCGATCTCGTGACCCAGCACGGCCGCCAGCTGATCGTCATTGCGGACCAGACCCAACAGGCCGGTGGTCACGCCGATCTTGCCCGAGGGCAGGACGAAGGCGTTGGGGCTTTCGCTGACGAAGACGGCGTAGTCCCAGCTGCGGCCGGTCAGGCCGGCGCCCTCGACGATCCGGGCGCCGACGCGGCGGACCCGGGCGTTGGCGGCGGCGTCGCGGGAGACCGGCTGGGTCCGCAGCGCCTCGGCCCAGGCCGCTTCCGACTGCTGGGTCAGGGCGCCGTCGTCGACGATCAGGAACTGGTTTCGGCCGAGGGTCTCATTATAGGCGCAGGCGGCGGTCGACAGGGCGGCGATCGCGGCGATCACAAGAATGCGGGGACGGTTCATGGGGGTTTCCTCTCCAGCTTGGCAGCACAACGCCCGGGCGGCCCGGACGCTCCAGCCCGACCCGCCGCGCCAACGAAAAACGCCCCGGTCCGTGAGGGCCGGGGCGTTCTTTTCTCTTGGCCCCGCCCGATCTAGTCGGGAAGGCGGAACCGCGTGGTCCAGTTGACCCGGGCGTTGACGGCGGCGCCGTCGACGGTCCGGGGCGACAGCCGGGCCCGACGGGCGCCCGACAGGGCGGCCTGGCCGAAACCGGCCCCCGACGGATCTTCCGACACGATGTTGCAGTCGGAAAGGCTGCCGTTGGAGTTAACGAGGCAGTTCAGGGTGACCGAACCGCTCGAGATGCCGCGCGACTGGGCCCGTTGCGGGAACTCGATCGACGGCTGGCGCGACCAGCTCGGGTTGGTGATGACCGCAGGCCGCGGCGGAGGCGGCGGCAGCGGGACGGTCACCGGCCCGTCGATCCGGCCAGGCGGAATCGTCGAAGCGATCCGGTCTTCCTTCGGCGTCGGCGGCACCGGAAGCGGCGGCACCGGGATGTTCACCGGAAGAGGAGCCGGCACACGCACCTGCAGCTTGGGCGGCGGCGCCGTTTCGGGCGGCGGCGGTGGCGGCGGCGGGGGCGGCGGCGGCGGCGGGATCGGCTCGATCAGCTCGACTTCGATCGACTCGTCCGAATAGTTCACCTCACGCAGCTTGAACTGGGCGTTGATGAAATAGAAGGCGAGCAGGGCGAACAGCAGGCTGACGACCACGACGCTGGCGATGAACACATGCGGGGGAACCCCGAAAATGCCCTTCGCCTTCGGCGGATCATAAAGGCTGCGATGATATTCGACTTCAGTCATGTTTTCACCGCTCCCACTATGACGCTTGGTCTTCGCCGACCAGGGCGACGCTGTAGAAACCACTGTCCTGCAGCGCGTTCATGACCTGCATGAAATCGCCATACCGGGTCGTCTGGTCCGCGCGGATGAAGATCCGCTCGTCCGAGGGCGTCTTGTTGCCGATCAGATCGAGCAGCTCGATACCCACCGAGTCGATATCGACCTCGTCATCCCCGAGATAGACGCGGGAATTGGCCTGGATCGAAACGTAGAACGGCTTCGGCGGGTTGGGAGCCATCGGCGCAACCGCGACCGGCAGTTTCACCTCCACCGACACGGTGGCGAGCGGAGCCGCCACCATGAAGATGATGAGCAGGACGAGCATGATGTCCACGAACGGCGTGACGTTGATCTCGCTGTTCTGCTCGATGGCGTACCTGCCGCCGCCGCCACCGGAGAGTTTGGCGGCCATCCGACTTACGCCCCCTTGTCGAGGTTACGCGACACGGCGTTCATCAGCTCGGCGTTGAAGCCGTCCGAACGGGTGCCGTACGCCGCGATACGGGTGTTGAAGTAGTTGTAGAAGATAACCGCCGGGATGGCGGCGAACAGACCGATGCCGGTGGCCAGCAGCGCTTCGGCGATGCCGGGGGCGACGACGGCCAGGTTGGTCGTATTGGTGTTCGCGATGCCGATGAAGGAGTTCATGATGCCGTAAACGGTGCCGAACAGACCGATGAACGGTGCGGTCGAGCCGACGGAGGCCATGAAGCCCTGACCGCCGGAAAGGCGCTTGGCCAGACCGGCCTGCACGGCGTTGACAGCGGCCTGGGCGCGGAAGGTCGCGGTGTCGAGGTGATCGCCGGTGACCGAGAGGCCCGCCTGACGCGACAGTTCGATTTCGTCGGTGGCCGCGGCGGCCATGTCGGCCAGCGGATTGCCTTCGAACTCTTCCGAGGTCGCCACGCGACGCATGTCGGCGATCGTGCGGGTCTGACGGAAGGACTCGAGGAACTGGTCGGTCTTGCGGTTCAGGGCGCCGAACTCGAACAGTTTGATCAGCAGGATCACCCAGGTAAACACCGAGGCCAGCAGCAGGCCCACCATCACCGTCTTAACGACGATGTCGGCGTCCATGAACATGCTCGCCGGCGTCATCTTGCCGTGAGCGCCTTCGGCCGGCGCTTCTTCAGCGGCCGGGGCCGCCGTGGTGGTCGGGGTTGCAGCCGCGTCAGCGGCGGGAGCCTCGGCAGCCGCGGGGGCGGCCGGAGCGGTGGCATCCTGCGCGAGGACCGGCGTACCAGCCATCAGGACGGCGGCGCCGGCCATGGCCAGGAGGATGTTGGTCTTCTTGATATCGAGCATAGTTCGCCAGTTCCTGCTTGTTTTGGTCTGACTTGTGGAACCCTGAGAAACGGCCGCAGACGACGACCGCTCCCCCATGAAAATTTCGTCCTCAGCGCGGGATCCTGTGGATCCCGGACTTCGAAACGCCTCCTGACGCTTCCGGTTGCCTGTCGGCGTCCGGGGCGATGTCGACGGCCGGGATGTCTGAATCCCGCTTCCGCCGACCGCTCGCCAAGAAAAGCGGTCAAGCTCCTTTGGCGAACGGTTACCAGAGCGTCAAGTGCGCAACGGCGCTTTTCCCCTCCGGGGGGAGCGAACCCGCTCAAAGCCAAGGATTCCGCCCGAAAGCGACAATTTCATGATCGTTGGACGCCGGTTTCCGGCGAGGTCGTGCACGATGGTGCCTGGGGGCGGATTCGAACCACCGACACGTGGATTTTCAATCCACTGCTCTACCAACTGAGCTACCCAGGCGAGGCGTCCATTCGCGAGAGCGGCGTCTATAGGCGAGCCGTTTTCCGGTGTCCAGCGGTCTTGTCAGCCTTCGTCATCGTCGCGCGACGGCGTCTCGTCCGACCCGCCCGGCGCGACATAGGATCCGGCGAACCAGCGCTGCAGGTCGATGTCCGCGCAGCGTTTGGAGCAGAACGGCTTGTATTTCGCGTCGGCCGGCGCGCGCCGGCAGATGGGACAGGTCGCCATCGTTTCAGCCTTCATCGATCTGCACGCCGTCCGACAGCGCCGGATCGGCCTTCACCCGCGCCCGCGGCCCCAGCCGCGCCGCCAGCGTCTCCACCCGCGCCGCGATCGCCGGCGGGCACCGCAGCGTCAGATAGGGCGCCGCGGTATTGTCCGCCAGCGCCAGCCGCAGCCGCCGCACCGCATCGATCACCCGCGTCTCCGCCGTCGGCCGCCCGTCCGGCCCCAGCAGCCGTTCCTCCACCGGCGTCGTCCGCCACGGCAGCGACAGCATCAGCACGCCGAAGCGGTTGACCGGACCGTAGCTGATCGCCGGATCGCTCCCGAACGCCGCCCGCGCCGCCGCCAGCATCGCCGCCCCGTCGTGGCCCGTCCCGACCAGATCGACCGCCACCAGCCCGCCCCAGCCCTTGAGCCGGATCAGCCGCGCCGCCTGCATCAGTCCGTCGCGGTTCGCCCGGGCCTTGTCGCGCCGCCCGTCGCGCCCCGGCGCGGCGGCGTGATCGATGTCCACCGCCACCAGCGCCCGCGTCCGCTCGACCGCCAGCGTCACGCCCAGATGGGCGAACAGCGCCCCGGGAGCCAGCGCCTCCTCCTCCGCCTCGAGACTGGCGCGGATCGCCGCCGCCGCGGCGCGCGGCTCGACGCCTGGCGCCAGCCGCGCCAGCTGGTCGACCACCCCCGGTCCGGCCCGCAGCAGCCGCGGCTCGCCCTCCCCCGCTCCGATCAGGCCCAGCGTCGGCCCCTTGTGCTCGCGCGGTTCGGCGGAGACCTCGACCTCGACCTTCGCGCCGACGGCGAGCCGGTCGCTCTTGCGCAGCGGCAGGAAGCCGAACGGTTCCCCGGCCCCGAGGTCGATGAACGCCCCCTTCAGCCCGGGATCAACGGCGGCGACCCGACCGACCGACCGCGCCGCCAGCCGATGCTGGGGGAAATCGGCCTCTCTCTCTATGATAAGGTGTTCGAACCGGCCGTCGCGGACGACCACGCCCCGAACCTCGCCGGGCGTGTCGTCGACGAAGACCTCGAGCCCGCTCACTCCGCCCGCCAGCCCGTCCCGGCCAGCAGATTGACGGTCTCGAACAGCGGCAGGCCGACGATGGCCGGATAGCTGCCGACGATTCGCGTCACGAAGGCCCCGGCCCGGCCCTGGACGCCATAGCCCCCGGCCTTGCCGCGCCATTCACCGGACCGGACATAGGCTTCGATCTCGGCGTCCGACAGCACCTTCATGCTGACCCGCGCCTCGACCACCCGATGCCGGATCACCCCGCCGGAGGCGACGGCCACGCCGGTGAAAACCCGGTGATTGCGCCCCGACAGAAGTTTCAGGAACCGCACCGCCTCGGCCTCGTCGGCCGCCTTCTCCAGCAGCCGGCGGCCCACGGCGACGACGGTGTCGGCGGCCAGCACGACAGCCTCCGGCGCGCGCTCGGCCACGACCGCCGCCTTGGCGCGCGCCAGACGGGCGGCGAGACGCGGCGGCGTCTCGTCCTTCATCGGCGATTCGTCGATGTCGGCGGGTTCGATGCGGTCGGGCGTGATCCCGACCAGCGCCAGCAATTCCACGCGGCGCGGGCTGGCCGACGCCAGCACCAGTTCAGGACGGCTCATTGCGAGCCCGTCCTTACTTGAAGCGATAGGTGATGCGGCCCTTGGTCAGGTCGTAGGGCGTCATCTCGACCAGGACCTTGTCGCCGGCCAGCACGCGGATGCGGTTCTTGCGCATCTTGCCGGCGGTATGGGCGATGATCTCGTGATCGTTCTCGAGCGTCACGCGGAACGTCGCGTTCGGCAGCAGTTCGCTGACGACGCCGGGAAACTCGAGCAGTTCTTCCTTAGCCATGCGGCCTCTCGCGCCCTGAAAACAGGAGTCTGCACGCGCGCCGGGCGAAAGCGCGCGTCGTTAAGGTGGGGGCGTATGCCTGAAAACAGCGGGATAGTCGAGGGAGGCAGCAGGCAGCAGGCAACAGGCAGCAGGTCGACCCCGTGAGACATCATCGCGGCTTCCGGTAAATAGCCTGCTGCCTGCTGCCTGCTGCCTTTTGCCTAACCGCGCCGGTACAACGCCGTCACCAGGGTGAACAGCCGTCGCGCCGTCTCGTGGTCGACGGTGATCTTGCCGTCCAGCCGCGCCTTCAGCAGCTCGGCGCCTTCGTTGTGCAGGCCGCGCCGGCCCATGTCGACGGCCTCGATCTGGCCCGGCGAGGTGCCGCGCAGAGCTTCGTAATAGCTGTCGCAGATGCCGATATAGTCCTTCACCACCTTGTTCAGCGGGCTCAGCGACAGGCCGTGAGCGCGCGAGAACGCCGGCCCGGCGATGTCGAACACCAGCCGCCCGTCCAGCAGCGACAGCTTCAGGCTATACGGACCGCCGGTCGCCCCGGCCGGTTCGAAGTTGTTCTTCTCGACCAGGTCGAAGATCGCCACCCGGCGTTCGTGCTCGATCTCGGCCGTCGCCGCCGGCAGGGTGGCGGGGTCCAGCTCGACCGAGGACAGACGGTGCTCGCTCACTCCGACTCCGTCCCGTCGGCCAGATGGGTCGGCGCGACCCGCACGGGCCAGCGCTCTGACAGGTCGGTCAGCACGGCGTCGAGGCATTCGACGTCGATGCGCAGATCGCCGCCGCCGGCGAACATCATGATGACCCGCCCGCCCGGCGCCTCGCCGGGCACGAAATCCATGGCCAGCAGTTCCAGCGCGTGCTCCGGCCCGCGCGGCAGCCGACGGCTCTTGACCGACAGCACGTCGCCGAACTGCATCGCCGCCATCACCCGCGTGCCGCCGCATTCCCAGCAGAACCGGCTCAGCGCCAGGGTCACCCGCCGCGCCGTCGGCTCCCAGACGATGTCGACCGGCCGCAGGATCGCGTCCTGCAGCGCGGCCGAAATGATGTGCAGGTCGTCGGCGTCCTCGGCCAGCAGGCGCAGCGGCTCGACGGCCTGACCGCCCGGGGCGGCTCCGGCGTCCGTCTCTGTCCCGGCGATGGTCGCCTCAGTGCTCATGATCGTCGCCCTTGATCCGGCGGATTTGCGCGCCGCAGGCCCCGAGCTTCTCTTCCAGCCGTTCGAAGCCGCGATCCAGATGGTACACGCGTCCGACCGTGGTTTCGCCCTCGGCGACCAGACCGGCGATGACCAGGCTGACCGAGGCCCGCAGATCGGTGGCCATCACCTGGGCCCCGTGCAGCACATCGACGCCCCGGACCACCGCCTCCCCGGCGTGGACATGGATGTCCGCGCCCAGCCGCATCAGCTCCGGCGCATGCATGAAGCGGTTCTCGAAGATGTTTTCGTGGATGACGCTCTCGCCCTCGGCGGTGGTCATCAGCGCCATGAACTGGGCCTGCAGGTCCGTGGCGAAGCCGGGATAGACCTCGGTGGCGACATCGACCGCCTTCAGCCGCACCGCCGGGTCGCGTTTGACGATCACCCCGTCTTCGGTCGGCGTGACCTCGACGCCCGCGGCGACCATCTTCTCGCTCAGCGCCGTCATCAGCTCGGGTCGCGCCCGGGTCAGCCGCACTTCGCCCCCGGCCATGGCCGCCGCCACGGCGTAAGACCCCATCTCGATCCGGTCGGCGATGACCGGCCATTCGGTCCCGCCCAGCGAGCCCACGCCGGTGATCACCAGTTCGTCGGTGTCGATGCCCTCGACCTTCGCCCCCATGGCCACAAGACAGCGGGCCAGATCGCCGATCTCCGGCTCGCGCGCCGCCTTCTTCAGCACCGTCGTCCCGTCGGCCAGCACCGCCGCCAGCAGGGCGTGTTCGGTGGCCCCGACCGAGACGAACGGAAACTCGATCTCGGCGCCCTTCAGACCCTTGGGCGCGCGGGCGATGACATAGCCCTCGTCCAGCTCGATCTCGACGCCCATGGCGGTCAGGGCGTGCAGGTGCAGATCGACCGGCCGCGCCCCGATGGTGCAGCCGCCCGGCAGCGACACCCGCGCCTCGCCCGTGCGGGCCAGCAGCGGCCCCAGCACATTGAACGAGGCCCGCATCTGCCGGACCAGGTCATAGGGCGCGAAGCTCGACGTGATTCGCGCCGCGTGGAACAGCGTCTCCTGCTCGCCGCCATGCCCGTTCTCTGTCACCTCGACGCCCAGCTCGCGCAGCAGACGGCCGAGGAATTTGGTATCGGCCAAGCGCGGCATATTGGTCAGGCGCAACGGCTGATCGGTCAGGATCGAGGCGGCCATCAGCTTGAGGGCGGAGTTCTTGGCGCCGCTGACCGGAATGATTCCGTTCAGCCGGGCGCCGCCTTGGATGGCGATGCTGTCCATATCGTCTCTACAGACCGGCGCGGGTGCGCCGGGGGCCGGCTATCTAGCCCGGACAGCGGCGAATGCGAAAGGCCATCCGTCGCGGACGGCCGATGACATTCAGTTGCTCGACGTGGCGGGCCTGATCGCGCGCGCCGCCGCCTTGCGCCGCTTCAGATTGGCCCTCAGCGCCGTGGCCAGCCGCTGCGCCCGCGCGCTGGCCGGCGTCTTCGGCGGGGCCAGCGGGTCCGGCAGGCTGGCCGGCAGGTCTGGCAGGGGCGCTGGAATCTTCGACTCATCCATGACGTGATGAGACGCGCCGCCAACCTTTTTCGCAAGCAGGGGAATTCGGGCTTTCCCCTTTGTCCCCGGTTGGCTATACGGCCGCTTCCTCAGTTTCCGCCGCCGTAGCTCAGTGGTAGAGCGCATCCTTGGTAAGGCTGAGGTCGTGGGTTCGATTCCCCCCGGCGGCACCACTCTGAACAAAGGCCCGATCCCCAGGATCGGGCCTTTTGTTATTTCTGATCCGGAGTTTGCGAGCCGACGTCGGGCCGGCGACGCTGCGGCTCGGGTCCGGGGCCGGCCCATTCGCCATACCCGTGGACCACGCCTGTCCGGGATCGGGGATATCCCGTCCCGCCGTCCGCGCCATAGCCGCCGTAGCCGCCGTAGCCGTAGTCGTCGTAGCCATATCCATTCGGATAGCCGTTCTCGACCTGGCGATAGCTGAGGTCGAGCCGTCCGTTCTCTCCGATCGGCAGCGACATGGCGACGCCATACTCGCGGTAACCCCCGGTGCCGACGCCGACGCTGACCTCGCCATGCGGCTGGCGGTCATCCCGCCAGGCCGGCGCGCCGTCGTACGGCGCCGGCTCGGCGGCGCGGGCGCTCAGCCATCGGGCGATCTGCTCATCGGTGGTCAGGCCGTTGACGGCCGTCTGCGGCGGCAGCGGCCGCGCCGGCGCGGAAGCAACGGGGGCCGGGTCCAGCACGACCGCCGTTGCCGGGGCGGTGGCGACAACGCCGTCCTGTGGGTCGACGGCCGTGCCCGGATCAGACGTCAGGACCGCAGACATCAGCACGGCGGTGATCAGCATGGGCTCGGCTCCTGCAACATCATCACCCTAGCGCCAAATGCGGCCATGGTCAGGCGGCTCCGTCTCCGCGTCGCAACGGATCGGGCAAGGCCTCGCCCTCAGGGACGAAGGCGAGTGCGACGGAGTTGATGCAGTAGCGCAGCCCGGTCGGTCCCGGGCCGTCCGGGAAGACATGGCCCTGATGGCTGTCGCAGCGGGCGCAGCGCGTTTCGGTCCGGGTCATGCCGTAGGACCGGTCGGTGATCGCCGTCACATGAGTCGGGTCGACCGGCTCGGTGAAGCTGGGCCAGCCGGTGCCGCTCTCGAACTTGGTGCCGGTGCGGAACAGCGGCAGGCCGCATTCGCGGCAACAGAACACCCCGGGGCGCTTTTCGCCCAGCAGCGTGCCGCAGAACGGCGCCTCGGTGCCGTGGGCCAGCAGGACCCGCTTTTCCTCGGGCGACAGATCGGCCTCCAGCCGCGCCCGTTCCGCCTCGTCGGGCGGGGTCAGGTCAAAGCCGGAGGGCGAGCGGAGGGCGGGGGCGATGTCGGTCTTTGTCATGGCCCTGAATCACCGCCTGCGCTCAAGTAGCGCGAAGCGCGGTAGCGCTACTGAAACAGCGTCCCCACCCAGGCCCGCACCGCGGTCTCGTCGACCGGGTCGCCGGTGTAGACCAGGCCCTGTTCCGGAACGAACGGCTGGTTGTTGCCGCGCTGGCGCGAGGTCCAGGCCTTGTGGCCATAGGCGAGGTCCGCATAGGTCGACGGCAGGCGCTGCACGGTCTGTTCGATGAAGATCGAGTCCGCCGCCGTGGTCGAACCGGCGATGCGCACGTTCGGCAGACGGCTGACCAGGTCGAGGGTGTCGAGGCAGCCGCCCGAGCAGCCGGCGTCGACCAGCACCACGACCGGGCCCTGCACCGGGTTGGCGGCGCTGGCGTCGGCGACCGTGGCCGCCTGCGGCTGGGTGAAGCTGGGCTGACCCGCGGCGAGGGCGGCGTCGAACGCGGCCAGCACGGCCTCGGTCTGGACGATGACTTCGGGCGCCTCCTCGGCGAAGCGGGCGTTCTGCTTCATCCGCTCGATCACATCGGCGTACCACTGCCGATTGTCCGGCGTGGCCCGATAGGTGAAGTCGCCGCCGGTCGGCTGGCGGCTCTGGGTGAATTCCGAGGTCCAGAGGCGGTTCAGCACGCCGTAGCCGCGCGCCGTCGAGCCGAGGTTCGAGGCGCCGCGCGCGCCGCGCAGGTCCAGCACGAAGCCTTGCGGACCCTGGATCGCGGCCAGCTGGCCCTGCAGCTGGGCGTTGAAGGCGTCCCAGCCGGCGTCGTCGGCGAACGAATGGACGTGGATCCACGGACGGCCGTTGACCGTCTCGACCGCCAGCGGCACGGGGCCCGGCGCGTAAAGGGTGGCGCGATAGGCCGCCTCGAGGTTGGCCGCGTCGACCGGAACCGGCTTCAGCTCATAGTCGCGCTCGCGGCGGCCGACCTTGAATTTGCAGGTCGACGGCGTGCCGCCGGTATAGGGATTGTTGCGGTTCCACAGCAGATAGGGGGCCGAGGTGATGCGGCCGGCCTCGGTGGTCAGATCGCCTTCCCACAGGTCCAGCTTGGCCCTGGCGTAGTCCTCAATCGGCGTGAGATTGCACTCGGTGACCACCGCCCCGACCGGCGGCAGGCCGCGCACGCCACGCTGGGCGTAGGTCACGACATACTGGCCGTCGCGCCAGCCGGTGGCCAGGCCGGCCCAGCTGATGGCCATGAAGCGGTCGGCCGGAGTCTCGTAGCTGGGGCGGATGACGATGTTCGAATCGCGGAAGCCGGCGGCGTAGTAACGCAGCAGATAGGCGTGGCTGGAGCCGCTGGTCGACTGACCGGTCTTGGACAGGGCGTCCTGCAGGCCGGCGTCGATCCAGGCCCGGAAGGTGTCGCTGGCGGGGCCGGGGACGACCGGGGCCGGATGGTTGGCGGCGATCTCGTCGTGGGCCGCCTGCAGGTCCTGGCGCGCCAGCGTCCGGAAGTCCTGCGCAAGAACGGAGCCGGCGCTCAGCGCCAGCGTCAGGGCCGCGGTCGCGGCGACGGGGAGGATACGGGACATGAGTCGGGCTCCGGAGCCGTGAAAACAGGGATCGGGCAGCGTTAAAGCCCATACCAGCGGGGCTTGCCAACCCCGTACCGGGTTCGGACGAACGCCCCCCTCGGTTTACTCCCGCCGGATCGGGGCCTAATCGGGGCGCTTCCCTCACGCCGCGATCACGTTCGCTTCAGCTCCAAAGACGCCAAAGACCGCAGCATGTTTTCAAAGATTCTGATCGCCAACCGCGGCGAGATCGCCGTCCGCATCATCAAGACCTGCCGCCGCATGGGCATCAAAACCGTGCAGGTCTATTCCGAGGCCGACGCCGGCTCCCTCGCCGTCGAAATGGCCGACGAGACGGTGCTGATCGGCCCCGCCCCCGCCGCCCAGTCCTATCTGCTGGCCGACAAGATCGTGGAGGCGGTGCGGCAAACGGGCGCGGAAGCCGTCCACCCCGGCTTCGGCTTCCTCAGCGAGAACGCCGGCTTCGCCCGTCGCCTGCGCGACGAGGGCATCGCCTTCATCGGCCCCAACCCCGAGGCCATCGAGGCCATGGGCGACAAGATCAGCTCCAAGAAACTGGCCGCCGAGGCCGGCGTCTCCACCGTCCCTGGCCACATGGGCCTGATCGAGACGACGGAAGAGGCGGTCAGGATCGCCAATGAGATCGGCTATCCGATCATGATCAAGGCCTCGGCCGGCGGCGGCGGCAAGGGCATCCGCGTCGCCCACTCCGACGCCGACATGGCCGAGGGCTTCGCCGCGGTGAAGGCCGAGGCCCTGAACGCCTTCGGCGACGACCGCGTCTTCCTCGAGAAATTCATCATCGACCCGCGCCACATCGAGATCCAGGTGCTGGGCGACAAGCACGGCCACGTCGTCCATCTGTTCGAGCGGGAATGCTCGATCCAGCGGCGCAACCAGAAGGTCATCGAGGAGGCTCCCTCCCCCCTCCTCGACCCCGAGACCCGCGCCGCCATGGGCGCCCAGGCCGTCGCCCTCGCCAAGGCGGTGAACTACGACTCCGCCGGCACGGTCGAGTTCGTGGCGGGGCAGGACCGGTCCTTCTTCTTCCTCGAGATGAACACCCGGCTGCAGGTCGAGCATCCGGTGACGGAGCTGATCACGGGCGTCGACCTGGTCGAGCAGATGATCCGCTCGGCCTGGGGCGATAAGCTGGCGTTCGGGCAGAAGGATCTGGCGATCAACGGCTGGGCGATCGAGAGCCGGATCTATGCGGAGGATCCGTATCGGGGCTTCCTGCCCTCGATCGGGCGGCTGGTGCGGTATGAGACGGCGGAGGAAGGCCCCCAGCCGGAAGGCTACACCGTGCGCAACGACTCCGGCGTCCGCGAGGGCGACGAGATCTCCATGTTCTACGACCCGATGATCGCCAAGCTGTGCGCCTGGGCCCCGACCCGCGACGGCGCCATCGACGGCATGGCCCGCGCCCTCGAAGACACCCATCTGCAGGGCGTCGGCCACAACGTCCCCTTCCTCGCCGCCGTGATGGACCAGCCGCGCTTCCGCTCGGGCCAGATCTCGACCAGCTACATCAAGGACGAATTCCCCGACGGCTTCCACGGCCTCGCCCCCGACCGGCGCCAGACCGACATCCTGATCGCCGCCGCCGCCGCCATGAACGAGATCCTGACCGAACAGTCGGGTGACCCGTCCGACCGCACCGACTGGGTCGTGCTGATCGACAACACCCCGCACGCGGTCGCCCTGTCCTACGACGCCGACGAGGCCCTGACCCTCGACCTCGCCGGCGAGGACCGCCTGCTGGAGCTCAGCGACATCGACTGGCGCCCGGGCCAGGCCCAGTTCCGCGCCGTCCTCGACGGCGACCCCTTCACCGCCGAGGTCGCCCGCGTCGCCGACGGCTTCGTCATCCGGCATCGGGCGGCCAAGGCAAGGGTCCGCGTCCTGACCCCGCACACGGCCGGGCTCTACGCCCGCCTGCCGGAAAAGGTCGCCGCCGACACCAGCAAGCTGATCACCTCCCCCATGCCCGGCCTCGTCGTCGCCATCCCGGTCACGGTCGGCCAGGAGGTCAAGACCGGCGAAACCGTCGCCATCATCGAGGCCATGAAGATGCAGAACATCCTCAAGGCCGAGCGCGACGGCGTGGTCAAGGCGGTCAGCGCCAAGGCCGGGGACCCGGTGGCGGCGGACGATGTGCTGGTGGAGTTTGGGTAGGGGCGGATTATTTCCCGAGGCCGGTAGGCGGCAAACGAAGCCATCGCGCGATGAGCGCGGCGAGTTACGTGCGCTTAGAGAGAGCTTCTCGGAAAACCGACGCCGACTTTCTCGCAATCTGGATGCCAACAGCTTGGGCGGTCGCTTTGGAGTTGAGCGACCGCACGTCCTGGATGGCGTCTCGGCGATGCGCTTGCGCCTTGCGATCAAGCTCGGCAACAAGGTTGGAGAACTGGGCGGCGGACATGGCGAGCTCCCTTAGGCCTCTTCAGACATAGTGTCGCGGAAATAATTACGAAAGAATTGCGGATTTAGTTCCGGCTTAAAATAGTGCTTCCGCTTGATCCAAACGAATCCATCTCCCTTTGAGATCAGCGCCACATCGATGGCACCACCGACCGTCTCGATTTCCCGGGAAACCCTACGTTTCAGGGAAGTGAGCGCCACAAGAGACTCAGCCAAGTGAGCAAGCTCATCCTTTGGCAGAAGGTTCACCATAGCCATGACTGGGTCAGAGAACAGCTCGTTGCTAACGTGCTTGAAGTCCTTAAGCAAAGCGCCCACTCGCTCGCGGGCCGCCGTTTCAATTTCGGTGCGATTGGTGACCGTCTGATTCCGCTTCGTACCATAGCTTTCGAGCACGCTCAGGCAGCTGTCGCGGAGAGCTTCTCCGAACATCCCAGCAAGTGCCGTCATGAGCCGGGTGTCGTAACCATCCATGAAGCTCTGCACCATATCTCGCTGTGCGAAGGCTCGGATGGAAGCGGATTGTGATCGCCGAATGTCAGTCTCCAGCTTCGGAGCGATTAGAAGATTGTCGCCGATATATCCGTTCGTGTGGAATTCGGTGATCGTCGGAAACAACTCGTCATCGCCAAATCCTGCGATCACGAAGCCGCTGGTGATCGGAGACTCTACATCGCGGATGAGAGTATTGATCACCACCTCGGCGGCGAGCTTTCGAAGACTGTCGCTCTCTGTGATGGGCCCCGCAGTCGCAACCACCTCGGCTAGGGCCTCGCCATACTGCTTTACAAGCTGCTGACTTCGCGACCTTTTCAGCCACAGCGGCTTTCGCTGCAATTGCGCCAAACGATCAGTAAGCAGACGATGAAGCGCGTCGCTGAAACTTTCTCCCTCGTCGCCTTCGCTTGAGTTCGAACATTGCTCTTGAGCTGCCGAGACAATCTCATCCAAAACCGCAGCGACAAGGGCCTTTAAATTTTCGACCTTGTGATGCTGCTCCACGACACCGAACGTTCTGACGAAGGCAACAAAGTCCTTAGCCCAAGCCGAAATCGTCGGCTTCGATTGAGCTCCGTGCTTGCCACGGTAAATTTTGATGATGGTCTCCCAAGGGTATCCCATGAACTCTGCGTTGCCGAAGATCATGATCCCGACAGGATGAATCTTGGACAGAGTGAAGACCTTGTTGGCGGTATCATAGCCTTTCGACATGCCGGTAGACGTCACCGTCACCTTGCTGTCGGCAGCCAGAGCGACAGCGTGCTTGTTGGCGATTGCAATCTCTGCGGTCATCTTGCCCTCCCACTGACCAGTAAGGCGGGCAGCGGCCGAGTCGGCAAGCGGTTAGATTTACCGGACTGCACCGATGATGGAGATGAGATCGATACCAGCAGCCCTCAACACAACAACTACCATGACCAAAGCAACCGTATAGAGAAGCGCAGAAAGCATTGAGAGGAGGACCGATCGAACGGCATCCCCACGGAGTGCTTCTTCGACGATAGAGGGCCTGGCTTCGTCAATTGCCTCGGCGGCAAATTCAGATAAAGCCGACGTGGCCGCATCGTTGGCGTTAGCAATAAGCTGAGGCGTCCAAGTGGCGGCATACGCGGCAAGCTTGGCGGCATCCGGCCGCCGACCATGCTCTTGTTCGTATGCTTGGACCCACTCCTTCTTGGCGGTCTTGTAAATCGCATAGGCCACCATGCCGGTTAGGCGATGGTCTGCTTCTTCCACCATCCTCGTGAAGAGGGGGTTGTAAGCCATTCAACGTCCCTTCTTGAGATTTCTCTGCAAGTCGGACGACGCGAGTGATTTTTGCGCCCGTTTCGCCGCCTTGGCGAATGTCTCAGCACTCATCACCCGAGCGCTGAAGCCAGCTCCAGATACCTCACGGAATACTCCGGAGTTCGAGCTCCGTGATCCCTCCTTAGCGACGGTGAATTCCGTCCCGAGTTTAGTCTTTTTCATCCTGCCAATGTGGGTATCGTCGACGCGTTTAGTCAACAGATCATTCGACGCTGGGCGGCGCGCAGCAGGATAGCATTAGGCAGGTCGACTCGCGGCAACCACTCCCTCTCACCGCCCCCCCTCACACCCACCGCACCCTCGGCCCCCGCTCCCCGTCCGGCGCGTCCACCAGCAGGTCCGTCACCGCCCACACCAGCGCGTCCGCCCGGTCCAGCGAGCCCGCCGCCTCCATCTCTCCCCCAAACGCCATCAGTTCCTCCTCCAGCGCGTCGAACGTCCCCGCATGGTGGATCCGGCCCTGTTCGTAGAGGGCGGCGACGGGCTCGGCGCGGACGTATTTGCCGCGCGTGGCGTGGACCTCGCGGATCTTCAGCGTGCAGCCGGCGGTCTTCAGCACCGCCCGGACCATGTCGCCGCCCTGGTTGACCTCGGCCACCAGGGCCGTCGCGCCGAACTCGGCCGCGAGGGCGACGGCGCGGCGGGCCCAGGCGTCGGGGCCGAGGCCGGCGATCGACCGGTCGGCGAGAATCACGGCGCAGCGGACGCCGTCGGAGCGGCGGTAGCGGGCCGCCGCGATCAGGCCGCAGGCGGCCCCGCCGGCGGTGGCGGTGGGGTCGATGGCCACCACGATGCGGTCGTAGGGGTTGGCGGCCTTCGGACGGTCGGAGGCTGGCTCGAGGGACGAGGGGCGAGGGTCGAGGGGCGAGGAAGAAGACGGGGTCAGTGGATCTGTGGGCGCGGGCGGGGGAACCGCCCCTGCCCTTCCCTCGCCCCTCGCCTCTCGTCCCTCGCCCCTCCTCGCCCGCGCCATCATCGCCGCGGTGAACAACGCCCCGTCCAGTTCGACGATCTTGCCCTCCAGCTCCTGGGCGGCGCGGCGGGTGCCGCCGTAGAGGGCGTGGAGGTTGTCGAGGAAGCCGGGCGACAGGTGGTCGGCGTTGTCGGCCGTGGGGGCGTGGGTCAGGGCGCAGCCGGCCTCGTCGCGCAGGCGGACGAGGGCGCGGGTGGGGCGGGGGGTGGTGGTCACGACGAGGCGGGGGTGGGTCGGGAGGGGCGAGGGTCGAGGGG
>JAHJNW010000146.1 GCA_018820665.1 Alphaproteobacteria bacterium | reverse complement strand
CGCGGCGCCGAAGCCGGCCGGCTGGTCGCCGACGGGGGCCGATGAGGCCGCGGCGGCCCGGGCCGCGCCGCCCGACTCCGGGATGACACTCATTGCCTGCGACGTGGTGCAGAAGCGGCTCGACAACATCCGGCCCCGGCTGGCCCGCGCCGGCGTCGCCGCCGACCTGCGGCTGATCAGCCAGAACGGCGGCGGGGTCGAGGAATTCAACGGCAAGGCCGATCTGGTCTTCGTTGACGCCCCCTGCAGCGGCACGGGCGCCTGGCGTCGCCGGCCCGAGGACGCCTGGCGGCTGAAGCCGGACGAGGTCGAGCGGATGCATGCGCTGCAGCTGCGCATCCTCGATCAGGCCGTTTCGCTGGTGAAGCCGGGCGGCCGGCTGGCCTATGTCACCTGCTCGATGCTGACGCGCGAGAACGAGGCGACCGCCGACGCCTTCGAGGCCGCTCATCCGGCGTTCCAGCCCCTGCCGGCAGCGGGGCTGCTGGACACGCCGACCCTGACCGAAGCCGGCCGCGAGCGTCTCGCCGCGCAGGCGGCGGGCCATCGCCTGCGGCTGTCGCCGGGCTCGACCAATACCGACGGCTTCTTCCTCGCCCTCTATGAGCGGCGGGCGTGAGCCGGGACTGGTCCCTTTCCCGCTTCGGCCCGAAGACCGCCCTCTGCGTCATGGCCGCCGAGCCCGAATACGGCCCGGCGCTGAGGGCGCGCATCCGCCCGTTGATCACCGGCGTCGGGCCGGTTGAGGCCGCCGCCGGGGTGGCGCATGCCCTGGCCGTGCTGCAGGCCGAGGGCGCCCTGCCGGACCTGATCGTCTCGCTGGGCTCGGCGGGTTCACGCACCCTCGACCACGCCCGGGTCTATCGCGTCGCCTCGGTCAGCTATCGCGACATGGACGCCAGCGTCCTGGGCTTTCCGAAAGGCGAGACGCCGTTTCCACGCCTGCCCGCCGTCCTGCCGCTGGCGGAGGGACCCGCCGCCCTGCCGACCGCGCGGCTCGCCACCGGCGCCAGCGTCGTTTCGGGCGTCGGCTATGACGTCGTCGACGCCGACATGGTCGATATGGAGACCTTCGCCGTGGTCCGCGCCGCCGCCCGGTTCGGCGTGCCGGTGATGGGCCTGCGCGGCGTCTCGGACGGCCGTTCGGACCTGTCCGCGCTCGAACACTGGACCGACGCCCTCGCCGAGGTCGATCAGGCGCTGGCTGAAGCCCTCGACCTGATGCATGACCATCTCACGCCTGCCGCCACGGAGCCCGCATGACCGCCCCCGCTGATCACCAGAAGGTCCTGATCGTCGACTTCGGCAGCCAGGTGACGCAGTTGATCGCGCGGCGCCTGCGCGAGGCGAGCGTCTATTGCGAGATCCATCCGTACGCCAAGGCCGAAGCCGCGCTCGCCGCCATGAAGCCGCAGGCCATCATCCTGTCGGGCGGACCCGAGAGCGTGCACGAAGAAGGCAGCCCGCGGGCGCCGCAGGGCGTGTTCGAGGCCGGCGTCCCCGTGCTGGGCATCTGCTACGGGGAGATGACCATGTGCGAGCAGCTGGGCGGCAAGGTCGAAGGCGGCCACCACCGCGAGTTCGGCCGCGCCGAGATCACCGTCGAGAAGGTCTCGCCCCTGCTCGCCGACCTGGCGCCGGTCGGGGAGGACGAGACGGTGTGGATGAGCCATGGCGACAAGATCGTCGCCATCCCGGCCGGGTTCGACGTCGTCGCCTCCTCGCCGGGCTCGCCCTACGCCGTGATCGCCGACGAGACGCGCCGCTTCTATGGGGTTCAGTTCCATCCGGAAGTCATGCACACACCGCGCGGCGCGACGATGCTGAAGAACTTCACCCACGGCATCGCCGGGTTGAAGGGCGACTGGACCATGGCCGCCTATCGCGACGAGAAGATCGCCCAGATTCGGGAACAGGTCGGGTCGGCCAAGGTCGTCTGCGGCCTGTCGGGCGGCGTCGATTCATCGGTGGCCGCCGTGCTGATCCACGAAGCGATCGGGGACCAGCTGACCTGCGTGTTCGTCGACACCGGACTGCTGCGCAAGGACGAGGCGACGCAGGTCACCACCCTGTTCCGCGAGCACTACAACATTCCCCTGATCCACGTTGATGCGTCGAAGGAATTCCTCGGAGATCTGGCCGGGATTTCGGACCCTGAGACCAAGCGGAAGACGATCGGCCGGGTCTTCATCGAGATTTTTGATCGCGAGGCGGGGAAGATCGACGGCGCCGAATTCCTCGCGCAAGGGACCCTCTATCCCGACGTGATCGAAAGCGTGTCGTCCTCAAGCGGCAAGGCTCACGTGATCAAGAGCCACCACAACGTCGGCGGCCTGCCGGACTTCATGAAGCTGAAGCTGGTCGAGCCGCTGCGGGAGCTGTTCAAGGACGAGGTGCGGGCGCTCGGCCGGGAACTGGGCCTGACCGACGCCTTCGTAGGCCGTCACCCCTTCCCGGGGCCGGGCCTGGCCATCCGCATCCCCGGCGAGATCACCCCGGAGGCGGTTGAGACCCTGCAACAGGCCGACGCCATCTACCTCGAGGAAATCCGCAAGGCCGGGCTCTACGACCAGATCTGGCAGGCCTTCGCCGTCCTGCTGCCGGTCAAGACCGTCGGCGTCATGGGCGACGCCCGCACCTATGAGAAGGTGCTGGCCCTGCGCGCCGTCACCTCGACCGACGGCATGACCGCCGACTTCTTCGAATTCCCGTGGGACGTGCTGGGCAAGACCGCGACCCGCATCGTCAACGAGGTGAGGGGGGTCAATCGCGTGGTCTACGACGTGACATCCAAGCCGCCCGGCACGATCGAGTGGGAATAGTCCCGACCCTTCGGTAGCATTCGGTATCGCTTCCGAAGCCGCCTCTAAAGGGCTGACAACATTGTGAATTCTGTCGAGACCCTTCGGAGCCATTCGGAGGGTCTTTTTTCGTTTTGTCGGACTGCCCGACGGTACGCCGCTGCATTGATCTGGCGGACTCGGGCTCATACCGTCCTGACATCGGGCCAAGCCCTGACGGTATTCATTTCCAGCAAGTCTCTGAAATGGATGAGAAAAAGCTGTCTTGGCGCGCCCGAATTCGAGGACCGACAGCCAGAGGCGATTATACCGTGCTAACCGACACCGCACTGAAGAATTTGCGTCCGAAAGCAAGGGCTTACAAGAGTACCGACAGGGACGGTATGTACGTCTATGTCTCGACGGGCGGCGCGATCTCATTCCGCTACGACTATCGGTTCAACGGCCGTCGAGAGACCATGACGCTCGGGCGTTACGGTCGGGCCGGGCTGACGCTGGCCCAAGCCCGCGAGCGGCTGATCGAGGTGAAGAAGGCGATCGCAGACGGGGTATCGCCCGCCGTTGAAAAGCAGCGCGCCAAACGTCGCTTGAAGGAAGCTCACGATTTCGCACAGGTCGCCCAGGGCTGGATGGACCGCGCGCCGATGGCGGACAGCACCCGCGACATGCGCCGGGCGATCTTCAATCGGGACATCCTGCCGAAGTGGAAGAACCGTCTGCTAAGCGAGATTACACCTGACGACCTGCGGGCCCACTGCAAGGCGATTGTAGATCGCGGCGCGCCCGCCACGGCGATCCATGTCCGGGATATCGTCAAACAGATCTACGGCTGGGCCATCCTCCACGGCGAGAAGATCGACAACCCTGCGGATGACGTGGGTCCGGCTTCGATCGCCACGTTCCGACCGCGCGATCGGTCACTCACCCCAGCCGAAATCCGCATCATGCTGATGCTCCTCGGCGAGGTGGCGACTCTGCCGACTATCAGGCTCAGCCTGAAGTTCATCCTGCTCAGCATGGTTCGGAAGAGCGAACTTCAGGACGGGGTATGGACCGAGGTGGATTTCGACAATGCGGTCTGGTCGATCCCGGCGGCGCGCATGAAGCGCTCACGCCCTCACAACGTCTACCTCTCCACCCAGATGCTCGACATTCTAGTCGCCCTGAAGACCTGCGCCGGCAACTCGAAATATATCCTGCCGTCGCGCTACGACGCCGATGCGCCGATGTCGCGGGCGACCTTCAATCGCGTCACCAGTGCGATCGCTGAAAGGGCCGGAAAGGGTGACCTTCCGCTCGAGCCCTTCACCGTCCACGACTTGCGCCGGACGGCCTCGACCCTGCTACACGAGATGGGCTTCAACTCGGACTGGATCGAGAAAGGACTGGCTCACGAAGAACGATCTTCGCGAGGCGTCTACAACAAGGCGGAGTTCGAGGCCCAGCGCCGCCACATGGCGCAGGAATGGTCGAACGCCGTGGACGCCTGGGAAGCGGGCCGCGCCTACACGCCGGTTCTGGCCGTGTCAGAGGTCAGCGCACCGCGTTTCGATCCGAAGTTCTGAACGGCCACCTCACAGACCCGCACACAAAATCTGACCCCCGTGGACAAAGAAGACCAGGGGGTGGTTGTACTCCAATAGCGTCATGCGACACGGCGTCCTGAAACGCGCGGCGTGCTTATTCGGGGGACAGTGGCGACCGGGGCGGAGGGACGATGGCGTCCGGGGGTATGGGCGCCTATGTCCAGGGGAGAGGCGGGCCCAAACCATTCCGTTCAACGGTTTGAAGGTCCATTGTATCGGCTCAATCGATGAGATCAACCATGAGCGAAACCACCAACAAGGTCGTCCCCCTCCGTCCCCCCGCCACGCCTGAGACCTCGCGCAAGGTTCTGGAGAAGCGGTGGACCAAGGGCGTAATCGACCCAGGCTTCACCTTCGTCCCTTCGGTCCTGCTCCGAGCCCAGGCTCGCCTGCACATCAACGCCACCGAACTCGCGGTGCTGATGCACCTGATCGACCACTGGTGGGAGGACGAGGAGATGCCGTTCCCCTCGAAGCGCAGGCTGGCCGAACGCCTCAGCGTGTCGGACAAGACCGTCCAGCGCGCCATCAAACGCCTCGAAGACGAAGGTCTCGTTCGTCGGATCGTGCGTCGCCATTCCAGCGGAGGGCAGGCCAGCAACATCTATGACCTCAAGCCCCTGGTCGAGAAGCTGAAGCCGATCGCCAAGGACATGATCGACGCGCGCGACAAGGCCGCCGCCACCAAGCGCGCGGCCGTTCGGCCGGGACTGCGCAAGCGGTCGCCGGACCTGTCCGGACTGTAGATCATGGCCGGGCCGTACTTTCCGCCGCTGGAGGTCGCGGGGCAGACGCTCGCGTTCGATCATCTCGAGCCCTTCGTGCTCGAGATGGCGACCCAGTCGCGTCCGAACGGCGTAAAGATCGATGTCCGGTTCAGCAACCACTGCTTCAGCGAAACCTTCGACGCCGCCCGGCACGACGACAACGCGGTGGCGGTCTGGGACGGCCCGAGGCGGCGCGTCTTCTGTCCGATCCGCTATGGGCTGTCGCAAGCGCTGCCGCATATCCTGAAAGGTCTGCCGACCGCGCATGTCTATCAGACCCCGGAGGCGAACTTCCTGCGGATCGGTGTGCGCAACGACGGCGGAGCAGGGGACTACAGGGTCTTCTTCAGGGTCAAGCGGGGCACCGGCGCCGGCGTCGATCTCAAGCTCTTCGTGGAAAGCGCCTACAGCCCTGAACCGGCGCAGGCGCTCGCCATCGCCCACATGAGCAAGGTTCGCTTCGCCGTGCTGATCGACAAGACGCTGAAGGGCGAGAAGCTGAAGTTTCACCGGAAAAGATAAGGGCGCCCGGAGGCGCCCTTATCAGAAGTCACTCGGTAGCCGCTTCCGGGACCGAAATCCCTATCTCGCTCACGCGTGGACCTCCGAAGAGGCGGGTGAGGCTGTTTCAACCGATCTGGCCTCGGGAGGACATATAAGTCCTGGGGGTGAAGAAATCAATCATCGCCCCTGGACGCCCCTGTCCCGGTCTCCGGGTCACTGCCGTCCCCTGATGAAGCATTCTATGACCAGCTCGCTGATTTCTGAAGCTGGAAGCGCTCAGAGGTGCGGCCGGCAGGCGCCCGGCGCGTCGTGGACGGGGCGTGATCGGCGTAGGCGCACATCCGGGGCCTTGGCTGGCGTTACGGGCGTGCGGCGACGTTTATCCAGCCAGGCCTGCACCTCCGACAGATCCCAGACCACGCATCGCGGAGTCAGTCGGAAGCGTTTGGGAAATTCCCCGCGCTGCTCCATCTCCCAGATCGTGCTGTCTGCGAGCGGCACCATCTGGCGCAGTTCCGGCTTCTTGATCGTTCGCGGCAGGGGCGAATGGGTCTGTCCCATGGAGGATCTCCTTGTTCCGGTCGATTCGAACCGAAAGATGCTGGAGGGTGAACACGCAGGCCTGCGGTGGCAGGCTTACGTGTCCTCAGCGCCGGTTTCGCAGACGTTGCCCGACGGAGCTCGCTCGCTTGAAGGCCTGGACGTAGACCTTGGCCATGCCCTTGAGAGGGTCGGCTCCCAGCGCCGCGCGGCCCGCGAGGTGACGCAGGACGAACATATTGGCTTGCTTCTCGACCGCGGTCATCTGCGAGTCCCCCGCGGTCTCCGGCAGGATGTGATCCTCATGCAGATGACGGTCCAGGTCGGCTTTGAGAGGCTGAAGTTCGGCAGGCGGGTTGCGGCCATAGAGCTGCGCGGCGAGGCCGGCGATCAGGTCGGCGATTTGAAGCGTCGGATTGTCATCCGACTGGCCGAACCGGATCGGCCCCGCGAGATTTAGCCTGGCGCTGACCACGCGGTTGCCGCCATGCAGAGGGAATTCCTCATCGCGACCGATGAAGCCGTCGAAGGTCGAGGCGATGCCCTGCAGCGGCTTGGAGTCGTCGCAAAGCACCTCGAGCTGCTGATGCTTGGGGCCGAAACCGTTGACAAGGAGCGACATCAGCGCGGTCGAAGTCAGGTCCAGCACCCATTTGGCGTACTCGGCGTCGTCCTTCAGGTGCTCGGTCCGCGCCTTGATCCGCTCGGAATAGCCCCGGGCGAACCGCAACACCTCGCCCAGGACCCGCGCATCCGCCGGCGCCTCTCCGGTCGCGGCAAAGACCACGGGGGCGTCTGCGGGATCGAAACTCCGCATGAACGTCTCGAGCTGCAGGGCGAGGTCCTCGGCCGGTCCACCGGCGGTCGCGATGCTTCGATAGACGGCTCCCGCGACCAGCCGATGAAGCCCGTGACGGTAAAAGAGGAGGCTGTTGTCCTCGAGCACAGGCTCCATGAGGTACTCGAAGACCTTGCCCGCGAACGCCAGCCGCTTGTCCGCGACGAGAAAGCTGTAACGGCCCTCCATCCGGGAAAGCACAAGGCCCGCGATCTCGGGCCAGTCCCCCCGCTTCTTGAGTCCGGACGCCTTCAGTTCGGCCGCCTGGATGACCGGCTTGCGACCGCCGCGGATCTCCGCGATCAGCTGATTGGCGTCCTCGATGGACAGTTCGACCGCCGCATAGGCGAAGACCGGCTGGTCGTCCCGGAGCAGATTGGGGCCGGTGAAGCCGGACTCATCGAAGGATATCAGGGTGGGGGATGACAGGGTGTGGTCCTCGAAGTTCGCGCCGCCGCTTTCCGCCCTCGGGCGGAGGCGAGAGCCTCAATATCGGAGTGAAGCTCTGCTTTGGTCGGAAGTCGAGAGCGTGTCATGCCTTCGGAGCCATCGGGCCGTCGATGGCGAGAGGACGAGACATGACGATCACCTTCGACGCCGATGATGTCGCCTATTTCGATGAGGTCCACGGGCGCCGCTCCGAAGCGCTTTGCCCGAAACCACTTCAGGTCGTGTTTCGCGATGATGATGCGGCGCGCCCCAACGACTGTCATGCCAACGCTGTGCGCTGGGCGGCGCAGACGCCGGACGCGATCCCGGTCCACGGCTGGTTGATCGAGGCGCAGGATGCGTTCCAGCTCCACATCGTCGCCCATTCCGTCGTTGCAGACGAGCATGGACGACTGATCGACGTGACGCCGATGCCGATCGCTTCGCCGCGGTTCATTCCTCACCGCGGGACAGGTGACGCCTTCTTCAGGCTCCTTCCTCGCTGCAACAGGGTGTCGTGGCCAGTGATCGACACGCTCACGTTCATGACGATCGACCTTGACGACGGAACGCACGGTCCCGCGGGCGTCCAGAGCTAAGTCCGTATGTCCTTGCCCTCGTTCGGCCTGGCGCCGGATGCTGCAGCCTTCAGCAGCGCCTAGGAGGAAGGAATGGACACGCTCTTTGTGGGGCTCGATGTTCACAAGCTGAGCATCAGCGTCACCACTGCAGAGGACGGACGCGACGGCGCCGTCAGGTTCTGCGGCGAGGTCGCCAACACGCCGGAACAGGTTCGCAAGCTGGCGGGTCAGCTGTCGCGGTCCGGTAGTCGGTTGGAGTTCTGTTACGAGGCCGGCGGCTGTGGCTACGGGATCTACCGCCAGCTGACGGAGATGGATCATGGCTGCCTGGTCGCGGCGCCGACGCTGATCGCTCGCAAGCCAGGCGATCGCATCAAGACCGACCGACGGGATTCACAGATGCTCGCGCTTCAACACCGCGCGGGTGGTCTGACGGCGGTCTGGGTCCCCGACGAAGTGCATGAGGCCATGCGCGATCTGGTCCGGGCCCGGGGAGACGCGATGATGGCCCTGATGCGGGCGCGACAGCAACTGCTGGCGTTTCTGCTGCGGCACGGCCGGACCTACCCGGTCGGCAAGCCATGGACCTTGAGGCACCGCCGCTGGCTGGCGGGTCAGGCGTTCGAGCAGGATGCGCACCGCATCGTCTTCCAAGATTACGTGGAGGCCGTCTGGGCGGCGCAGGACCGCCGGGAACAGCTCGAAGCGAGGATCTCCGCCATGCTGGCGGGCTGGTCGTTGTCGCCTCTGGTCGAGGCGCTTCGGGCGTTGCGCGGCCTCGACACCATCTCGGCCGTCAGCTTCGTCGCGGCCGTCGGCGATCTCGGCAGGTTTGAGAATCCACGACGGCTGATGGCCTATCTGGGTCTGGTCCCCTCGGAGCATTCCAGCGGCGACCGGATCCGGCGCGGAGGCATCACCAAGACCGGCAACCGCGAAGCGCGGCGGATGCTGGTGGAAGCGGCCTGGAGCTATCGCTACCCGCCGCGGGTCTCGACCGGCAAGACCGACGTCGTCTCTCGCCAGCCGAAGGTGGTGCGGGACGTGGCGTGGAAGGCCCAGGTGCGCCTGTGCGATAGATATCGCCGTCTCAGCGCCGGCGGCAAGCGGCCGACTGTCGTCATCGCCGCTATCGCTCGGGAGCTGTCGGGCTTCATCTGGGCGATCGGTCAGGAGGTGCGGCCAGCGGCGCCTTGAGCGCCGAGCCCTGGCCCGTCAGGCCGGGGGCGGAGCGGAAGGTCAGGGACATCCTCGAGGGCCCAGTGGGCAGG
>JAHJNW010000145.1 GCA_018820665.1 Alphaproteobacteria bacterium | reverse complement strand
CGAGACGCCGCTGGATGCGAAGACGGCGCGCGGCTTCGGCGCTGAAGGCATCGGCCTGTGCCGCACCGAGCACATGTTCTTCGACGACGCCCGCATCGCCGCCGTGCGCGAGATGATCCTCGCCGATGACGAGGCTGGCCGCCGCGCCGCCCTGGCGAAGATCGCGCCGTTCCAGAAGTCGGACTTCGTCGAGCTGTTCCAGATCATGGCCGGCCTGCCGGTCACGGTCCGCCTGCTCGATCCGCCGCTGCACGAGTTCATCCCCCACACCGACGCCGAGATCGACGCCCTCGCCCAAACCCAGGGTCTCGACGCCGCCAAGCTGAAGCGGCGGGCCAAGGAGTTGCACGAGACCAACCCCATGCTCGGCCACCGCGGCTGCCGTCTCGGCGTCGCCTATCCCGAGATCTACGAGATGCAGGTCCGCGCCATCCTCGAGGCGGCGCTGGAAGTTCAGTCGAAATCGGGCGAGGCGCCGCTGCCCGAGATCATGCACCCGCTGGTCGCCCTCGGCCTGGAGATGAAATACCTGCGCGAGCTGACCGACCGGGTCGCCCGCGAGGTCTTCGCCGAAACCGGCCAGTCGATCGCCTATCTGGTCGGGACCATGATCGAACTGCCGCGCGCCGCCCTGCGCGCCGGCGACCTGGCCGAGCACGCCGAATTCTTCTCCTTCGGCACCAACGACCTGACCCAGACCACCTTCGGCATCAGCCGCGACGACTCCGGCCGCTTCCTGCAGGCCTATCTCGACAAGGGCATCTTCGAGACTGATCCCTTCGTCCGGCTCGACCGCGACGGCGTCGGCGACCTGATCCGCATCGCCGCCGAACGCGGCGGCGCGGCCCGCCCGGACATCAAGATGGGCATCTGCGGCGAACACGGCGGCGACCCGTCCTCGATCGCCTTCTGCGAGGAGGTTGGCCTCGCCTACGTCAGCTGCTCGCCCTACCGCGTGCCCATCGCCCGCCTCGCCGCCGCCCAGGCCGCGCTGAACCACCGGGCCGGGACCGAACAGGAGAAGGACCGCTAGAAGGCGAACGCTGTTACAAGGTCACGGGAATGTCATGATTGGCGTACCGGCGTCTGTGCCTTGTAACGCACAGGGGGTCGCAAGTTGTTTTCCGCCTCTGGAACGCCCCAAAGGTCATCCCATTTGTGTCTCGCTGGATGGGGCTGGTCACAACAGTAGTGACCACATCTAGAGGATACAGAAACAATGCGTAACGTTCTTCTCGCGACTGCCGCTCTTACTCTGATCGCCGGACCGGCGATGGCCCAGAGCTTCAACGACCCGCAGTGGACCGGCTCGGTCGGCTACACCCACCTCGACAGCGGCGACGAAAGCCTCGGCGCCATCACCGGCCGCGTCGGCGCCAAGGTCTCGCAATACATCGGCGTCGAGGGCGAAGCCTCGTTCGGCGTCAAGGACGAGGACATCACCGTGGCCGGCGTCGGCGGCACGGTCGAGCATGAGTATGACGCCGCCGTCTATGCGGTCGCCTCGGTGCCGGTCAGCCCGAATTTCGAACTGTTCGGCCGCGTCGGCTACGGCACGACCTCGATCAAGGCCGACGTCGCCGGCTTCACCGCTGAAGAAGACGGCGAAAGCGTCAACTACGGCGCCGGCGCCAACTACTTCTTCGACGGCCAGAACGGCGTCCGCGCCGACTGGACCCGCCGGGACTTCCAGGACGACGCCGGTGGCGAGATCGACACCTATGGTCTCAGCTTCGTTCGCCGCTTCTGATACCCGAAACGACGAAGGCCCGCGGCGATCGCCGCGGGCCCTTCCCGTCGATGGCGTGGCTTCAGGCGACGCCGGGCTGCAACGCCCACCGCATCGACCCTTCGCCGAACGGTTTGAAGAACAGGTCGCGGTAACGCTCGAACACCTCGACAATCCGGTTGGTCAGATCCTGGGCGACAGTCTCGCCCCGCTGGCGCTTCATCGCCGCGACGCACTGGACCACGTCCCGCTGATGCGCCGAACCGCCCATGCGTTTCAGCACCGCGGCGATGTCCTGGGCCAACGGATCGATCTGCGCAGCCCATGGATTGGTGTTCTGAGTCATTCGGGACGCCCCCTTGTTCTCGACACAGAAGAACCGGTCGCAAATACGGGCAGGCGATGCAAGCGTGACCGCAAATTCGTGATCGAGGCGAACCGGCTGGAGCCCATCAGCTCCGACAGCGTTGCTGCACCATGACCCGGACCCGTCTCTGCCTGCTCGCCGTAATCGCCCTGGCCGCCTGCGGTCCGGGCGAAGCCAATCCACCGACCGCGCCGGCCGACCCTATCAACACGCCGGAGGCCGCCGCGCCGCCGCCTGCGGCATCCCCCGGGGTGGGCTCGGTCATGCCGGGCAGCGGCCCGCGCAGCTTCGTCGGGCGCTGGACCGCCGACGTCGCCCGGTGCCCGAACACCACCGGGCCGGAACGCCCGATCGAGATCACCACGACCCGGTTCGAGGGTTATGAAAACAGCTGCGCCATCGCCTCCGTCGACCAGATCGCCGATGGCTACGACGCCGTCCTGACCTGCACCGCCGAGGGGGCGGTCTCCAACGAGCGTGTCCGTCTGGCGGTGTCGGGCCAGACCCTGCGCCTGACCTGGCTGAACCGCGACAATACGCTCGTCACCCTGACCAAATGCACGACGCTTGAGGATACCCCCGCGCCCGGTCCCTAGCTGCTGAACAGGAAATGCATCACGTCGCCGTCCTTGACGACATAGCCCTTGCCCTCGGCCCGCATCTTCCCCGCCTCCTTCGCCCCCTGCTCTCCGTTGAGGGCCACGAAGTCGGCGTAGGCGATGGTCTCGGCGCGGATGAAGCCCTTCTCGAAATCCGTGTGGATCACCCCCGCCGCCTGCGGCCCGGTCGCGCCGATCGGAATGGTCCAGGCCCGCGCCTCCTTGGGGCCGACCGTGAAATAGGTCTGCAGGCCCAGCAGGGCGTAGGCCTCGCGGATCAGGCGGTTCAGGCCCGGCTCCTCCAGCCCCATGCTTTCGAGGAATTCGGCCTGCTCGGCGGCGTCGAGCACGGCCAGCTCGGAATCGATCTTGGCCGAGATCACCACCGCCTTGGCGTTGTCCGCGGCGGCGCGTTTCGCCACCAGATCCGACAGCTCATTGCCCTTGTCGGCCGAGCCTTCGTCGACGTTGGCGACATAGAGGGCGGGCAGGGAGGTCAGCAGCTGCAGCATGTGCCAGGCCTTCTCGTCCTCCTTGTCGACCTGGACCACGCGAGCGGGCTTGCCGGCCCGCAGCGGCGTCAGGGCGAGGTTGATCAGGCGCAGGGTCGTCTGGGCCTCCTTGTCGCCGCCCTTGGCCTTCTTCTCGACGTTGACCACCCGCTTCTCGAGGCTTTCGAGGTCGGCCAGCATCAGCTCGGTCTCGATGATCTCGAGGTCGGAGATCGGATCGATGCGGTTCTCGACGTGGGTGATGTCGTCGTCGACGAAGCAGCGGGCGACGAAGGCCACAGCGTCGCAATCGCGGATGTTGGCCAGGAACTGGTTGCCCAGACCCTCGCCCTTGGACGCGCCGCGCACGAGGCCGGCGATATCGACGAAGGTGATGCGCGACGGAATGACCTCCTTCGAGCCCGCGATCCCGGCCAGGACGTCGAGGCGCGGCTCGGGCACCGCGACATCTCCGGTGTTCGGCTCGATGGTGCAGAACGGATAGTTGGCCGCCTGGGCCGCCGCCGTCTTGGTCAGGGCGTTGAACAGGGTGGACTTGCCGACGTTGGGCAGGCCGACGATCGCGACTTTCAGGGCCATGGGGGCGGGGTTTTCCTAGGTGAGGGCGAGCCTTTAGCGGGTCGCGGCCGATTTGTCAGGCTCGGGCGAGCAACGCGTTCAGGGCGCGGGCGGGGCGGTGTGAGAGAGCGCTGGTTGACCGACCCGGGCGACGACTTCGACCGGGGGCGCTGCGGCGAAGGTCAGGGTCAAGGGGACGGCGCCCCCGGCCCTCAGGGGCTCCGCGACGCCGAGCAGCATGATGTGGTTGCCACCGGGCTTGAGTTCGACCGCCTGACCGGCGGGAAGGGGCAGGCCGTCCTTGAGCTCCCGCATCATCATCATGTTGCTTTCGATCCGGCTCTCGTGGATCTGGGCCCGGCCTGCGACGGGCGAGGCGGCGCTGAGGAGCCGGTCGTCGGCCGTTGCGGTGAGGGTCAGGTAGCAGCCGGTGGTCTGACGGCCGACCGGCGTGGGACGGCACACCGCCTCCGAAACCTCGACCGCGCCCGCGGCGCTGGTGGTCGCCTTCTCTCCGGAGGTGCAGGCCGCCAGCCCGACAACGATGGCGAACAGGGCGAGGGGGCACAGGGCGCGGGCCATCGGTAGCCTTTCAAGAGCACGCGGCGGTCTATCGCCCGTATCAGGCGTCTGCAAGGCGGCGGCCTGTCGCGTTATCAACCTTCGCCGCGGGCGGCCTGCCTGGGGCTGAATTTGGGCGCCGGAGCCAGTCGCATGACCTCGGCCTGGTAGCGGTCGTCGTCCCCGGCGAGGGCAAAGGGCAGGGCGTCGGCGATCGCGGTCAGCATCGGCTCGAGCCATGGCTGGTCGGCCTTGTGAAAATCGCTGAGGACGTAGCCGTGGACCAGCTGAGGCTCGCCCGGGTGCCCGATACCCATCCGCGCCCGGCGGAAGTCCGGCCCGAGCTGGCTGATCAGTGAGCGGACGCCGTTCTGACCGGCCGCGCCGCCGCCGCTCTTCATCCGGAAGCGACCGGGCGCCAGGTCGATCTCGTCGTGGAAGACGATCACCTGAGCGGGCTGCACCTTGTAGAAGCGCGCCGCCTCGGAAACCGCCCGGCCGCTCTCGTTCATATAGGTCTGGGGCTTCATCAACAGGACCTTGACCCGGCCCGTCGACGCCTCGACCTCCCCCTCGCGAATGACCGACTGAAATTTGGCGCGCTCGGGTCCGAACGACCAGCGGCGCGCGATCTCGTCCACGGCCATGAAGCCGATGTTGTGGCGGTTGCCCTGGTATTTCGGCCCCGGATTGCCGAGGCCGGCGATGATGATCATGGCGGGTTCCGGAAAAGGAAACGGCCCCGTCCGTCGCCGGAAGGGGCCGTTCCAGTAGCATCTTGTCGCGAGGGGATCAGCCCTCGGCGGTGTCTTCCGTGGCGGTGGCTTCTTCGGGGGTGGCCTGTTCGGTCGCTTCGACTTCGGCGTCATGCGCCTCGTCGGCGGCGGCGGAGATGGCGGCCGAAGAGGTCTTGATCGAGGCGATCACGAAGTCACGGTCGGTGATGGTCGGCTCGACGTCCTTGGTGCCCTTCAGGTCGGTCCAACGGATGGTGTCGCCCAGCTTGTGGCCGGCCAGGTCGACGATCAGGTCTTCCGGGATGTGATCGGCGCGGACCTTGACCTCGACCGAGTGACGGACGACTTCCAGCGAACCGCCCTGACGGAAGGCTTCGCACTGGTCCTGGTTGATGAAGTGGACCGGGATGTCGATCTTGATGGTCTGCTTTTCGTCGACGCGCATCAGGTCGAAATGCAGCGGACGGTCCGACACAGGATCGAACTGGACGTCGCGGGCGATGACCGGCTGGGTCTCGTCGCCGTACTGCAGGGTCACCAGGTGGCCCAGCAGCTTGCCGGTGTAGAGCGACTTGCGGAAGTCGCGCTCGTTCACCGAGATGGCCACGGGCGCCTTGTCGCCGCCGTACAGAACGCCGGGGACCATGCCCGCGCGACGCGCGGCGCGGGCGCCGCCGGTGCCGACGCCGTCACGGACATCAACGTTCAGAATGATCTCGGCCATCTGGCTCGCCTCAACAAACAGAAACGCCGCGCTGCGTAATCGCCCGCGCGGCGGGGTTCAAACCCTCGAATTCAAGAGCGCGGGCTATTACACGCAGACGACGGGCGACGCAACCGTCCAGGCGCGGATCGCGTCCGTGGGTCAGCCTTCGCCGTTCAGGGCCGCCGTCGCCGAGGCCGAAGCCGCGGCGGCGTCGGCCGCCACCGGGGTCTGGACCGCTTCAGGCGTGGAGCCCGCGACTTCGGTTGGTGATACGGCCACAGGCGCAGTCTTGATGTTCTGCGAGGTGCAGACAGCGAGATCGCGGGCCACATGCCGGCCAACGCAGAAGATGTCTTCGTAGCTGGGGCGCGAGGCGGCAAGGCACTGGAACAGCATCAGCTTGGACATGTTGAAACAGAACTCGCTGTTCTGCTCGACCGTCAGCGCCTCAGTGTTGGCGCGGGCGTCCTCCCCACCGGCTCCGAGCGCCGCGAGGGCCGCCAGCGCCAGCGAGCGCACCACGGCCGGGGTGTACGGAGCCCCTTCACGCGACGGCGTCACGGACAGGCCGGAGCCAGCGTGCGCGGCCGCGAACAGCCGGGCCGATTCCTCGGCCGACGGCAGCATCTGCACGGCGGACAATTCCTTGGCGCCCTGCAGGCGCACGGCGCGGTCCGCCACGGGGGCGGTGGCCCAGCGGCGGCGGGGGTCGGCCCGACCCTGGATGGTGTAGGCGTCCTCCTCGACGGCGTCGGCAATCGACAGCATGGTCGCCGCGTCGCGGCCGATGGCGTCGACAATCAAGCCCGCCGCCGCGTCGGCGCCTGGAAGTGTGGCGGCGTAGGCCGGGTCAGCGGTGATGCGGGCGACCATCTCCTGACGGATCGCCGGATCGACGGCGAAGGTTCGGACGCCCTCAACGAACTCGGGCGACTGCAGCGCCACGATCGATCCATAGGCGATCATGCCGCGCGACAGCTGGGCCGGCTCGTAGGAGGCGCCCTTGCGGATCGCCGCCTGGATCGCATCGGCGCTGGAGAAGCCCGCCTCGATGGTGGCGGCCTCGCGCATGAAGGCGACATAGATCGAGGCGGCCTCGGCCACGCCCTGGTTGAGGGTCAGGGCGGGCGGCGGCGGTGGGGGCGGGGCCGGCTCCGGCTCCGGCGTCGCGCAAGCGGCGAGCACGGACACAGCGAGGATGGCGGCCAGCGACAGCCCCCGGCGGAAACGAGCCTCAAGCATACGAATATTCCCCAACTCGATGCGGCGTTCGCGTCAGACGCCGGAACACTTGGCGGCCCTTATAACGCGGTCGAATCGGTTCGCCGAGCGTTAATCCCAGCTTGACTGCAACGGCTGCGACGCCCCGCTAGTCCCCCGATGGCTGCGCGGGGCGGGAGTTCAGCCTCTCGGTCAAGGACGGCTCCCGTTCAGGCGGCGAGCCAGCGGGTTCAACTGGCGCAATCGTGATCGGCGCCGGACTGGCGGGCGGCGGGCTGACTACAACGGGCCGTTCCGCCGGAGGGGCGGGTTCCGCGGTGACATCCGAAACCGTCACGACCGCCGCGGGCATGGCCGCGCCTCGCGAGCAGGTGGCCAGATCCCGGACGATGTGCCGCCCAAGGCAGAACATGTCTTCGTAGTTGGGACGGGAGGCCGCCAGACACTGGAACAGGTTCAGTTTCGCCATGGTCAGGCAGCCCTGGCTGACCCGGTCGAACTGCAGGGCATCGGTGTTGGCGCGCGCGTTCTCTCCGGCATAGCCAAGGGAGGCGAGGGCCGCCAAGGCCAAGGCATTGACCACCGCCGCCGGGTAAGGTGCATCTCGCGGTTCGCCGCTGACCGGCAGGGCGCCGCCGCCGCTGTGGGCGGCCGCGAACAGGCGTGACGTTTCCTCCGCCGACGGCTGCACGACGGTCGAACGCGTCTTTGCAGCCTCGAGCCGGCCGGCGCGGTCGCTGACCGGGGCTACGCCCCACGAGCGCCGCGGATCGTAGCGGGCCTGGATGGCGTAGGCGTCATTCTCGATCGAGTCCGCGGCCCGGCCGAGGGCGCCGATGTCCGCGCCCAGCGTCGCCATCACCAGTCCGGCCGCGGCCGGCGCCCCGGGCAGGCGCGTGGCGCGGGCGGGATCGGCGACGATGTCGGCGACCAGCGCCTCTCGAGCGGCCGGATCGGCCGCCATCGAGCGAACGCCGGCGACAAACTCGGGCGACTGCAGGGCGAGGATGGAGGCGTAGGCCACCAGCCCCCGGGAAATCTGGTCAGGATCATAGGATGCGCCCTGGCGAAGAGCGGCCTGGATCTGCTCGGGACTGGTGAACCCGCCTTCGATCGCGGCCATGTCCCGGCTGAACGCCATATAGACGGCCGCAGCCTGAATCACGCTCTGGTTCAGGCTGATGGGCGGCGGGGCCTTGGCGGCGATGACCGCGGCTTCATAGGCGACCCGGGCCGCTTCTTTCTCGGCCTCGGTCGGGCCGGTCGCGCAACTGGCCAGAAAGGCGGCTGCAAGCGCCGCTACGGAAAAACGGCCATGCGGAAAAACCTGGCGCATCGGGACTCCTTGGATAACCAGCGCCCATAAACGCCTGCTCTGAGGACGCAAATGGGGCGGCGGAGATCGGGTTCCCGAGATTAGTCGAACAGTTTCGAGACCGATTCCTCGTTGGCGATCCTGCGGATGGCCTCGCCAATCAGCGGGGCGACGGCCACGCGACGAATCTTGCTGCAGGCCAAGACTTCGTGAGGCTGTTCGATCGAGTCGGTGATGACCAGCTCTTTCAACGGCCCATCGGCCACGCGCTGGACGGCGGGGCCCGAGAGCACGCCATGGCTGATGTAGGCCGAAACCTCGGTCGCGCCCTGTTCAATCAGCGCCTTGGCGGCGTTCACCAGGGTGCCGCCGGAATCGACGATGTCGTCGAACAGGATGCAGCGGCGGCCTTCGACGTCGCCGATGATGTTCATCACCTCGCTCTCGCCGGCCTTGGCGCGGCGTTTGTCGACGATGGCGAGATCGGCGTCGAGGCGGCTGGCCAGCGCTCGCGCCCGGACCACGCCGCCGACGTCAGGGGAGACGATCATCAGGTCGTCCCCGAGCGCATAATGTTGCCGGATGTCCTGGGCCAGCACCGGGGTGGCGACCAGGTTGTCGGTCGGGATGTCGAAGAAGCCCTGAATCTGGCCGGCGTGCAGATCCATGGTCAGGACCCGGTCGGCCCCGGCGCGGGTGATCAGATTGGCCACCAGCTTGGCCGAGATGGGCGTCCGTCCGCCGGTCTTCCGGTCCTGACGGGCGTAGCCGAAATAGGGCATCACCGCCGTGATCCGCCGCGCCGAGGCCCGCACGAGGGCGTCGGTGATGATCAGCAACTCCATCAGGTTGTCGTTGGCGGGATAGCTGGTCGACTGAAGGATGAAGACGTCCTCGCCACGGACGTTCTCCTCGATCACCGCGAAGACCTCGTTGTCGGCGAATCGCTTCACCTGCGCCTTTGTCAGGGGCATATCGAGGTGGGCCGCGATGGCCTGGGACAGCGTCCGGTTGGAGTTGCCAGAAAGCAGCTTCATGTCCGGTCATCCTTTCGCCGTCATCGCCCGGCTCACAATGCCGCCGTCGCGCTGGCGCGCTACATATCAGGGGACGGCCCAGTCACAAGGCGCGGCGGGTCATTTAGGTAACTTCTTCCCGCATTGGCGCGGGGTTGCCGGCTGGTGTAGAGATCGCGTCTCGTTTTTCGGGGGTTTCGACGGGTCGATGCCCGCCGGCCCGTTATGTTGAGGTCGTCCTTGCCTGCTTCGAAATTCCGCACCGGCCTCATCCTCTCGGCCGTGGCCGTGTCGGCCCTGACGATTTCGGCTTGCGCTGGCCGTGACCGGCCGCGCCTGGCCTATGAGGAGCGCCCGGTCGAGGCGCTCTACAACACCGGCTACGAGCGCCTGGAGCAGAACCGCTGGAGCGACGCCATCGACTATTTCCAGGAGGTCGAGCGCCAGCATCCGTATTCGGAATGGTCGCGTCGTTCGATCCTGATGCAGATCTACGCCTACTACCAAGGCAGCGACTATGCCGAGGCGATCGCGGCGTCGGACCGGTTCATCCAGCTGTTTCCCGGCAATCCGAGCGCGCCCTACGCCTTCTATATGAAGGCCCTGTCCAATTTCGAGCAGATCACCGACGTGGGCCGCGATCAGGGCTACGCCCAGGCGGCCCTCGACGGACTGAAGGATGTGCAGCGCCGTTATCCGGGCACGTCCTACGCCATCGACGCCACGGTCAAGATCGACATGGTCAACGACCAGCTGGCCGGCAAGGAGATGGAGATCGGCCGCTACTACCAACGCGCCGGTCAGCCGCTGGCGGCGCTGAACCGCTACAAGGCCGTGATCGACAACGAAGCCTACCAGCGCACCTCGCACACGCCCGAGGCCCTGTACCGGCTGGTCGAGGTCAATCTGGTGCTTGGGCTCAAGGAAGAGGCGACCCGCAACGGCGCGGTGCTGGGCTTCAACTATCCGGGCAGCCCCTGGTACGCCGAGGCCTATGCCCTGCTGTCGGAAGATGGCCGCCAGCCTGAGGTCGCGCCGACCGGCGAGCGTGAAAGCTGGCTGCGCCGGATCATTCCCGGCTGACGTTTCCGGTATGTTCCGCTAACCTCGGGCTTTACCCGGGGGGCGAAAGGCCAGCATTCTCCGGCGTCGCCAGAGAGATCGATTCGCTTTGCCTCATCCTGATCCCTGCGCCTTCGGTCCCGTGACCCTCGACCGGACTGGCCCATGCTGACCGCGCTTTCCATCCGCGACATCGTGCTGGTCGACGTGCTGGACCTTGAGGTCGAGGGCGGGCTGACCGTGCTGACCGGCGAGACCGGGGCTGGCAAGTCGATCATTCTCGACGCCCTCGGCCTGGCGCTGGGCGCGCGGGCGGACGCCGGTCTGGTCAGGGCCGGGGCGAAACAGGCCTCGGCCACCGCCGTCTTCACCGCCCCAGACGACCCCGTCCTGATCGCCCTGATCGGCGAGCGGGGCTTCGACGTGGCGCCGGGCGAGGAACTGATCCTGCGCCGCACCGTCTCCGCCGACGGCCGCAGCCGCGCCTTCGTCAACGACCAGCCCGCTGGCGTCACCGCCCTGCGCGAGATCGGCCAGGCCTTGGTCGAGGTGCACGGCCAGCATGAAACTGTCGGCCTGCTGGACTGGAAGACCCACCGCGCCCTGCTGGACAACTACGGCGGCCTTCAGCCCCAGCTGGACGGGGTAGCCGGCGCCGCCGAACGGCTGAAAGCCGCCGAGCGCACCGTCTCCGACCTCAAGGCCGCCGCCGCCGACGCCGCCGCCCACGCCGAGGAGCTGACGCAGAACCTCGCCGACCTCGACGAACTGGACCCCCGCGCCGACGAGGAGACCGAGCTGGCCGGTGAGCGGGCCATCCTCGGCGCGGCCGAGAAGGCCGTCGCCGACCTGGCCGACGCCCGCACACAGCTGGGCGGGGACAAGCTGTCCCAGAAGCTGTCGGCCGCCTTGCGCGCTGTCGAGCATGCGCGGACCCGGGCGGGGCAGGCGGGCACGGACCCCGAGCACCCGCTGCTTCAGAAACTGTCCGCCGCCGCCGAAGCCATCGATCGCACCATGGTCGAGGCCGAAGAGGCCATCGCCTGCGTCGACGCCGCCGCCAACGCCGTCGACTTCGAGCCCGGTCGTCTCGACAAGGCCGAGGAGCGGCTGTTCGCCCTGCGCGCCGCCGCGCGGAAACTGAATACCTCGGTCGAGAGCCTGCCCGTGCTGCGGGTGCGGTTCCGCGAGCGGCTGCGGTTGATCGAGGATGGAGCGGAGGCGATCACCGCCGCCGAGCGGGCCGCCTCGGCGGCGCGGGAGGCGTATGACGTCGCCGCCATGCTGCTGACCTCGGCGCGGGAGGCCGCCGCCGACCGCCTGACCGCTTCGGTCATGACCGAACTGGGCCCGCTGAAACTGGACCGCGCGCGGTTCCGCGTCGCCTTCGAGCCCGTCGCCGAGGGCCGACGCGGCCCGCTGGGCGTCGAGACCATCCGCTTCGAGATCGCCACCAACGCCGGGACCGCCTTCGGTCCACTGGACGCCATCGCCTCGGGCGGCGAGCTGGCCCGGTTCGCGCTCGCCATGAAGGCGGCGCTGGCGGGGCGTGAGGACCAGCGCCAGCCGGTGATGATCTTCGACGAGGTCGACCAAGGGGTCGGCGGGGCCGTGGCCTCAGCGGTCGGCGCGCGGCTGGAGCGGCTGTCGACTGGGGCCCAGGTGCTGGTCGTGACCCATAGCCCGCAGGTCGCGGCCCGGGGCCATGCCCACTGGAAGGTGCGCAAGGCCGATGCGGGCGGGATGACCACGACGACCGTCGATGCGCTGGACGAGGCGGCGCGGCGCGAGGAGATCGCGCGCATGCTCTCGGGAGCAGAGATCACCGACGAGGCGCGCGCGGCCGCCCGAGCCCTGATCGGGTAGAAGGCCTCTGCGAGTTCCCGTCAGGCAGGAAAAGTGTCCGAGCCCGCGCAAATTGCGTGGGACACTTTCGGACACTTTGGACAATTCCCGGCGGGCCGACGCCCACATCCGGAGATGTGGGGATCAGGCCCCCAGAATCCAGCCCTCTTCCTGCTCGACCTGGGCGATCAGCGCGTCATCCGCGCCCTTGGGCGGGGCGAAGGCGTTCGACAGCTCGCCGGCCTCGTCCATTTTGGCCAGCGCCTCGGCGGTGGAGCGGACCTGGGCCTGATCCTTGAACTCGCCGGGATTGGGCGCGGCGTCGAACATCGACGGCCAGACCTCGACGACGAGGGCCGACAGGGGCTCGACATCGGCGGGCTCCAGCGCGCGCCAGCCGGTGCCGAACGGCCAGACGGCGCCCGAGGGGCCGAGGCTTTCCAGCAGACGGCGTACGGCCGGGATGCCGACCAGGGTCTGGCCGCCGACGGCGCCGGCGCCATGCATCTGCCAGACGCTCTTGGGCTGGAGCTTGCCCTTGCGAACCGCGACCTCGGTCGCGCGGAACTCGGGGATGTCGGCGCCCGAACCGGCCGGCGGCTTGGTCGTGGTAAGCCAGCGCTGCGCCTGTTTGGCGGGCGCGCCCCACATCGGCCAGGCGTTGTCCGTCATCAGCCGGTTGATCTTGGCCGCCACCTGGTAGCGGTTATTGGTGTTGTCCGGCTTGTCGACGACATTGGCGGCGAGGAATTTCCACATCGCCTGCCACGGCGTCCCGGTCAGCTGCAGCCGCCCGGCTGTGCCGGCGGGAAAGCCGAAGTTGAAATCGAAGCCGACCAGCACCCGGTCGCCACGCTTGCGATGATCGGCCAGCAGGGCGGCGAGCAATTTCTCGCCCTCGGCGCGCGTCGCGGCGTTATGCGTCTCGGTATAGAGGCGGAAGCGGACATCGCGCTTGGCCACGCCGATCCAGACCGACTGGTCGCCCAGCTTCTTGCCTTCGGCGGCGGTCCAGTCGGCGATGATGTAGGCGTCAAACAGGCGGGCCACGGCGGGCGCTCCGGATACTCAGGCGGCAGGGATCGCGCCTTCTAGCCTTCCGGTGGCGGGGTAGGAAGGGCGATCAGCCTTTCAGCAGGGCCTCGAGGTGCGACAACCAGCGGCGGCCGAGGCGCAGGGCCTCGCCCGGCGAACTGGTCTGTACCGGCAAGGTGGCGTCCCACAGGGCCAATTCGAACTCCGGGTGCCTGGCGTCGCCGAACATCAGCCGCAGCACCACCTGTTCGGCGTCGGGCGCCAGCACGTCCAGCGACTTGCGCGTCTCGCCGCGACGGACGCGGGCAACGACATGGCCGTCGACGATGATCTCGCCGCCGTCGATCTCGTCGAAGGCGTAGACCAGCCCCGAGGCGCCGCGGTTCCACAGCACGGCGACCTGGGCCCCGTCGAAGTCGAGCCCGGCGGCGCGTCCTTCGGCCGGCGACAGGGCCTCGGCCTCGGGCGTGGCGCCCAGCGATTTGAGCAGGGCCCGGCGCATGCGGCGCACCGGCTCCATCCACCAGACGAGGACCAGAATCGCCGTCGTCAGCGCCGCCGCCGCCAGGGCCACGAGCAGGATGACCCGAAGCACCTCGGCCATGGTCAGTCTTCCAACTCGATGACGACGGGGACGTGATCCGAGGGCTTGTCCATGTCGCGAGCGTCGCGGTGTGTCTCGATCGACCGGAAGCGGTCGGCGGCCTGGGGCGACAGCAGATGAAAGTCGATGCGGATGCCGTGGTCGCGTTGCCAGGCGCCGGCCTGGTAGTCCCAGAAGGTGAAGGTTCCGGGCGGCTGTCCGCCCAGTTCGCCGGCGTCGGAGAGGCCGAGATGGCGCATCGCCTGGAAGGCGGCCCGGGTCTCGGGCTGGAACAGGGCGTCGCCGGTCCAGGCGGACGGGTTTCGCGCGTCCTCCGGCGTCGGGATGACGTTGTAATCGCCGCACAGGGTGAACGGCTCCTCCAGCGCCAGCAGGTCGCGGGCATGGGCGTGGAGCCGGTCGAACCAGGCCAGTTTGTAGGCGAATTTCTCGGTGCCGAGCGGATTGCCGTTGGGCAGGTAGATGCAGCCGACGCGAATCGGGCGCGGCGCCTCGATCACCGCCTCGATGTAGCGGGACTGTTCGGCGTCGGCTTCGAAGCCCGAGGCGTCGACGCCGGGCAGGCCGCGCCGGACGTCGGACAGCGGGTATTTCGAAAGGAGGGCGACGCCGTTGTAGCTCTTCTGGCCGTGCGTTTCGACGTTGTAGCCGAGGCTCTCAAAGGCTTCGCGCGGGAATTTCTCGTCGATGCATTTGATCTCCTGGAGGCAGGCGACGTCCGGCCGGGCCGCTTCCAGCCACTCCAGCACGGTCGGCAGGCGGGCGTTGACCGAGTTCACGTTCCAGGTGGCGATGCGCATGACCTATGATTAGGCCGTGTCGCCCCGATCTGGAAAGCGGTGATCGCGCAAACGAAACGCCCCGGAGCGAACTCCGGGGCGTCGTTGAAAGCAGGGGAGCCGGTTACTCGGAGGCGGGAACTGCAGTGAGCTTGCAGCCGCCGCCGATGCGCACGGCGAGAGCGCAGGGATAGACCTGATTCACAGCGTCGTCCTTGACCTGGGCGACATAGCCCTCGCCCGAAGCGCATTTGACTTCGATGAACCGGCCGGTGTCGTTCTGGGCCAGGAGACCGATCTGTTGAGTCTGGCAATCGTCGATGGCGGTATCGGTCAACAGCGGCTGGAAGCCGGCGACCTGTTCCTCGACGGTGGTGAACTCGCAGGTGAGGCTCGTTCCCATGATCTGAAGGCAGTCAGTCTTGTTCCAGCCCTGGCTGGTCTTCTCGATGTGATAGCCATCGGCGCCGGAGCAGCCGACCTCGTAGACGAGGTTGCCTTCGGGCGTCGCCCCGAGGGCCTTGCCGGCGTCAACCTCGCAGGCCACGCCCGCTTCCCGGGCGAAACCGGCGATCGCCGAGGCAGCGTTCTGGTTGCCGGGCAGGGCGCATACCGAGTTGGGGGCGATCTCGCCGCCTTCCGCCCGGACCCGGTCGGCCTGGGCGGCAAGTACCAGGCAGTCGAAGGTGAGGGGAGGCGTGGCGCTGGTCAGAATATAGCCCGCGCCGCTGGAGCAGGCGACTTCAAACAGATCGTCGTTTTCAGCCGTCTGGCCGAGCAGGCTGGATTCCGTCACCTGGCAGGAGAGGTTGCCGGCCGTGGCCGCAGCCTGGGCCCGCTCGGTGACTTCCTCGGGGGCCAGCGCACGCCCGCGCCGGTCCCGCGGCCGTCGGGCGCCGGGAGTCAGTTCCTCCTCCACGCGGTCCCGGTCGAAATTCGCGGCGCGGTCGTCCATCTGCTGGCGCGCGCCGGGCGTCCGATGCTCTTCGAACTGTGTCGCCCGACTTTGCGCGTGAGCCTGATCGACGGCCGTTACCGAGACGATGAGAGCGGCCGCGGCGGCGGCAAGTCTGAGAAGAGTCATTGGAAGACCTCGAAACGCGGAATTGCGACAAGACAGTACGCGCAAGATGCAATCGGGCCAAGTCGCCGATGATTGCACCCGCGTGCAGGCCCGATCGACCGCGCCAACGAAGGCCGGCCTACTGTTCGGAGCTCGTTGCGGGCGCCGCGGAAGCGGGCGTCAGGGTGCAGCCGCCGCCGATCGTCTGGGCGGTGGCGCAGGGGTGGACCCGCTGGGCGGTGAAGGTGTCGCCGACCCGTGCAAGGTATCCGTCGCCGACACCGCACTTCACTTCATAGACCGTCAGGCCCTGGGCGTCGCGACCCACGCGGCGGGCCTGCTGGACGTCGCAGGGAGCCGCCTCGGTTCCGGCCAGGACCGTTTTCCACGCTCCGAGCGTTTCAGCCGGGGTCGAATACCGGCACGTGACGCCCTGGAGGGACAGGCTCCAGCACGGCGAGGTCTTCCAGCCGGCGTCGGCCTTTTCGATCCAGTAGCCATCACGCTCGGCGCAGCCAATTTCATAGATCAGCTGGCCGGTGTTGTTCTTGCCAATGGCTCCAGCGCGATCGACCGTGCAGTCGATGCCGGCCTGGCGGGCGTAACCGGAGAGGACCGGAAGGGGATCCAGATTGACCGGCAGGGTGCATTGCTGACCGACGTCGGCTTCCGGGTCGCGCAGGCGACTGGTTTCGGCCTGTCCCGCGAGCTCCAGGCAGTTGAAAGTCTGGGGCGGCGTGGCCCCGATCACGAGATAGCCGGGACCATCCACGCAGCTGGCTTCGTAGGTCGGGTGTTCTTCAGCGGTGACTCCAACCAGCGTGGCCTCCAAAACCCGGCAATCCACCGAGGCGGTTGTCAGCATCGCCTGGACAGTGGCGGCGTTTTCCCCGGCCGTCGGAGTCGCCGCCCCGGAAGCGCGACGGTTCTGTCGCGGTCCGCGCTCGGTGCGATCGGCGCCGCCAGACTGTCCGGCCCTGCCGTCTTCGCCGGACTCCTGGGCGAGGGCGGGCTGGACCGAGAGCAGGGTCAGCGCGAGCGCACCGCTGGTCAGGGTGAGCAAGGTCTTGTGGAACACTTGGATACTCCGCGGCAAATCTGTTCGGGCAACCCTTGGCGAGGCGTTGTGGCGGGGTCAAGGCGGCAAGGGCGGGGCGCTGGACGCCGGTCCCGGCTTCGGCCTATGTTCTCGTGAGTTTTGATTGGAGACGGACTTGGCGGACGGAGTGGCCTTGACGGGATCGGATGGGGCGGCCCGCGAAGAGCGGGGCCTGACCTATCCGTGGCCCTCGCCGCCGGCGTCGGGTGAAGCGGTCGCGATCACGCCGGACATCCGCTGGATGCGGCTGGCCATGCCGATGGCTCTGAACCACATCAACGTCTACGCCGTGCGGGACGGGGACGGCTGGGCGCTGATCGACACCGGTCTGGACCTGCCTGCCGGTCGCGAAGACTGGGAGCGGCTGCTGGCCGGCCCGCTGGAGGGGAAGCCGGTTACGCGCGTGATCTGCACCCATATGCATCCCGATCACATCGGTCTGGCCGGCTGGCTGTGTGAGCGGTTCGCCGCGCGGCTGGTGATGACCCGGCTGGAATATGTCACCGCCCGGATGCTGCTGGCCGACACCGGGCGGACCGCGCCGGAGGACGGGGCGGTCTTCTACCGGGCGGCGGGCTGGGACGACGACCAGGTCGAGGGTTACCGGACCGGCTATGGCCAGTTCGGGCGCGTCGTCTCGCCGATGCCGACCGGCTTTGTCCGGATGCGCGAGGGCGACCGGCTGAGCATCGGCGGGCAGGACTGGCGCGTGGTTGTGGGCGAGGGACACAGCCCGGAACACGCCTGTCTGTGGCGCGAGGCGGACGGGGTCGTGCTGGGCGGCGACCAGATCCTGCCGAAGATATCCTCCAATGTGTCGGTCTGGCCGACCGAGCCGGACGCCGACCCGCTGGGCGACTGGCTGGACTCGCTGGCGCGGATGAAGACGGTGTTCCCGGACGAGGTGCTGGTGCTCCCCTCGCACGGCGAGCCGTTCCGCGGCGTGCAGGCGCGGCTGGACGGCCTGATCCGCGGACACCGGACAGCGCTGAAGCGGCTGGAGCGGACCCTGCGCGAGCCGTGCCGGGCGGTGGACGTGTTTTCCGCCCTGTTCGCCCGCCCGGTCGGCGATGGCGTCAGAGGCATGGCGACCGGCGAGAGCCTGGCGCATCTCAACTATCTGCTACACCGGGGCCAGGTTTCGCGCAGGCGCGACGCGGACGGCGTGGATTGGTGGACCTTGACTAGACAGGAACCAGAGACGTGACGGATCACATCAAGACCCAACTGGCAGACGGCGTGCTGACCGTGACGCTGGCGCGGCCGGAGAAGAAGAACGCCATCACCCAGGCGATGTACGCGGCGCTGTCGGAGGCGACCGAACAGGCCCGGACCGACGACGCCGTGCGCGTGCTGCTGTTCTGCGGCGAGGGCGACAGCTTCTCGGCCGGCAACGACATCGCCGACTTCATCGCCATCGGCTCGCAGACCGAACAGCCGTTCGACATGGCGGTGTTCCGATTCCTCAAGGCGCTGGCCGAGCTGGACAAGCCGGCGATGGCGGCGGTGCGTGGGCGGGCGGTCGGCATCGGCCTGACGATGCTGCTGCACTGCGACATGGTGGTGGTGGCCGAGGACGCCCTGCTGTCCGTGCCGTTCATCAATCTGGCCCTGGCCCCGGAGGCGGCGTCGTCGCTGCTGTTGCCGGCGGTGCTGGGGCACCAGCGGGCGTTCGAGATGTTCGCGCTCGGCGAGCCGGTCGATGGGCGCACGGCGGTGGCCTGGGGCCTCGCGAACCGCGTGGTCCCGGCCGATCAGGTCGAGGCGACGGCGGCGGCGCTGGCGGCGAAGCTGGCCGCCCGGGCGCCCAATTCGATCCGCAAGACCAAGCGGCTGATGCGCGACGCCGAGGCGTTGTGGGCGCTGATGCAGCGCGAGGGCGAGGCCTTCGGCAGCCAGATGAAGAGCCCCGAGGCGATGGAGGCCTTCATGGCCTTCAGCCAAAAGCGGGCGCCCGATTTCTCGAAAGCCGGATGAATTCCGTTGATTCGGGGGCGCGCCGTCCTTAGGTGCGCGCGCCATGCTCGACGCCACCATGACCCCTCTCCTGCGCATTGACGCCGAGACCCCCGCTGACGCGGCGGCGGTCGAGGCGCTGGTGCTGGCCGCCTTCGGTCCGGGCCGGTTCGCCAAGACGGCGGAGCGGCTGCGCGAGCGGGCCGCGGTCCGCGCCGGCTTCGTGGTCCGCGAGGGGACGTGGCTGCTGGGGTCGGTGCGGCTGTGGTCGATCGCCATCGATGGCGCGCCGGCCCTGTTCCTCGGCCCCATCGCCGTCGCCGTCGACAACCGCAAGGCGGGGCTGGGGGCCGATCTGGTCGAGGCCTGTCTTGCGCATGCGGCGGCGGCCGGGCTGGGCGTCCTGCTGGTCGGCGATGCGCCCTATTTCGGCCGGTTCGGCTTCACCGTGGCGTCCGACGTGCGGCTGCCCGGGCCGGTGGATCCGGCGCGGCTGCTGTGGCGCGGCGGGGGCCCGCCCGCCGGGATGGTGACCGCGCGGGCGTGGGCCTGATGCGCAACCCTTTGCCAGAGTCGCCGCAAGGCCTAAGTCTGGGCCATGGCTGAACCCACGGAACAGAAGAGCGGACTGGCGGCCCTGGCCGAGGCGGCGAAGCCGGCGGAGGGGCGCGGCCTGCCGCCCGTCCACCTGTGGCATCCCGAGCATTGCGGCGACATCGACATCGTCATCCGCCGCGACGGGACCTGGCTGCACGAGGACTCGCCGATCGGCCGGGCCGAACTGGTGCGGCTGTTCTCGACCGTGCTGCGCAAGGACCCTGACGGCTATTGCCTCGTCACCCCGGTCGAAAAGCTGGCGATCCGGGTCGAGGACCTGCCGTTCCGCGCCATCGCCATGACGCAGGCTGATGGCGTCCTGAGCTTCACGACCGATGTCGGTGATGTGGTCGAGGCCGGCGACGAGCATCCGATCCGGGTCGAGACCGATGAGGCGACGGGCGAGCCGGCCCCGGCCCTGCACGTCCGCGCCGAGCTGTGGGCCCGGATCGCGCGCCCGGTCTTCTACGAACTGGTGGAGATGGCCGACCTCGAGGACGGCCAGCTGGTGGTGCGGTCCGGCGGCGCCGCCTTCGATCTGGGTGCGACCGGGGCGGACGGCCGATGAGCCTGATCTCGCTGCGGGAGCGGCTGATCGACCGGCTGGCGCCGACGGCCGACTGGAGCCCCGACGGCCTGCCGCTGCAGTCGGACTACGACCTCAATCCGGGGGCAGAGCGGTCCGGTCGCACCCTGCGCCCGGCCGCCGTGCTGGTGCCGGTGATCGCCCGGGCCGACGGGGCCACGGTGCTTATGACCCGCCGCTCCGACAGTCTGGCCAGCCACACCGGCCAGATCGCCTTTCCGGGCGGCCGCCTCGACCCGGGCGAGACAGCGGATCAGGCCGCCCTGCGCGAGGCGTGGGAAGAGGTGGCGCTGGATCCCGGGCTCGTCGAGGTGCTGGGCGTCGGCGACGCCTATGAGACGGTGACCGGCTTTCTGGTCACGCCGGTGGTCGGCTGGTTGCGCGAACCGCCCGCAGTGACGCCGTCGCCGGACGAGGTGGCCGAGGTGTTCGAGACCCCGTGGGACTTCCTCATGGATCCGGCCAACCATCGCCGCGAATTCCTTGATCCCGAGACCGGGCCGCGGCGGTGGTTCTGGGCCATGCCGTGGCGTGAGCGCTATATCTGGGGCGCGACCGCCTCCATCGTTCGCGGGCTGCGGACCCGGCTCTATGGCGACGAGGCCGAGCCCGCCGCCGCCGTCGACGAGGACGCGGCGTGACTACCCGGCTCGCGGGCCAGCCGTGGCTGACGGCGTCGGCGACCCGCGCCGTGATCGCCGCCCTGGAGGCCGCCGGCGGTCCCGGCTGCGCCCGTTTCGTCGGCGGTTGCGTGCGCAACAGCCTGATCGGCCAGCCGGTCGCCGACATCGACATCGCCACCACGCTGAAGCCCGAAGACACCGACCGCGCCATCCGGGCGGCGGGGCTCAAGGCCGTGCCGACCGGCATCGCCCACGGCACCGTCACCGCCGTAGCCGAACGGCGGCCGTTCGAAATCACCAGCCTGCGCCGCGACGTCTCGACCGACGGGCGCAAGGCCACGGTGGCCTTCACCGACGACTGGGCCGAGGATGCGGCCCGGCGGGACTTTCGTCTTAACGCCCTCTACGCCGACGCCGCCGGGGAGGTGTTCGATCCCACCGGCGAAGGCGTCGCCGACGCCCTGGCCGGGCGGATCATCTTCGTCGGCGATCCGGAGACGCGCATCCGCGAGGACTTCCTGCGCATCCTGCGCTTCTTCCGCTTCCACGCCTGGTACGGGCGGGGCGCGCCCGATCCGGCCGCGCTGGCCGCCTGCCGCGAGCTGGCCCCAGGCATGGTGCGGCTGTCGGCCGAGCGGGTGTCCAGCGAGCTGATGAAGCTGCTGGCGGCATCGGACCCCCGGGCCGCCATGGCCGCCATGGCCGAGGCCGGTGTGCTGGAACAGATTCTGCCGGAGGGGCAGCCGTCCGCCGCGTTCGAGGCCGCCGTCCAGCAGGAGACCGACGCCGTCGTCCGGTTGATGCTGCTGCTTCCGGCCGATGAAGTCGTGGTGCGGGAAGCGGCGACCCGGCTGCGCCTGTCCAACGCCGTGCGCGACCGGCTGGCCCACGCGGCCGCGGCCTATCCGGCGGTCGATCTCAGCATGAGCGATCGGGAGGCGCGGGCGGGCCTGTATCGGCTTGGCGCGCCGGCCTTTTCGGACGCCGTACGCCGGCGCCGGGCCGAGGCGCCGGGGCGAGCGGACGAGGCCCGGAGTCTGCTGGACCTGGCCGGCGGGTGGGCGCCGCCTCGCCTGCCGGTCGGGGGCCGCGACCTGGCCCGGTTGGGCGTCGAGCCGGGACCCGACACGGGCCGGCTGTTGAAGGCGTTCGAGGACGGCTGGATCGCCGACGACTTTCCGACGACCGGCCACGCCGAGCGGCTGGCGGCGCTGATCAGTCCGCCGCGCGGGTGATCCGGGTCACCACCGGACGGTGGTCGGAGCCGGCGGGGCGTCCCAGCCGCCGGCCGGCGAAGGCGAGATCCGGCGAGGCGTAGACCTGATCGATGGTCAGGCCCAAGGCCGCCGGCAGGTCGGTCGGCCAGGTGCCCGGGAATCCCGGCGCGGGGTGCAGACCGAGGTCGCGCCGAATCTGTTTGCCGATCCGCGCGCTGGACACGCTGTTGAAATCCCCGGCCACGACCACCGGGCCGGTCAGGCCCTCGACCACCGCCTGCAGGGCCATGGTCTGGCTGATCTGGCCCCACTGCTCCTGGAACGGCCAGGGCCGGGTCAGATGGACGCCGACCACGTTCAACGGTCCGAGCGGCGTTCGCGCCACGGCCGCCACGGAATGCAGGCCGTCGGGGGGATCTGCCAGGGGCGTCAGCGGATAGCGCGAGGCGATCACGGATCGCGATGGGCCGCGCGTCTGGTCCAGCCGCATCGAGGCGGCGCGGTAAGGGTAACCTTCCAGCAGGGCGTCGGCGTGCCGCGCCGCGTCGCGTCCCAGTTCGATCAGCACCACGATGTCGGCGTCGGCCTCGACGATGGAGCCGCGGATCGCGGCGAGGTCGTCGTTGAGATAGTAGAGATTGGCCGAGTACAGCTGGACGACCGGCGCGCCCGGGCGGGGTTGAGGACCGGCCGGAAACCACTGCGGCGCCACGGCGATCAGCAGGGCGATGCAGGCGACGACGCCGTGCACGGCCGCCCCCTTGAGGCGGGTCAGCCCCGTCATCGCCGTCAGCACCGCCGTGACGATCAGGGCCGGGGCGGTGAACTGGGCGAGGATGTCGAACCAGCGATGGCCGATCCCGCTGAGCGCCACGAGCGCGAGGCCCAGCGGGGCGGCGAACACCAGCCGGACCAGGGCGTCCATCGGACCGGCGAGGGGGCACAGCCGCCAGCGGCCGCGAGGGCCTTGCGTTTCGCATTGAACGGGGGTCGTCATGGCGCGTTACGGTCTCGCTTGGGGGAGGGTGTCATGGCCAGACGGACCATCGGCGATATCGAGAAAATCTGGGCCAATGTCGAGGGCGTGAAGAAGCTCTCTGACCGGGCCGTGGGCTTTGGCCCCTTCGGCATCGGCCTCGACGGCCTGCTGACCTGGGTTCCCGTCGTGGGCACGGTCTACAGCGTCGGAGCTTCGGCCTGGCTGCTGACCCAGGCGGTCCGGGCCAAGGCCTCTCCGGCGACGATCGCGCGGATGGCCGGTTATCTGGGACTGGACAGCGCCACGACGGCCGTAGGGGAAGTCATTCCCTTCGCCCCCGACGTGGTCGACTTTTTCTTCCCCGGCCACCTGATGGCGGCCAAGGCGCTGCAGAAGGACATCGAGACGACCCACTGGGTCGAGGCCAATGAGCGCGAGGCCCGGGCGTCCGGCGATCATGAGCGACACCTGGCCGAGATGAAGCGCAAACCCGGCCTGCGGCGGGTGATCTATCTGCACGACTGAACGTCGCTATCCTCTGCTACCTTTTCGCCTCTCCCTGTCATAATAATTTTGGCCAAGTCTTTGACTCTGAAAGACTGGAGTCGTCCGCCAGCGTCCTGAACCCGCCGCAGGAGCGGACGGCCGCACACTGATCCCCGACAGACATTCGGAGATCAACGATGAGCGACGACCAGACCGCCCGCCTCGGCCTGCCCTATCTGGCGGCGGGTCAGATGCAGAAACATGTGACGCTGAACGAGGCCCTGACCCGCCTCGACACCCTGGTGCAGACGGCGGTGGTCAGCCGCACCGTCCCGACACAGCCGGCCGAGCCGCCCGACGGCACCTTGTACATCCTGCCAACCGGCGCGACCGGCGCGGCCTGGGCGGGGCGGCCGGAAGGCACGCTGATTCGCGCGGAGGCAGGCGGCTGGACCATCGTCGAGGCGCCCGACGGACTGGTCGTCCTGGTCGCCGATGTCGGCGAGGTGATCGTGCGGGATGGCGGCGCCTGGGTTTCGCTGGGCGCCCGGCTCGGGGCGCTGCAGCAACTGACGCGCCTCGGCATCGGGACCACCGCGGACGCCGGCAATCCCTTCGCCGCCCGACTGAACAAGGCCCTGTGGACGGCGCTCGAGACCGGGGCCGGGGGCGACGGCGATCTGCGCGTCACCTTCAACAAGGAAGGGCCGGGCGATGTCCTGTCCCTGCTGTTCCAGAGCGGATGGGGCGGTCGGGCGGAACTGGGTTTGATCGGCGACGACGACCTCCGGCTGAAGGTCAGCGCGGACGGGGGCGTCTGGCGCGACGCCTGTTCGGTGGATCGTGCGTCGGGGCGGTTCAACTTCGCCCTCGGCGCCGTCCGCCGACAAGTAACGGTGCTGGACGAGGCTGGACACTACGACATTCCGGCCTGGGCGCGGACAATCGAGGCGATCGCGGTCGGCGGAGGCGGAGGCGGCGGAGCCGGGGCGTCCGGCCTGTCCGGGGCGCGCTTCGGCGGCGGCGGCGGTGGAGCGGGCGGCGTCAGCCGGGCGATCTGGTCGGCCGATCAACTGACGGCGGGCATGACCATGGAGGTCGGCGCCGGGGGCGCGGGTGGCGCGGGGACGGACGGCTCGGGCGGCGGCGCATCGATCATTTCTCTGGGCGCGACAGCGCTTCTGACCGCGACGGGCGGCGGGGGCGGGTTGGCCGGCGCCTCGGGCGGCGGCGTGGGCGGCCCCGGCTCCAGCGCGTGCGGCGCCAGATCCAATGGCGGCGGGGCGTCCAGCGTCAGCGAGGCAGGGGCGGCGGGCGAGAGCCTCGAGCGCCCCGATGGGCCGGGCGGCGGCGGTGGCGGGGGCGGTCT
>JAHJNW010000144.1 GCA_018820665.1 Alphaproteobacteria bacterium | reverse complement strand
GGCGCTCATCACCGGCTTGAGGCCGGAGAGGGCGACGATGCGGGCGTCCCAGGTCTGGCGGATGCCGGGGCTGTCCTGGGTCGGGATCCAGGTGCGGGTCAGGATCGCCTGGCCCTGGCTGAACAGATAGGGCTGCTGGCCGCCGGCGGTCTGGGCCGGGGTCAGCCACTGCAGGGCGGCGGCGTCGGGCCGGGTGGAATAGCGGATGACGATGCGGCGGCGCTCGCCGGCGGCGAAGGCGGGGACATGGACGGTCAGCGACTGGCCGAGGATCGGGTCGGAGGGACCGGTCTGGAAGCGCAGCGGGGCGCCGGCGGCGTCGGTGACCGACTGGATGTCGAGGTTGCGGACGTCGAGGATGATGTGGTCGGCGCCGGGTTCGGCGGTGAGGTCGAGGGCGGCCGAGCCGGACAGGGTCTGGGCCTCGAAATCGGCGGTCAGGTCGAGCGAGACGTGGACGACGCGGGCGATCTCGGGCCGGGCGTGGGAGTGGATGTCGCGGACGTAGTCGACCGGGGCGGTCGCGGCCACCGGGGTGGCGGCGGGCATGTCAGCGCCGGGCGGGGTCATGGCGGCGCAGCCTCCGAGAGCGGTCACGAGGGCGAGGGCGGATACGAGGCCGAGCTGGCGGATCATCGGGGCGTCCTTTGCGGGTGTGCGCGGAGAACGCCCCGAAGGGCCGGAAAGATCAACCCCCCGACGTCATGCCTTGACCGGCGCCGGCTCGAGATGGCGCGCCTTGAACAGGCGACCGCGCTCGGCGACCAGGACGAAGCCGAGGGCGGACAGGCCCATCACGGCCATGCCGAGGGCCATGGGCGCGACCGAGCCGTTGAACTGCTGGCCGATCAGGAAGCCGAGGGTCGAGCCGGCGGTGGTCGAGATGAAGCCCTGGGCCGAGGAGGCGGTGCCGGCGATATGGCCCATCGGCTCCATGGCCATGGAGCCGAAATTGCCGGCGATCAGGCCGAAGCAAAACATGGTCAGCCCCTGCAGCACGGCGAAGGTCCAGATCGTCTCGTGGCCGGACAGGGCCACGGCCGAGTGGATCACGGCCATGACGATGAAGCCGAGCAGGGCGGCGTGCGAGATCAGCCGCGAACCGAGGCGCTCGACGAGGCGGGCGTTGAGCAGGGAGGCCACGGCGATGCCGGCGGCGACCATGGCGAAGACGGTGGTGAACAGCTGCGGCGCCTCGAACACGTCGAAGAAGATCTGCTGGCTGGAGTTGATGAAGCCGAACAGGGCCCCGGTGATGCAGGTCATGGCCAGGGTGTAGCCGATGGCCTGGCGGTGGGTGACGGCCTCGCGGAAGGCGCCGGCGATGCGGCCGACCTGGATCGGCATGCGGTTTTCCGGATGCAGGGTCTCGGGCAGGCGGATGGCGGCCCACAGCATGAAGGCGCCGCCGGCGACGGCGAGGACCCCGAAGATCCACGGCCACGGGGCCACGGTCAGGACCAGCTGGCCCAGGGTCGGAGCGATGATCGGGATGCCGAGGAAGACGAGGAAGCTGAGCGACATGACCCGGGCCATGGTGCGGCCGCTGTAGCGGTCGCGCACGATCGACACGGCCAGCACGCGCAGGGCGGCGGCGCCGAGACCCGTGCCGACGCGGGCGGCGATCAGCAGGTCGAAGGTCGGGGCGAAGGCGGCGAGGACGCTGAACAGGACATAGAGCGACAGGCCGGCCATCAGCACCGGCTTGCGGCCGTAGCGGTCGGCGAGCGGGCCGTAGATGATCTGGGCCACGCCGAAGCCGAGCAGATAGGCGGTGATGACCCACTGGCGGCTGTTTTCCTCGACCACGCCGAGGGCGTCGCCGATGGCCGGCAGGGCCGGCAGCATGGCGTCGATGGCGAGGGCGTTGAGCGCCATCATCATGGCGATCAGGGCCACGAACTCGGGGAAGCCCGGGCCCTTGACGGCGGGCGCGGGAACGGCGGCGGGGGAGGTCATCGAGGCCAGATGCGGACGCGGAGGGTCCGGCGCAAGCGCGGGCTCGTGAAATAGCGGCGGCGAAACGCGAAGTGACGATCGTCGCGCCCGGTGCGTGGCGCGGAAACGACGATGGTGCGGGCGGCCGGGGTCGAACCGGCACTCCTTTCGGAACCGGATTTTGAGTCCGGCGCGTCTACCAATTCCACCACGCCCGCACAGGCCGCCAGGAAGTCTCGAAGGCAGGCCGGACAGGTAGCGCGGGCCGGGCGGCGAGGCAATCCGGCGCGGGCGACAGCGGCGCCGGCGGCGCGCCTAGCCGCCGGCCGGGGCCACGGTCTGTTCAATGGCCCCGAACAGGGAGTGGTGGTCGTCGTCCAGCATTTCGATGCGGACGGTGTCGCCGTGTTTGAGGAAGGGGGTCGCCGGCTTGCCATGGAGCAGGGTCTCGACGGTGCGGACCTCGGCGATGCAGGAATAGCCGAGGCCGCCGTCGCTGACCGGCTTGCCGGGGCCGCCGTCGGCGTCGCGGTTGGAGACGGTGCCCGAGCCGATGATGGTGCCGGCGCACAGGGCGCGGGTCTTCGCCAGGTGGGCGATCAGGGTGCCGAAGTCGAAGGTCATGTCGGTCCCGGCGTCGGCCTTGCCGAAGTCGGCGCCGTTGAGCTGGACGTTCAGTTCGCCCTTGAGCTTGCCGTCGACCCAGCGGTCGCCGAGGGCGCGCGGGGTGACGAACACCGGCGACAGGGCCGAGGCCGGTTTGGACTGGACGAAGCCGAAGCCCTTGCCCAGTTCGGCCGGGATCAGGTTGCGCAGGGAGACGTCGTTGACGAGGCCGACGAGGCGGATGTGCGTCAGGGCCTCTTCTCGGCTGACGCCCTGGGGCACGTCGCCGGTGACCACCACCACCTCGGCCTCGAGGTCGCAGCCCCAGCTTTCGTCGGCGAGGGGGATGGGATCGCGCGGGGCGAGGAAGCCGTCGGAGCCGCCCTGGTACATCAGCGGATCGGTCCAGAAGCTGTCGGGCATTTCGGCGCCGCGGGCCTGACGCACGAGGGCGACGTGGTTCACATAGGCCGAGCCGTCGGCCCACTGATAGGCGCGCGGCAGGGGCGAGGCGGCCTCGCGCTCGTGGAAGCGGCCGCGCGGGACGCCGCCGTGTTCGAGGCTTTCGGACAGGGCGCGCAGGTCGGGCTCGACCCGGTCCCAGTCGTCCAGCGCCGCCTGCAGCGTCGGGGCGATCAGGAAGGCGTCGGTGAACCAGGCGAGGTCATTGGAGACGAGGACGAGGCGGCCGTCGCGGCCGTGCTTGAGCGAGGCGAGTTTCATGGCTCAAGGCTTAGGCCGTTTCCCGGCGCGGGGAAACAGGGGTGTCGTCAGTGGGCCTTGCCGCCGTGGCTGAGGGGCGGACGGCGCGGGCCGGGCCTGCACAGTTCGGCGACGATGGCGCGCATGTCGCCCTCGCGGGCCGCCTGATGGCGCCAGTAGTCGTTGAAGTCGGCGACCGCGAGTCGGAGGGCGTCGTTGCGCTCCTTCGTCGACATCGGCCGCTTTTCGGGTTCCGGCGGGTGCGGGTGCGGGTGCGGGTGCGGGTGCGCGGGAGCCGCCGGGGCGTGGACCGAGACGATGGTCACGCTGGCGGCGGCCGACGGGGATGCGCCGTGATGAGGGTCGCCGGCGGCGTGGCCCGACGGCGCGTCGTGGGCGGCGGCCGGGGCGGCGGGGTGAGAGGCCTTGTCTTCCGTCTCGCCCTTGAGGGCGGTGTCCAGGGATTTGACGCGTTTGTTGAGCTCGGCGCCGAAGGCGAGGGTCTTGCCGAGCCGGGCCCGCAGGACCCGCTGAAGCTCGGCGGCATGGGCCGGCAGGGCGTCGGTGTCGGCCTGCATGGCGGCCTTGGCGGCGTGGTTGATCGCCTCCCAGATGGCGGCGGCGGCGTCGGTCTGTTTACCGCGGGAGCCGGCGCCGACCAGCCAGCCGATCAGGACGGCGACGCCCAAGGCGAGCAGGACGGCGCCCCAGAAGAAGGGGTCGGCCCCGATCATGATGGTCGGATCGAGCGGGGCGCCAACGGGATCGGCGCCGGCGAAGTCGTCGCCCCAGGACATGCAGTCTCCCCGTCAAACGACCACCGTTCGTGGAGCGCCCATCTTGCCCCGGCCGCGCCGCTTGGCAACGGTAAAGGTTAACGGGGGCGAGTCAGCTGGGGGTGATCAGGGCCTTGGCCTCGGCGCCAGTGCGGGCGCCGACGTCGCGCACCTCGACCTCGACGCAGACCGCGCCCTCCGGTTCATGGGCCCAGAGGTAGCGGCGCTCGACCTCGACCTCGCGGCCGGAGGGGGCGAAGCCGGTGAAGCTGTCGCCCCACGGGGTGATGGCCTTGATCTCGGGCCAGGCGAGGGCGCAGGCGGCGTCGAGCTCTTCCATGGCCATCAGGGACAGCTCGTCGCGAGGGTCGGGGGCTACAGCCATGGACGGACCCGGGCGCGATAGGCGTCGTAGTCGGCGCCGAATTTGGCGGACAGATAGCGCTCCTCGCGGTCGATGACGAAGCGCTGGACGACCCACAGGCAGGGGATCAGCAGGAGCAGGACGAGCAGGCTGTCCATGGCGATGGCGAAGCCGGCGTAGGTGATGGCGAAACCCAGATAGATGGGGTTGCGGGTGAAGCGATAGAGGCCGCCCGTGGCGAGGGCGGTGGTCGGTTTCCACGGCTCGGGCGGGGTGCCGAGGCGGCGGAAGGCGCCGGCGGCGGCGCCGTCCAGCACCAGACCTCCGACGATCAGGACGAGGGCGAGGCCGCGGCGGAGGGAAGTCTCCAGCCCGAAGCCGAGGGTCAGCCAGGCGGCGGCGTCGGGCCCCGCCGCGGGCGCGCCATAGCGGTAGATCAGCCAGCCGAGCAGCAGGAAGCTGAGATAGATCAGCGGCGGCGGGGCGATCACGCCGGGGGTGTCGGGCGAGGCGGTCATGGGCGCAGGGCCTCGTCGCCATAGATGGCCACGGCGGCGGGGGCGTCGGCCGAGACGGCGCCGCGATACATGCCGGAGGTGTTGATGGCGAAGGCGGGGGTTCCGTCGAGGCCCATGACAATGACGCCGCCGTCGCCGCCGATCGAGCCGACATCGGCGATCTCGGCCTCGGCGGCGGTTTGGGCGTTCGCCCCGGCGGCGGTGCGGTGGCAGATGTCGCGGGCCACCGTGGCGCGGATGAAATACTCGCCATCGCCGGTGGCCGAGACGGCGCAGCCGTCGGCGTTGGAGGCGTAGGTGCCGGCGCCGATCACGGGCACGTCGCCGACCCGGCCCCAGCGTTTGGCGGTCATGCCGCCGGTCGAGGTGCCGGCGGCGAGCCGGCCCTGACTGTCGAGGGCCACAGCGCCGACGGTGCCGAATTTGCGCTCGTTCAGGGGCGGCTGGGGCAGGTCATTGGCGGCCTGCGGGCCGGGCGCGCCGGCGGGCCGGGCGGGGATCGGCAGGGTCTGCTGGCGCAGGGCGCTCTCCAGTCCGCGCCAGCGGCGCTCGGTGAATAAGAAGGCCGGGTCGACCTGTTCCAGCCCGACCGAGGCGGCGAAGGCGTCCGCGCCCGCGCCGATCAGCATGACGTGGGGCGACTGCTCCATCACGGCGCGGGCGGCGGCGATGGGGTGGCGGGTGGTGGTCAGGCCGGCCACGGCGCCGGCGGTCCGGTCCGCGCCGTTCATGATCGCGGCGTCCAGCTCGTTGCGGCCGGCGGCGGTGAAGACGGCGCCGCGCCCGGCGTTGAACAGGGGATCGTCCTCCATGATCTCGATGGCGGCCTCGACGGCGTCGAGGGCCGAGCCGCCGTCGGCGAGGACGGCCGAGCCGGCGGCGAGGGCGCGGTGCAGGGCGGCGCGGTAGGCGGCGTCCTGTTCGGGCGTCAGGCTGTCACGCTCTATGACGCCGGCGCCGCCATGGATGGCGAAGGACCAGCGGGCGGGTTCTTGCGCGGCGGCGGGCGCGGCGACGAGGGCGAGGAGGGCGGCGGCCGCGAAGCAGCGGATCATTGGCGAGGTTCCGTTTTCACGCTATGTTCGCGTCATGTCAGAGGTGACCGACATCGTCGTTCCGGTGCTTCAGAAATTCCAGGCGCAGCTTGGACGCATCGAGACTGACATGGCCAACATCAAGGAAGACATGCATCACATCAAGGTGCGGATGACCTCGATCGAAGAGAACTTCGTCTCGATGAACCGCCGGATGGACCATTTTGGCGTGCGGCTGGACCGGATCGAACGCCGGCTGGATCTGGTCGAGGTCTGACCTCGGACTCCTGTCCTCACCCCAACGCCTGACCGCAGCACGGACAGCCGGAGACCTCGACGCCGAACAGGGCGCGGACGCGGTCGGGCGCGAGCGCCTGTGCCGGCGCGGCGGCCTCGATCTGGTCGGGGCCGATGGCCAGCACGCGATCGGCGCGGGCGGCGAACGGCAGGTGGTGGCTGGAGGCCAGCACGATGCGGCCCTCCCGTGCGAGGGTGCGGACGGCCGTCTCGACGGCCTGGGCGTGGGCGGGGTCGAGCAGGGCGAGGGGCTCGTCGAGCAGGCAGACCGGGGCGTCCTGGACGAACAGGCGGGCGATCAGGACCAGCTGCTGCTGGCCGCTGGACAGGCGGTCGAACGGGCGGTCGGCGAGGTCGGCGATGTCCAGACGGGTCAGGGCGGCGCGGGCCGCCTCGATGTCTTCGGCGGCGAGGCCGGGCGACCAGCGGCGGCGGCCGGCGCGGCCGAGGGCGGTCAGGTGCAGGGCGGAGAAGCCGGCGGAGACGGCGCCGGGCGGCGGCAGATACGCCGCGGCCCCGGGACGGTCGAGGCGGCCGGAGACCGGCGGAATCAGGCCGGCGAGGGTCTTCATCAGGGTGGTCTTGCCGGCGCCGTTGGGGCCGATCAGGGCGACGACCTCGCCGGACCGGGCGGTGAGGTCGAGCGCGGGCAGGCGGAAGCCGGCGCGGCCGGCGACCAGCGACTGGAGCACGAGGGCGCTCACGTGCGCCTCGAGGTAGCGATGAACAGGATCAGGAAGGCCGGGGCGCCGACGGCGGCGGAGAGCAGGCCGACCGGCAGTTCGGCCGGGCCGAAGGCGGTCGACAGCCGGTCTATCAGCAGGGCGAACAGGGCGCCGACGGCCATGGCGGCCGGGATCAGGGCCCCGGCGCGCTCGCCGACGATGCGCCGCGCGGCGTGGGGGGCGAGCAGGCCGATCCAGCCGACCACCCCGGCCACGGCGACGGCGGCGGAGGTCATCAGGGCGGCGGCGGCGAGGGCCAGCAGGCGCAGGGGCGCGGCGCGCAGACCCAGTGATCGGGCCTGCTCGTCGCCGAGGGACAGGACGTCGAGGCGGAAGCCGAGGCCCAGCAGGATCAGCGCGCCGAGGCCGACGGGGGCGAGGGCGAGGGCGGCCTCGCCGGCCGTCGCCCGGGTGAAAGAGCCGAGCAGCCAGTAGGTGATCGACGGCAGCTGCGAATAGGGCTCGGCGACGATCACGACCAGGCCGAGGCCGGCCGTGGCCAGGGCGCCGGCGACGATGCCGCACAGGATCAGGGCGAGGCGGCCGTCGCCGCTGCGGGTCAGGGCGGCGCAGACGACCGCCAGGGCGCCGGTGGCGAGGCCGCCGGCGAAGGCCGCGCTCTGCACCAGAAGGGCGCCGGCGCCGAACAGCAGGGCGAGGGCCGCGCCGAAGCCGGCGCCCGAGGTGACGCCCAGCAGGTCGGGCGAGGCGAGGGGATTGCGGAACAGGATCTGGAAGCCGGCCCCCGCTCCGGCGAGGGCGGCGCCGCAGGTCATGGCCGCCAGCAGGCGCGGGCCGCGCAGGGCGAGGGCCAGCTCTGCCTCGGGCGGGCCGTGGCCGAAGGCGGCGGAGAGCAGGGCGGCCGGGGAGGCGGCGAGCGGACCGGTGGCCAGAACGGCGATGGCCCCGAACAGGGCCAGGCCGGCGAGGGCCAGGGGCGGCCCCCATGTCCGCAGGACGTTCAGCGAACCCATCGGGGGCTGGGCGTCTCGACCGGGGCGAGGCCGTACAGGCGACGACCGAGCAGGGTCAGCTCCAGCGAATTGGCGTGGGGGTCGGCCAGCCAGGCGCAGCCCAGCAGCCGGTTGACCGACGGCGGTCGATCGATCCAGCCGAACGGCGTCGACGGCAGCAACAGGATGCCGCGCCGATCGCCGCCGGGTCGCCAGCGCCACACCGGGTCCCGCGCCGCCGCCCTGGCGAATTCCGCGTCGAGGGTGACGATCACCTCGGGGTCCCAGGCGACCACCTGTTCGCGGGTGACGCGGCCGATGTCGCGCGAGCCCTCGGCGACATTGGTCCAGCCGGCGCCTTCCAGCACCTCGGTGGCGAGGGCGCCGCGAAAGCCGGTCTCCAGCCCGTCGGCGCCGCGGGCGTAGTAGAAGGCGGAGCCCTCCGGGGCGGACCGCCAGCGCTCGATCACCCGGTCCGCGAGCTCCGCCAGGGCGTCGGCGCGGGGGCGGGCGTCGAGCAGGCGGCCCGCCTCGCGCAGGGCTTCGGGGATGTGCGCCAGGCTGCCATCGATCAGTCGCCAGTCGACGCCGAGACGCGCCTGCATGCGCGTCGCCAAGGCCTGGTGCTCGGGATCGGCGTCGCCGTAGTCGATGACCAGTCGCGGCTTCAGGGCGGCGATGGCCTCGGGCGTGGCGGCCCGGCCGCCGCCGGCGAGGCTGCCGATTTCCGGGAGGGCGGCGGCGGCGGCGGGCAGGGCGGCGAGGGT
>JAHJNW010000143.1 GCA_018820665.1 Alphaproteobacteria bacterium | reverse complement strand
CGCCGAGCATGCCGATTTCGATGAAATCGCCTTCGCGGATGTCGGCCGGAAGCCAGAACGGACCCGGCATATGGTCGATCGAGTCGCAGGTCGGACCATAGAACTGGAACGCCTTCAGCTCGGACGCAGCCTCGCCGTCCCGGACCAGTTTGGTCGGGAAGGGCCAGCGCGAGTGGGTCGCGTCGAACAGCGAGCCGTAGGAGCCGTCGTTCAGATACAGGGCGTCGCCCTTGCGCAGGTCGACCCGGCACAGCACCGACGAGGACTCGGCGACCAGCGCGCGGCCGGGCTCGCACCACAGCTCGGTCGTTTCCGACACCGGCATCTCGGCGAAGCCGCGATGGATGGCGTCGGCGTATTCGCTCATGTCCGGCGGGACCATGCCCGGATAGACCGAGGGGAAGCCGCCGCCGACATCGACGATGTCGACGATCACGCCGGCGCGTGTGATGGCGCGGCCGACCTGGGCCATGGCGGCCTCATAGGCGGACGGGCGCATGCACTGCGAACCGACGTGGAAGCTGACGCCCATCAGGCCGTCCTTGACCGCCTGGCGCGTGGCCAGCAGCAGCGACGGGGCCTGGTCCGGTGAGACGCCGAACTTGCCCGACAGCGAATAGGCGGCGCCATCGGCCGAGACCGCCATACGGACGATCAGATTCAGATCGGGCGCGTCGCCGGTGGCGTCGATGATCTTCTGCAACTCGTCATGACTGTCGAGTGAGAAGGTGCGAACGCCGAACTCGAAATAGGCGCGCGTGATGGCTCCGCGGCTCTTGACCGGATGCATGAAGGCCAGGCGCGCGTCGGCGCTGACCGAACGCACCAGTTCGACCTCGGAGAGGGACGCCACGTCGAAGGCGGTCACGCCGGCCTCGATCAGGGTCTCGATGACCCAGCGCGAGGGATTGGCCTTCACCGCATAGAAGACGTCAGCCTTTAGATTGTCCTGGAACCAGCGCGCCGCTACGGAAACTGAACGCGGCCGCACGAGGGCGACGGGACGCTCAGGGGACCGCTCACGGACCAGGTCCAGGGGAAATGGATACGTGCGCAATTCACGTAAACCCCTGTAATTGTTGAACCCAGCCGGCGTTAGCAGCGCAAGTGTCAGACCACGGGGTCCGCCGGAAGGCGCGATGTAGGGTCCACAGCCTGTCATGTAAAGCGGTAATTTCGTGTCCATGCCTTGCGCGGGGCCGTGATCGACGGGGCAAGACGAACCTTGGCGGTAGCCAGGCGTTGGATGATTGGCCGCCATTGGGCGGGAGGGGCGCACGAATGAACCGCTGGAAATTCTATTGGCTGAGATTGACCCGCGAACTCTGGGTCCGGGCCAGCGCCTACGCCCTGCTGGGCGTCGCCGCCGCCTTGCTGGCGTCGGTCGCTGCGCGGTGGGTTCCTGAAAGCATGGCGGAACGGCTGGGCGGCGAGTCGGTCGAGCAGATCCTGACCATCCTCGCCTCCAGCCTGCTGGCGGTCGCGACCTTCTCCGTCGGGGCCATGGTCACGGCCTACACCGCCGTCTCCCAGGGCGCGACGCCCCGGGTCGCCGCCCTGGTGACCAGCGACGGCCAGACCCAGCGCTCGCTGGCGACCTTCGTCGGAGCCTTCCTGTACGCCATCGTCGCCGTGACCGCGATCAACGCCAGCTATTACGGGGCCGGCGGCCGGGCGATCCTGTTCCTCGTCAGTCTCGCCGTGGTGGCCCTGGTCGCCTACCGGCTGCTGGCGTGGATCAACCGGCTCTCCAGCCTGGCGCGGATCGGCCACATGATCGATCTCGTCGAGGACCGCACCCGCGACGCCCTCGTCGCCCGCGCCCGCAGGCCCTTTCTGGGCGGCCGGCCGGGCGTGCTGCAGACGGGGTTTCTGATCCTCAGCGACAAGACCGGCTATGTTCAGAATATCGATCCGGACCGGCTCGAATCCGCCGCCGACGCTGGCGACTGCGACATTCAGGTTCTGGCCGCCCCGGGCGCCTTTGTCCGGCGTGGGGAGGCTCTGGCGCGGGTCGGCCGTGAATACGCCGACGAGAAGATGCGGTCGGAGGTCCACTCGGCCTTCATTCTCGGACCGTCCCGCTCCTACGACCAGGATCCGCGTTTCGGCCTGATCGTGCTGGGCGAGATCGCCGCCAAGGCGCTGTCGCCCGGCATCAACGACCCCGGCACCGCCATTCAGGTCATCGGCGCCGGTGTCCGTCTGCTGGATCTCTGGTCGGAGGCGAAGGACGGGGACGATCCCTCGCCCTGCGCCAGGGTGCTGGCCGCGCCACTGGCCGATGCCGACCTGCTGGATGACATCTTCGGCCAGATCGCCCGCTACGGCGCGGGCGATGTTCCGGCGACGATCCGCCTGCTCAAGGCGCTCAGGTCTCTGGCCGCGACCCCGGGTCCTATGCAGCGCCCGGCGCGGGACATGGCGCGCGACCTGATGACGCGGGCGCGGCAGTCGATGCCGATCCCCGCAGACCTCGCGCGGGTCCGCGCGGTCAAGGTTTGAGCCGGACCGTCACGCTGGACGAAATCGCCGCGGACGTGCCATTAAGACTTGCCTCGCGGGCCTGATCAGGCGATGCGGCGCGCCCTTGCAACCGCACCCAGCGTGTCCATGACCCTAGCCACCGCCGCCGTCGCGTCCGTCAGGGACGTGTCCAAGACATTCGGCGCCCGCAAGGCGCTGAACGGCGTGTCCGTGGAGGTCGGAGCCGGCGAGATGGTGGCCCTGATCGGCCCGTCCGGCTCGGGCAAATCGACGCTGCTGCGCTCGATCACCGGCCTGCAGACCATCGATTCCGGCAAGGGCGTGATCACCGTCTTCGGCGAGGTGGTGCAGAAAAACGGCCGCACCACCGGCGCCACCCGCGTGGCGCGCCAGAAGCTCGGCATGATCTTCCAGCAGTTCAACCTGGTCGGCCGGCTGTCGCTGTTCTCCAATGTCATGCTCGGCGCCCTTGGCCGCCTGCCGGAATGGAAGGGCTTCCTCGGCCTGTGGCCCGCCAGCGACAAGCGCAAGGCGATGGAGGCCCTGCACCGCGTCGGCGTCTCCGACTACGCCGCCCAGCGCGCCAACACCCTGTCGGGCGGTCAGCAACAGCGCGGCGCCATCGCCCGCGCCCTGGTCCAGGGCGCCCAGGCCATTCTCGCCGACGAGCCGGTCGCCTCGCTGGACCCGGTCTCGGCCCGCAAGGTCATGGAGCTGCTGGTCGAGCTGAACCAGCGCGACGGCCTCGGCGTCATCGTCACCCTGCACCAGGTCGACTACGCCATCCGTTACTGCGACCGCGTCATCGCCCTCAAGGCCGGCCAGATCGTCTATGACGGCCCGGCGACCGGTCTGGACACCAAACAGCTCATCGACATCTACGGTCCCGAGTTCGAGGACGCGTTCTGGGAATCCAAGGCATGACCCTGCCATCCTTCACCCGCCGGCTGGCCCTCGCCGCCGCCCTCGCCCTCGGCGTCGCCTCGTGCGGCTCGGGCGACGACACCAAGGCGGGCGGCCCGCCGGAGGAAGTCGTCTTCTCGATCCTGTCCGCCGAGGGTCAGGCCTCGGCCGGCCCGCTGTGGCAGCCGCTGCTCGACGACATGTCGAACGCCATCGGCCTGCCGGTGAAGCCCTTCTTCGGCTCCAACTACACCGTCCTGGTCAAGGCCATGGAAGGCAATCAGACCCACGTCGCCTGGTTCTCGGCCAAGCCGGCGATCGAGGCCATCGACCGCGCCAACGCCGAGGTCATTGCCCGCACGGTCAACAAGGAAGGGATGGACAGCTACGAATCCACCCTGATCGTCCGCGCCGGGTCCGGCATCACCCTCGACCAGGTCCTGGCCTGCGGCAAACGCTACGATTTCGGCATCGGTGACGCCCAGTCCACCTCGGGCACGCTGGCTCCCATGGCCTTCCTGTTCAATCCGCGCGGCATCGTGCCGGCGGAATGCTTCAAGACCGTGCGCTCGGCCAACCACCAGGCGAACGCCTTCTCCGTGGCGTCCGGCTTGCTCGATGTCGCCACATCGAACACCGTCAACACCGTCTTCCTGACCAAGCAAAACCCCCAGATCGCGGCCCAGATCGAGGAAATCTGGAAGTCGCCGCCGATCCCGGAGAGCGGCATCGTCCTGCGCGAGGACCTTGATCCCGCGCTGAAGGAGAAAATCCGCAGCTTCTTCCTGACCTACGGCCAGGGCGAGGGCGCCGAGGCCGAGCGCCAGCGCCGGGTGCTCGCCGATCTGGAATATTCGCGCTTCAGCGCCGCCGACGACAGCTATCTGAACCCGGTCCGGGAGATGGTGGCCGACCAGCAGCTGGGCGAGGCGCGCGCCAAGGGCGACGCCGCCGCGGTCGCCGCCGCCGAACGCGAGCTGCAGCGTCTGCGCAGCCTGCGCGAGGTCCAGCCTTGACCGAAACCGTCGCCCGGCCGGCCACGACGATCCCGAACCCGCCGGCCAAGCCGCTGAGCTCATGGGTTCTGGATGTCCTGATCTGGGGGGGCGTCGCGGCCCTGCTCGTCTACAGCTTTGCTCCGGTCGAACTGGGCAACGCCACGCGTCTGCTCAGCCCCTCGGAGAGCACACGGAATTTCGCTCGTGAGCTGATGAGGCCCGACTTCACCGACTGGCGCATGTTTGTCGCCAAGATGTGGGAGACGGTCCAGATCGCCCTGTGGGGCACCTTCCTCGCCGTCTTCGCCGCCGTTCCGATGGGGCTGGCCGCCGCCCGCAACATCGCGCCGGTCTGGGTCGTCACCCCGGTGCGCTGGCTGATGAACCTGCTGCGCTCGATCCCCGATCTGGTCATCGGCCTGCTGTTCGTGGTCGCCGTGGGCCTGGGCCCGCTGCCGGGCGTGCTGGCCATCGCCCTGAACACCGCCGGCGTGCTGGCCAAGCTGTTCTCAGAAGCCGTCGAGTCGATCGACAAGGGCCCGGTCGAGGGGGTGCGCGCCACCGGCGCCACCAAGCTGCATGAGATCGTGTGGGGCGTGATCCCGCAGGTCGCCCCGCTGTGGACCTCGTTCGCCCTCTACCGTTTCGAGTCCAACAGCCGCTCGGCCACCGTGCTGGGCCTGATCGGCGCCGGCGGCATCGGTGCGGTGCTTTTCGACAGCATGAACGCCTTCGACTTCCGCGCCGTCTCGGCCATCGTCATCGTCGTGGTCGTGGCCGTGACCCTGATCGACATGCTGTCGCAGGCGATGCGCAAACGCCTGCTGTAAGCGCGGAAACGGACGGGCCCTCCGGGCCCGTCCGTCATCATTTCGTCAGGCGGCCGGGCGCATGGCGTCGGCGTTGATCGCCGCATCGGCGATCGTGGTCAGGTCCTCGTCGGTCTGCGACTCTTCCTGCAGGGTCTCGTCCAGCAGCTTGGCCGCATCCTTCAGGCCCAGCACATTGGCCCAGCGCTTCAGCGTGCCGTAGCGCGTGATCTCATAGTGCTCGACCGCCTGGGCGGCGGCCAGCAGGCCGGCGTCCAGCGCCGGCGAACCCTTGTACTCCTCGGCAATCTCGTCGCCCTCGGCGAGGATGCCTTCGATGGCGTCGCAGGTCTTGCCGCGGGCCGGCTTGCCAATGATTTCAAACACCTGCTGCAGCCGCTCGATCTGGCCCTCGGTCTGGCCGATATGCTTCTCGAAGGCGGCCTTCAGCTCGGGCGACTGGGCGGCGCGCTTCATCTTCGGCAGCGACTTCAGGATCTTGCGCTCAGCGTAATAGATGTCCTTGAGCGTGTCGTGGAACAGGGTGTCGAGGGTCTTCTCGGCCATGGTGTCTAATCCTTTGGGAGGGCGCACGGTGCGCGCGCCGTTCAAAGGACCGGCCGGGCCGATCAGTTCCTATGTCCGGAATCCGACAAGCCGGCGTTATCGCCGCAGATCGGGCGGGGTCGCCTCCTCGGTCAGGATGCGGATCGCCTCGTCCAGAGACACCACCTCCTGGGCCTGCGAGCCCAGCCGGCGGATGGCCACCGTGCCCTGTTCGGCCTCGTTCTTGCCGACCACGGCGATGACCGGGACCTTGCCGACCGAGTGTTCGCGCACCTTGTAGCCGACCTTCTCGTTGCGCAGGTCGATCTCGGTGCGCAGGCCCGCGGCCTTGAACCGCGCCACGACCTCGCGGGCGTAGTCGTCGGCTTCGGACACGATCGTCGCCACCACCGCCTGCGTCGGCGCCAGCCACAGCGGGAAGGCCCCGGCGTAGTTCTCGATCATGATGCCGATGAACCGCTCGAACGACCCGAGGATGGCCCGGTGCAGCATGACCGGCCGGTGCTTCTGCCCGTCCTCGCCGATGTATTCCGCGCCCAGCCGCTCGGGCAGGACATAGTCCAGCTGGATCGTGCCGCAGGTCCATTCGCGGCCGATGGCGTCCTTGACCACGAAGTCCAGCTTGGGCGCATAGAAGGCGCCGTCGCCCTCGGTGACGACCGGCTCGGTCCCGGCGGCGCGGGCGGCCTCGGCCATCAGCGCCTCGGCCTTGTCCCAGAACTCGTCCGAGCCGGCGCGGTTCTCCGGCCGCGTGCCGAGGCTGATGTAGGCCGTTTCCATGCCGAGGTCGGCGTGGACCGAGCGGGCCAGTTCGATGAACCGCGACGTCTCGTCGACGATCTGGTCCTCGCGGCAGAAGATATGGGCGTCGTCCTGGGTGAAGCCGCGCACCCGCATCAGGCCGTGCAGGCTGCCCGACGGCTCATAGCGGTGGCAGGCCCCGAACTCGGCCATGCGCAGCGGCAGTTCGCGGTACGACCGCTGGCCCTGGTCGAAGATCTGCACGTGGCCCGGACAGTTCATCGGCTTGAGCGACAGCTCCTCGCCCTCGACCGTTTCGCAGACGAACATGTTCGGCCGGTATTTGTCCCAGTGGCCCGACTTCTCCCAGAAGGTCCGGTCCAGCACCTGGGGCGTCTTGACCTCGACATAGCCGGCGGCGTCGAGGCGGCGGCGCATATAGGCCTCGATCACGCGCCACAGCTCCCAGCCCTTGGGGTGCCAGAAGACCATGCCCCGGCCCTCTTCCTGCATGTGGAACAGGCCCATGGCCTTGCCGATCCTGCGGTGGTCGCGCTTTTCGGCCTCCTCGACGCGCAGCAGATAGGCGTCCAGATCCTCCTTCGAGGCCCAGGCCGTGCCGTAGATGCGCTGCAGCTGTTCGCGGCTGGAATCCCCCCGCCAGTAGGCGCCGGCCAGTTTGGTCAGCTTGAAGGCCTTGCCGACGTGGCGCGTGGACGGGAAGTGCGGGCCGCGGCACAGGTCGATCCAGTCGCCCTGACGGTAGAGGGTGATCGTCTCCGCGCCTGGCAGGTCGCGGATCAGCTCGGCCTTGAACTTCTCGCCGCGGTCTTCGAAGAACTGGATGGCCTCGGCGCGGTCCCAGACCTCGCGCTCGAATTTGGCGTCCCGGTCGACGATCCGCGCCATCTCCTTCTCGATGGCCGCGAAGTCGTCGGTCGAGAAGGGCTCCTCGCGAAAGAAGTCGTAATAGAATCCGTCCTCGATGGCCGGCCCGATCGTGACCTGGGTGCCGGGGAACAGCGTCTGCACCGCCTCGGCCAGCACATGGGCGGTGTCGTGGCGGATGGTGTAAAGGGCGGCCGGATCGTCGCGCATGATCAGGCGGAAGGCCCCGCCCGTCTCCAGCACCCGGTTCATGTCCCGCTGCTCGCCGTTCAACTCGGCCAGCACCGCCCGCTTGGCCAGCGAGGGAGAGATGGAGGCGGCCACGTCACGCGCCGTCGAGCCGTCGGGATATTCGCGGCTGGCGCCGTCGGGGAATTTCAGTTCGATCATCGTTCAGTCTTTGCAGGCGGAACCGGGTCATAGCCCGAATTTCCGAAAGGATGGCATTTGCAGAGGCGTCTGACGGTCAGCCACCCCCCCTTGATCGGCCCGTGCTGGATCAGCGCGTCGCGGCCGTAGTCGGAGCAGGTCGGCAGGAACCGGCACTGCTGCCCGATCAGGGGGGACAGCGTCAGCTTGTAGCCGCGATGGGCCAGCCGCACGCTGCGTTCATAGAGATTTTCGCCAGGCGCCATGTCGCCGCGCTTATCCCCCGCGCAGCGCGCGGGGGCAACGGGCTATGCCGCGCCGGCGAGGCTAGTTCGGGTATCCGGGCCCTTGCGCGCCAACGCCTGCCGCACCGCGTCCAGCGTCGCTTCGATGGCCACCATGGTCGAGGCGTGGCGCGCCGGATAGTCGGCGACCAGTTTCAGCGCCCGCAGACCCGCGAACCGGCCGTCCGGGCCTTCGCCACCGGCCTTGAGCATGGCGATCATGGCGTCGCGGGCGTCGGCGATCTCCTCGAGCGAGGCCCCGATGACGGACTCGCCCAGCACGCCCGCCGCCGCCTGACCGAGGGCGCAGGCCTTCACATCCTGGGCGAAGGCGGCGATCCGCCCGTCCGCATCCAGCGAAACGTCGACGATCGCCTTCGAGCCGCACAGCTTGGCTACCCGCTCGCCGGTGCCCTGCGGATCGGCCAGCCGCCCGCTGTGCGGCAGATTGGCCGCCAGCTTGAGGATGCGCGCGCTGTAGAGCTCGTCGATCATGCAGCGAAGATAGGACGCGAGGGCGCGGCGGGAAAGGTGCGCGCCGCTACGAAGCGGCAGGGTCGACGTCGCGCCGGAGCGTCAGCGACAATCGCCCGTCCGTGGACACCGCGAGCCGCGCATCGCCATAGTCCGTGAGCGTCGGATGCGGGGTGGCGATCGGATGCGTCCGGGCCGCCGTGACGACCACGACGGCGGCCCCCGCCGCCTCTCCAGCCTCGATGCCAGCCTCCGCATCCTCGAACACCAGACAGTCGGCGGCGGCGAAGCCCAGCGCCCGCGCGGCCATATGGTAGCCGGCCGGGTCGGGCTTGCCGTGCGCCACGTCCCCGGCGGTGATGAGAACGCGGGGCGGCGCCAGGCCCGCCGCCTTCAGCCGGGCCGTGGCCAGGGCCGCCGCGGCCGAGGTCACCACCGCCCAGCGGTCGGGCGGCAGGCGCCGCACGAACTCAACGGCGCCGGCAATGGGAACGACGCCGTCCAGGTCCTCGGTCTCCGCCCGCTCGACCCAGGCGACCTCGGCGTCCAGGTCGATGTCCGGCAGGTTCTGACGGCGGATGGTGTCGATCGCCCGCACGCCATGGACCGTCGGGATGAAGGCCGCGACGTCGAGGCCGTGGCGTTCGGCCCAGCGGGTCCAGACCCGTTCGGCGGCGGCGATCGAGGTGATGAGGGTCCCGTCCATGTCGAACAGGAAGGCGTCATAGGCGGGGAGGGGGGAGGCCATGGCCTCATCCAGCACGCGGCCGGACGGGGCGCAACGCCCTAGCCGCCCTGCAGCGAACCCCAGGTCCGGGCCTGATCGGCGGCGGCCGACCCCGTGCGGGCCCGCAGCCATTCCAGATTGCGGTCGGCGGCGTCGGGCGGCAGGTCGCGGCGCATCATCTGTTCGGCCTCGCCCATCTTGCCGTTCAGCCCCAGCGCCATGGCCAGGTTCAGCCGCACCTTGAGCGAGGCCCCCGGCTGGGCGGCGGCGCGGCGCAGCAGCGGCTCGGCGGCCGCGGTGTCGCCCCGGGTCATGGCCGAGATGGCCATATTGGTCAGGACATCGGGATTGTCTGGCGACAGGGCCAGCGCCTGGGCCCAGGCCGCCTGGGCGTCCTGCGACCGGCGCACCTGCTCATAGGCCGCTCCCAGCAGCGACCAGGCGCGCCAGTCCGACGGGCGGGCGTCGCGGGCCCGCTCCAGCGCCGACACGCCATAGAAGGCCTGCCCCCGGGCGATGTGGCTGCGCCCGACCTCCAGCATGGCCTCGACATTGGCGGGCTGCACCAGCAGCACCCGCTCGGCCATGTCGGCGGCTTCCTGATAGCGGCCCAGATCGCGCATCGCCTGCGCCGCCTTGACCCCGGCGACCGGATCCATCGGATTCAGCTCGGCCTGTTCGGTCCAGAACACCGACCGGCTCAGCGGGTCGGCCCGGTCATAGGCCGCGCGCGCCTCGGCGCTGGCCGGGGCCGGGGGCGCCGCCTGCGTCTG
>JAHJNW010000142.1 GCA_018820665.1 Alphaproteobacteria bacterium | reverse complement strand
GCCTGGACGGCTAGCGGCGCTTGGGCGGCCACTTCGGCGGCCAGCATCTCGGCCTGCTGGCGCACCCGATCCGGGGAGACCACATCCTGGACCAGGCCGATGCGCAGCGCCTCCTCGGCTCCGAATTCGCCGCCGGTCAGCAGCCAGCGCATGGCGTTGCCCCAGCCGGCCACCTGCGGCAGGCGCAGGCTGGCGCCGCCGAAGGGCATGATGCCGCGTTGGACCTCCATCTGGGCGAAGCGGGTGTCCGAGGCGGCCAGCCGGATGTCGGCCGCCAGCAGCAGCTCCACCCCGATGGTCAGGCACCAGCCCTGCACGCCGCAGACCACCGGCTTGGTGCGGCGGCGGTCGAACAGGTCGAGCGGATCGACGCAGCCTGCGGGCGTCAAGGGTTGGCCGGCGGCCACGGCCGGGCCGGTCGGCGCCCCGCCTGCCGCGGGCACGGTGGCGCTGGACTGGCCGGTGCGGGGCGAGATCCTGCGTCGCTTCGGCCCGGTCGGCATGGGCGAGCGCAACAACGGGGTGAACATCGGCGCGCCGCAGGGGGCCGAGGTGCGGGCCGCCGCGGGCGGACGGGTCGGCTATGTCGGCGACGATCTGGCCGGGCAGGGGCTGACGGTGCTGATCGTGCACCGCGACGGCTGGCGCTCGGTCTATGGCCATCTGGGCTCGGCGGTGGTGCGCGACGGCGACGACGTCCAGGCGGGGCAGGCGATCGGCACGGTGGGCAATACCGCCGGCGACGGGCGGCCCTCGATCCATTTCGAGACCTGGCGCATGCGCGGCGACGAACCGACGGCGATCGATCCGCTGAGCGTGTTGCCGCGCTGAGGCTTCTCCCTCCCCCGAAGTGGGGAGGGACAGCCGGCGCGGAGCGACGGCAGGGTGGGGCAGGGCGAACCCGCCGCGGTCCGTGGCCTCCGCTGCCGTTCCCCACCCGGATCGCTGCGCGATCGTCCCTCCCCATGAAGGGGAGGGGGAACGCGTTGCAATGTGAAGCGGCGCGCCCTAGGTTCCGCGCCTTATTTTCGAGGGTGGCGTACAGCCGCCCCAGACGCATGCGGAGACTCTCGTGCAGGAACTTTTGGCGGGGCCGTTCGGCACCCTGATCTTCTTCGTCCCGGTCATCATCCTGTTCTACTTCATGCTGATCCGGCCGCAGCAGAAGGCGATGAAGGCGCATCAGGCGCTGGTCGCCGGGCTGAAGCGCAACGACACGGTGGTGCTGTCCAACGGCATGATCGGCAAGGTCACCCGGGTCGAGAACGACGAGGCCATGGTCGAGATCGCCCAGGGCGTGAACGTCCGCGTCGTCAAGGGCATGATCACCCAGGTGCGCGACCGCACCGCCGTGGCCGCCAACGACACCAAACAAATCTCCAAGGCCTGATCTCGGCGTTCTGAAAGGTCGGGGAAGCCCGCATGGTCCATCTGTCGCGCTGGAAGGTCATCCTTCTCGCCCTGTCGTTCGCGTTCGGCATCCTGTTCGCCGCGCCGAACCTGCTGACCGCCGACCAGCGGGCGGCCCTGCCCGGCTGGCTGCCCAAGAGCGGGGTCAACCTCGGGCTCGACCTGCAGGGGGGGTCGTATCTGCTGCTGGAAGTCGATGTCGCGGCCATGCGCGAGGCGCGGCTGAACAACCTCGGCGAGGATGCGCGGACGGTGCTGGGCGAGGCGGGGATCGACGCGGACGGCGTCGTGCGCGACGGCTCCGGCGTGACGGTGACCCTGGCCGATCCGGCCGCCATGCCCGCGGCGCTGGAAGCCATGCGGGCGCTGACGACCGGCGGCGGCGCCGGAACCCTGGCCGACCGCACGGTGCAGCGTCAGGGCGAGGACCGCATCCGCTACGCCTTCACCGACGCGGCCATGGACTCGATGGCGTCGAACGCCGTGACCCAGTCGATCGAGGTGGTGCGCCGCCGGATCGACAGCCTCGGCACGCGCGAACCGTCGATCACCCGCCAGGGCGCCGACCGGATCGTCATCCAGGCCCCGGGCGAGAGCGATCCGGCCGCGCTGGAGCGGATCATCGGCCAGACGGCGCAGCTGACCTTCCAGATGGTCGATGTCGAGAATCCGATCGAGGAGGCCCTCGCCGGCTTCCCGCCGCCGGATTCGGAGATCGTCCCGGACGCCAACGGCACGCCCTATCTGGTCAAGAAGCGGGTGCTGGTGTCGGGCGAGAACCTGACCCGGGCCGAGGTCACGACCGACCAGAACAACCAGACCGCCATCGGCTTCCGCTTCGACGGGGCGGGGGCGCGGCGCTTCGGCGAGGCCACCGCGGCCAATATCGGCCGGCCGTTCGCCATCATCCTCGACGGCGTGGTGATCTCGGCCCCTCGGATCAACAGCGCCATCACCGGCGGCTCGGGCATCATCGAGGGCAGCTTCTCGATCCAGGAAGCGGCCGAGATGGTCAATCTGCTGAACGGCGGGGCCCTGCCGGCGCCGCTGCAGGTCGAGGAGCGCCGCACGGTGACCGCCGAACTGGGCGCCGACGCCGTGGCCGCGGGCGCCCTGTCGACCGCCATCGGCTTCGTCATCATCCTAGCCTTCATGCTGCTGTCGTACGGCTTCCTGTTCGGCGGCATCTCGATCATCGGCCTGCTGCTGAACGGCCTGCTGATCATCGCCGCCATGTCGATGACCGGGGCGGCCCTGACCCTGCCCGGCATCGCCGGCCTGGTGCTGACCTTCGCCGTGGCCGTGGATGCGAACGTGCTGATCTATGAGCGGATGCGCGACGAGGCGCGGGCCGGACGGTCGGTGATCGCCTCGCTGGACGCCGGCTTCAACAAGGCCATGGGCACGATCGTCGACGCCAACCTGACGACCCTGGTCGCGGCGCTGATCATGTTCATCTTCGGCGCGGGCCCGGTGCGCGGCTTCGCCTGGACGCTGACCATCGGCGTCTTCACCTCGATGCTGTCGGCCGTGCTGGTCGCACAGGTCGCCCTGGCGTGGTGGCTGAAGGTCGCCAAGCCCAAAAAACTGCCGATCGCGGAGTGATGGCGATGCGTGGATGGCCCTTCATCAAGGTTCTGCCGGTCAAGACAAACCTGCAGTTCGTCAAATTCGCGAAGCCGTTCGGCCTGCTTTCGGTCGTGCTGGTGATCGCCTCGATCATCGGCTGCTTCTGGCCCGGCCTGAACATGGGCATCGACTTCCGCGGCGGCGCCTCGATGGAGGTGTCCAAGCCGGCGGGACAGGTCGTGGCGCTGGACGAGCTTCGCTCGGCGGTCGGCGAGCTGGGTCTCGGCGATGTCGGGGTCCAGGGCATCGCCCGGCGCGGCACCGATGTGAACGACGGCTCGACGGCCATCGTCCGCTTCCAGATCCCCGAAGGCCAGGACCAGAGCCAGGTCGTTCGCCAGGTCGAGGCGGTCATCACCGACGCGGTCGGCGAGGTAACCTATTCGGACGTCGCCGTGGTCGGGTCCAAGGTCTCCAACGAGCTGTTCACCTCCGGCATGCTGGCGCTGGGCATGGCCGTGGTGCTGATGTTCGCCTACATCTGGTTCCGCTTCGAACCCCAGTTCGGCTTCGGCGCCATCGCCGGCCTGGTTCACGACGTGATCCTGGTGTTCGGCCTGATCGTGCTGATGCGGCTGGAGTTCAGCCTCAACATGGTCGCCGCCATCCTGACCGTGATCGGCTATTCGATGAACGACACCGTCGTGGTGTTCGACCGCCTTCGCGAGAACCTGCGCAAGTACAAGCAGATGCCCCTGCGAGAAGTGATCGATCTGTCGATCAACGAAACCCTGTCGCGAACCATCATCACCGGCGTCACGGCGATCATGGTGCTGGCGGCGCTGGCGATCTGGGGCGGCGAGGCCCTGTTCGGCTTCTCCATCGCCCTGATGGCCGGCATCATCATCGGCACCTATTCGTCGATCTATGTCGGCGCGCCGATCATCCTGCTGTGGGGCGTCAAGCGCGGCGGCGCGACGGACGACGCCACGCCGGTCAAGCTGGGCATGGCCAGCCGGCCGTAGGCTGTTTTTCTCCCTCCCCGGTCCGGGGAGGGTGGTCGGGCCGCAGGCGAGGCCGGGTGGGGAGGGCTCGGCCACACAGCCGCGCCCTTGTCGCCGAGCCCTCCCCACCCTGTCGTCGCTTCGCGCCGACATCCCTCCCCCTGCGGGGTAGCGAGAGGTATGGTCGCGGCTTAACGATTCTCGCCCGGGGAGGGGCGAACCATGGGCAATCTGCTTTCCAACTTCCGCACCACCGTCCTGCTCAGCCTCGTGCTGGCCGGGGTGATGATTTACGCCTTCGGCAGCATCGCGCCGGGCGGCTTCGACCTGATCTTCTGGCAGGCGGTGTTCCGCTGGACCCATGTCGTGGCGGGCATCCTGTGGATCGGCCTGCTGTGGTATTTCAACTTCGTCCAGATCCGGGTCATGCCGTCGATCCCGGCCGAGCTGAAGCCGGCCATCGGCAAGCACATCGCCCCCGAGGCCCTGTTCTGGTTCCGCTGGTCGGCGCTGGCCACCGTGGTCGCCGGTCTGGCGGTGATGTTCAGCCGCGGCCACGCCTACGCCATGGAAGTGCTGAGCTTCGGCCTCGCCGCCGGCCTGACCGATGACCAGAAGGGCTACACCCTGCTGGGCATCGGCGTGTGGCTGGCCATCGTCATGTTCCTCAATGTCTGGGGGATCATCTGGCCGAACCAGAAGCGGGCGCTGGGCATCGTCGTCGTCGATGACGCGGCCAGGGCGAAAGCCGCCCGGGTCGCCATGCTGGGCAGCCGCACCAACATGCTGCTGTCGCTGCCGATGCTGACCTCGATGGCGATGTACCAGACCCTGATTGGCTGATCCGGTCGCCTCCCTCGACGAACAGGTCCGCGCGGCGGATGCGGACCGCTGGCTGTCGAGCCGGTTCGTCGCCGATGCGCGGGCGCGGGCCGATCTGATCGCCCTGTATGCCTTCGAGGCCGAGCTGCTGGCCATACCGACGCGGGTGACCCAGCCGCTGCTGGCCGAGATGCGCTATGTCTGGTGGCGCGAGCAGATGGACGGGGTGTTCGCCGGCGCGGCGCGCAAGGGCCATCCGGTGCTGGAGGCCCTGACCGATGTCGTGGCCCGGCGGGGGTTGGAGCGCGGGGCGTTCGACGACCTGATCGAGGCCCATGTCGGCCGGGTGCACGGCGAGCCGCACGATCTGGACGCCTTCTACGTGGGGCCGATGCAGGCGGCGGCGCGCCTCCTGGCCGGGCCGGGGCATGATGCCGCCGTGGCGCCGGCGGGGCGGGTCTGGGGGCTGATCCAGACCGGGCGGATCGACGAGGCGCGAGCGGCGAGAGCCGGGGCCCGGGCGCGACTGCGGTCGCTGCCGGTGGCGGCCTTTCCGGCGGTCGCCCACGCCACCCTGAGCCGACCCGGCGAGAGCGAGGCGGTGAAGCGGCTGCGGCTGGTCCGGGCCTCGATGACCGGCCGCATCTGAACGCGGCCTTTGCGATCCGCGCGGCGCGGGCCATATGGGCGCCATGGCGAGACTGGGCGAGCGGAGCGGACGACGGGGCGATTCAGTGGCGAAGGCGGCGCAGGGCGCCCCTCCGGCCGACCCTCCGCAAGGCCCGCCGACCGGCCGGGCGCTGCTGGACCTGATGCGTCTGGTGCGACGTTCGAACGCCCCGCAGCTGTATCCGAGACTGGTCGGCGCCATCGGCATGACCCTGGCCGGCAAGGCGCTGGGGGTGCTGGCGCCGCTGGTGCTGGGCGCCGCGGTCAACCGGCTGGCGGCCGGGCAGGGGACGGGGGTCGCCCTGGCCTGGAGCTTCGGCGCCTTCGCCGTCGGCTGGGCCTTCGTGCGCCTGCTGTCGGCGATCGCGCCCAACGCCTCGGACGTGGTGTTCGCCCCGGTGCGGTCGGCGGCGCAGCGGACGGCGGCGACCGAGACCTTCGCCCACGCCCTGAGCCTGTCGCTGGACTTCCACCAGACCAAGCGGTCCGGTTCGCTGTCGCGGACCATGGATCGCGGCGCGCGCGCCGTGGACTTCCTGATGCGCATCCTCGCCTTCAACCTGGTCCCGACCGGGGTCGAACTGGTGCTGGCGGCCGGGGTGCTGGCCGGGGCCTATGACTGGCGCTTCGGCGCCGTGGCGGTGGCCGTGGTCGCCGTCTATGCGATCACCACCTTCGCCCTGTCGAACTGGCGCATCGAGCACCGACGCGAGATGAACGCCGCCGACACCCAGGCGGCGGGGGTCTCGGTCGACGCCCTGCTCAACTATGAGACGGTCAAGTCGTTCGGGGCCGAGGCGCGGGCGGCGCAGAGCTATGACGACGCTCTGGGCGACTATACGCGGGCGGCGCTGAAGGCGAACAGCTCGCTGGCGCTGCTGAACGTGGTGCAGGCCGTGATCATGAACATCGGCCTCGGCGTTATGGCGGTGATGGCCGGGTTCGAGGCGGCCGCCGGACGGATGGGGCCGGGGGATGTGACGGCGGCGGTGCTGATCATGATCTCGCTGTATGCGCCGCTCAACATCCTGGGCTTTGCCTATCGGGAAATTCGTCAGTCTTTCATCGACATGGAAGAGATGATGAAGGTGACGCGGCAGACGCCGCAGGTCGCCGACGCGCCGGACGCCACGCCCCTGCCGCGGCCGGCGGACGCGCGCGGCGCGGCCCTCGCCTTCGAACAGGTCGGCTTCCGTCACGACGCCCGCGCCAGCGGGCTGGAGGACGTCAGCTTCGTCGCCGCGCCGGGCACGACGACGGCGCTGGTCGGGCCGTCGGGCTCGGGCAAGTCGACGATCGTCAAACTGGCGTTGCGGCTGCTGGACCCGCAGGAGGGCCGGGTGCTGATCGACGGTCTGGACGTGCGCCAGGCGACGCAGGAATCGCTGCGCGCGGCGGTGGCCCTGGTGCCGCAGGACGTGGCCTTGTTCAACGACACCCTGCGCGCCAACATCGGCTTCGCCCGACCGGAGGCGGACGCGGCGGCGATCTGGGCGGCGGCGGGGGCGGCCGAGCTGGACGACTTCATCCGCGACCTGCCGCAGGGCATGGACACCATGGTCGGCGAGCGTGGGCTGAAGCTGTCCGGCGGCGAACGCCAGCGGGTCGGCATTGCCCGCGCCCTGCTGGCCGATCCGTGCGTGCTGATTCTCGACGAGGCGACCAGCGCGCTGGACAGCCGCACCGAGGCGGCGATCCAGAAGACCCTGCGCCGGGCCCGCAACGGGCGCACCACCCTGGTGGTGGCGCACCGGCTGTCGACCATCGCCGACGCCGACCAGATCCTGGTGCTGAAGGGCGGCCGGATCGTCGAGCGCGGCGCGCACCATGAGCTGGTGGCGCGTCAGGGCGGGGAATATGCGGCGCTGTGGCGCAAGCAGACGCGCGGCGGCCGGACCGGTCCTCAGCCCGCCTGAGCGAACTTCTTCGCCACCATGGCGGACAATTGGGCGGTGACGGCGGCGCGTTCCTCGGCCGCCTCGACCGGCAGGGTATTCAGCAGTTGCAGCGACTGGATGTGCACCTGGAGGATGCGCCAGTCGAAGCCGGTCTCGCCGGCTGCCCGGTCGACCATGTCGCACAGGCTCGCCGCCACGGCGCACAGGTCTTTGAAACCGAAGGGGCTGGCGGCGTCGATCACATGGTTGGCGGATTCGTAGATGCGACGCAGGCTCTCGGTTTTCTCTTCCCCGGTGGACGGCTGTTGCAGGGCGGCCAGTTCGCCGATGTGGCGGATGACCTCGGTCAGTCCCTTGTCGCGCAATCCGTCGATATTCTCGCGAGCGCGGGCGAGGGCGACGCCCACGGTGACCCCGCCGGCGCTGTCGATCATGGCGGCGAGGCGCGATTTGCGCCGGACGTGGGTGATGACGGTCACCGGGGCGGACCCGCAGCGCCGGCGGCCTTGTCGGCCTCGAATTTGGCGCGGCGGATGACCTCGGAACGCCTCTCCTCGCCGGGCGGGGCGGCGTCGCGGAAGCGCCGGTCGGGACCGAAATATTCGCCGACCTCGAGGAAGGGCCGGCCGTCGCGGGCGACCCAGATGATCCGCTCCAGCAGGCTGGCGGCGCTGAACGGCTTGGTGATGATGAAGTTGGCGCCGCAGTCGCGGCCTCGCGTGACCATGGCGCGGCGGATGTGGCCGGCGGTCATGATCACGGGGACGAAGGCGTTTGGGGGGCCGGACCGGCGCAGCCAGTGCACCAGTTCGAAACCGTCCATGCCCGGCATCTCGCAATCGACCACCAGCAGGTCGATCTCGACGTCCTTGAGCACCTGGATCGCCTCGGCGGCGCCGCGCATCGAATAGCGGGTCTTGATGCCGAAGCCGAGCAGGGCGCTGCAGGTGATTTCGGAGGCGAAGGCCGAGTCGTCCACGACCATGGTGACGGCGCCGGTGAGATTGATGATCGCGCTCTCGCGCAGGGTCTCACCGATGACGCCCATACTGCTCACCCCGAGTGAGTCGCCCGACGCAACCCAGCCCGGGCGCAGGCTTGCGCGCCAATCCTCGCCGAACGGTTAACGAAGCTTAGCCGTGACGGCCGATGGCGTAGAAACGGTCGGCGCGGGCCTTGCGGATCTGCTCCGGCGACAGGGTCGACAGGGCGGCCAGCTCCTCGGCCAGCGCGTCGCCGACGGCGGTGATGGCCGCGGCGGGATCGGCATGGGCGCCGCCGACCGGCTCGGGAATGATGCGGTCGATGATCTTAAGCGCCAGCAGGTCGGGGGCGGTGATCTTCATGGCCATGGCGGCGTCGCGGGCGCGGGCCCCGTCGCGCCACAGGATGCCGGCCGCGCCCTCGGGCGAGATGACCGAATAGATCGAGTGTTCGAGCATCAGCACCCGGCCGGCGGCGGCGATGGCGATGGCCCCGCCAGAGCCGCCCTCGCCGGTCACGGTGGCGATCGAGGGCACGCCGAGGGTCAGGCAGCGCTCGGTCGAGCGGGCGATGGCCTCGGCCTGGCCGCGCTCCTCGGCGCCGAGACCCGGATAGGCGCCGGCGGTGTCGACGAAGGTCAGCACCGGCAGGCCGTACTGTTCGGCCATGTCCATCAGCCGGACCGCCTTGCGGTAGCCCTCGGGCCGGGCCATGCCGAAATTGTGGGTGACGCGGGTCTGGGTGTCGTGACCCTTCTCATGGCCCATGACCACGACCGGAGAGCCGCGGAAGCGGGCGAGGCCGCCCAGGATGGCCTGGTCGTCGCCGAACTGGCGGTCGCCCTTGAGTTCGACGAAGTCGGTGAACAGGCCCTCGCAGAAGTCGACGAAATGCGGCCGCTGCGGGTGGCGCGCGACCATGGTCTTCATCCACGGGTCGAGCGAGGCGTAGGTCTTGCGGCGCAGCTGGTCGGCCTTCTTGCGCAACTGCTCGACCTCGGCGTCGAACGAACCGGAGGTCGAGGAGAGCAGATTCAGCTCCTCGATCTTCGCCTCCAGATCGGCGATCGGCTTTTCAAACTCGAGGTAGTGGGTGGCCATCAGGCGTCCGGAACAGGCGCGCGTCTTTGCGCAACGGAAGGCGGCGGAACCTAGTGGGGTCAACGCCGGGGAGCAAGCGGGGTTCAGAAGGCCTTGGGCAGGCCGGCCTGTTTGAGGACTTCGTTGGCCATGTGTCTGAGAGGCTTGGAAGGTACGATGACCGGCGGACGGCCCGCGCAGCGCCACTTCTCGTGGCTGCCCTTTCCGCCGGGGACCCGCTCGTAACCGGCCTCGCGCAACAGCCGGGTCACGTCGCGGTAATAGTCGTCGACCATGCCTAGGCGGCGACTCCGTCCAGCTGCCGGACCGCTTCAAAACGGATCGGCACGGGATCGTGAATGCCGAAGCTCTCCGCCAGAAGTTCGGGGGCGAAATGCTGGATCAGATCCTGAAATTCTTCGAGCGTTTCGGTCTGCAGGACCAACCCCGGGATGTTGGATTCGCTGCACCAGACGCTGGCCGCGGCGTCCCAGAAAGCCTTGACGTAGAAGGACTGGCTCATCGGCCGAATATGCGCCGCTATCCGTCCTTCGCCAAGGGGTGCTTGTCGCGCACCACCTGGGCGAGGCGGTCGGTGGCGACGTGGGTGTAGATCTGGGTGGTGGCGATGTCGGCGTGGCCCAGCAGGGTCTGGACCACGCGCAGGTCGGCGCCGCCCTCGAGCAGGTGGGTGGCGAAGGCGTGGCGCAGGACGTGGGGGCTGACCCGGGCCGGGTCGATCCCCGCGTCGAGGGCGGACTGGTCCAGCAACTGGGCGAAGCGGCGGGGGGTGAGGTGGCCCTTGGCCGAGGCCGAGGGGAACAGCCACGGGCTGTCGGGGGCCTTTTCGGGGCGGGCGGCGTCGCGGGCGATCAGCCAGGTCTTGACCGCGTCCCGGGCCGAGGCGTTGAGCGGGGCCAGCCGTTCCTTGCCGCCCTTGCCGCGCACGATCAGGAAGGCCGGGTCGCGGCGCACCGCCTCGACCCGCAGGCCCAGCAGCTCGGACACGCGCAGGCCCGAGGCGTAGGCCAGTTCGACGAGGGCGACGAGGCGCAGGCCGCCGGCGCCGTCTCGGGCCGCGGCGGCGGCCAGCAGGCCCTCGATCTCATCCCGGCTGAGGGTTCGCGGCAGGCTGCGGCCCTGTTTGGGGGCGTCGAGGCGGCGCGACGGATCGTCTGTGCGCCAGCCCTCGCCGAGGGCGAAGCGGTAGAACTGGCGTATGGAGGCGCGGCGGCGGGCCTGGGTGGCGGCGGACAGGCCGCGCGCGCCGAGCCCGACGTACCAGGCCTCGATGGCGCTCTCGTCGGCCTGCAGCAGCCCCTCCGGCAGGGCCGCCTCGGCGTCGGCCAGATCGCGGCCATAGGCGGACAGGGTGTGGGGCGAGGCGTCGCGCTCGACCGCCATCATCTCGAGGAAGGCTTCGACCTGTGGCGTGGTCATGCGCGGGACCGCTTTGCGTCGGCGCCGCCTGGTGTAAAGGGTGGTCGGGTCATGACGCCTTGCCTGCCGCCGTCCGTCCCGCCGTTCGTCCCGTTGCGCTGCCCGCGAGGGCGGTCGTGAGCGAGGGCGGGCCGATTCCGGTCCATCAGCGCACCATAGCCCTGGTCGGGCTGATGGGGGTGGGGAAATCGACCGTCGGGCGGCGGCTGGCCCGGCGGTTGGACCTGCCGTTCGCCGACGGCGATATCGAGATCGAGGCGGCGGCGGGGATGACGGTCTCCGACATCTTCGCCGAGCTGGGCGAACCCGAGTTCCGGGCCGGCGAGGCGCGGGTGATCAAACGCCTGCTGGAGGGGCCGCGCATGGTGCTGGCGACCGGCGGCGGGGCGGTGCTGAATCCGGAGACCCGGGCGCTGTTGAAGGACCGGGCGGTTACGGTGTGGATGCGGGCGGATCTGGAGACGGTGGCGCAGCGGGTGCAGCGGCGCGACACCCGGCCCCTGCTGCGGGGGCGCGATCCGCTCACGGCGCTGAAGGCCCTCGCCGAGGCGCGCTACCCGGTCTATGCGACCGCCGATGTGACCGTCGATGTGAGCGGCGGGGCGCACGCCCAGGCGGTGGAGGCCATCCTCGCGGCCTTGCGGGGCCATTTCGCCGCCCGTCAACCGGAGACCGAGGCATGACGACGACGGTGACGGTCTCGGGCGGCGACTTCCGGCCCTATGAGGTGGTGGTCGGTGGGGGGCTGCTGGCCGGGCTCGGCGAGCGGGTTGCGCCGCTGGCCCAGGGCCGGACGGTGGTCATCACCGACGAGACGGTGGCCGGCCTGCACGGCAAGGCGGCGCTGGCCTCGCTGGAGGCCGCCGGCGCGCCCGGCCGGCTGCTGACCGTGCCGCCAGGGGAGGGCTCCAAATCCTTCGCCGAACTGGAGCGGGTGCTCGACCGGATGCTGGCCTTCCAGCTGGACCGCAAGGACGTGGTGGTGGCGCTGGGCGGCGGCGTGGTCGGCGATCTCGCCGGGCTGGCGGCGGCGCTTTTCATGCGCGGCGTCGACTTTGTCCAGGTTCCGACCACCCTGCTGGCCCAGGTGGATTCCTCGGTCGGCGGCAAGACGGCGATCGACACGCCGCGCGGCAAGAATTTGGTCGGGGCCTTCCATCAGCCGCGGCTGGTGTTGGCCGACATCGATCTGCTGGGGACCCTGCCGGAGCGGCAGCTGCGATCGGGCTGGGCCGAGGTGCTGAAGCATGGGCTGATCTGCGACGCCAGCTTCCTCGACTGGCTGGCCGGCGAGGGCGCGGCGGGGGCTGCGGGCGATCCGGCGGCGCTGGAGCGGGCCGTGGTGCGTTCGGTCGAGATCAAGAGCGCCATCGTCGGCGAGGACGAGAAGGAGGCGGGGAGGCGCGCCCTGCTGAACCTCGGCCATACCTTCGGCCACGCCATCGAGGCCGAACTTGGCTTCGACGAGACGGCGCTGACGCACGGCGAGGCGGTGGCTCTGGGTTGCGCCCTGGCGTTCCGGTTTTCGGCGGCGGGGGGTCTGTGCGAGGCCGGGGAAGCCGAGCGCGTCGAGGCCGTTCTTCAGGCCGCCGGCCTGCCGACCCGGCTGCAACAGGCCGGGCGGTTCCGCGGCGCGGCCCTGCTGAAGCGGATGGCGGGCGACAAGAAGGCCGAGGGCGGACGGCTGACGCTGATTCTGGCCCGGGGGATCGGAGAGGCGTTCGTCGACAAGGATGTCGATCCGTCCTCCGTGACGGCTTTCCTCGCGGCGGAGGGAGCAGCATGACGCCACAGCCGATGAGCCTGCGGATCGAACCCCTGGCCAACCGGCTTGTCCGCCTCGAACCCTTCAAGCCCGAACTCGAAGCGGAGGTCCGGGCGGCGCTGGATTGCGATCCCGACGCCTGGGACCTCATGGTCGGCGCGGCCTATGGGCCGCATTTCGACGGCTGGTGGCGATCGGCCCTGACGGCCATGGGCGAGGGGAGCCGGATCGCCTATGCCGTCCGCCGCCTGTCGGACGGCGCGGTGGTCGGCACGACCAGCCTGTATGAGATCAAGCCCGCCTATCGGCGCTGCGAGATCGGCTCGACCTTCTACCGACCGGAGGCGCGCGGCGGGCCGGTCAATCCCGCCGCGAAGCGGTTGTTGCTGGGCCACGTCTTCGAGGCCGGCGCGGTACGGGTCGAGATCATCACCGACGCCATCAATCCGGCCAGTCAGGCCGCGATCCGCAAGCTCGGGGCGCGTGACGAGGGGGTGCTGCGCAAGCACAAGATCACCTGGAAGGGCCGCATCCGTGACACGGCCCAGTTCGCCATCCTCGACGACGACTGGCCGGCCGTGCGGGACCGGCTGGACGCCCGGCTGGCGGCCTTCTAGTCGATCGCGCGGCAGTCGGTCGGTTCGCGGCCGTCGGCGCTCCAGTGGGCCATGACGCCCTCGCCGCGCAGTTCGTGGCCGGAGGCGCGGTACCAGAGCCCTGTGGGAGTCCGCTCCTGGAACAGGTCCACGGCCTCGCCGCTGGAATTACGCACGGTGGCCATCTCGCGGGCGTTGTCGAAATCGACCGAGAGGCGCTCGCCGTTGTTGCAGAGGTAGACGGTGCGGACCACGCGGTTCAGCGTGCGTTGCTGGATCTCGGCCCCGGTGCGGCGGCGGGCGGTCTGGGCGTCCTCGGCCCGCTTACGCACCGCCTCGCCGTCGGAGGAGACCTCGGTCGGATGCGGGCCGCAGGCTGTCACGACAAGGGCGGCCGCGACGGCGAAGGGCATCAAACGCATGTTACAAGCCTTGCCGTGTGAGGATTGCGGAGCAACGCGCCGGTCAGGCGGCTGTTCCCTTGCGCCGGGCGCGGAAGAAGCTGCGTAGCAGGTCGGCGCCCTGATCCGCCAGCACGCCGCCGGTCGTGTCGGGCCGCCAGTGGCAGGTCGGCTGTTCGAAGAAGCGCGGGCCGTGGCGCACCGCGCCGCCCTTGGGATCGTCGGCGCCCCAGACCACGCGGCCGATGCGGGCGTGGCTGATGGCTCCGGCGCACATGGCGCAGGGCTCCAGCGTGACATAGAGGGTCAGGCCGGTGAGGCGGTAGTTTTCGCGCCGCACGGCCGCCGCGCGCAGGGCGACGATCTCGGCGTGAGCGGTCGGATCGTGGGCGCCGATGGGGCCGTTTCGGCCTTCGGACACGACCTCGCCGGTCGATTCGTCGACGATCACGCAGCCGACCGGAGTCTCTCCCGCGTCCGCCGCCGCTTGCGCACAGGCCAAGGCCATGTGCATGAACCGCTCATCATGGCCTTCCATCCCCGAGACAACGACAAGAAGCCGCGCCCGCGTCAAGACGGCGACCGCGACGGCCCCCGCAAACCCTTCGCCAAGGACGGCCCCAAGGGGCCGTCGCGCGCCGGCGCAAAGTCGGGCGGCAAGCCGTTCAGCAAGGACGGCAAGCCGGGCGGCAAGGCCGACGAGGGGCCGAAGCGCAGCGAACGCATCGCCAAGGTCATGGCCCGGGCCGGCATCGCCTCGCGCCGCGAGGTCGAGCGGCTGATCGGCCTCGGCAAGGTGGCGGTCAACGGCAAGATCCTCGACACGCCGGCGGTGGTGGTGACCCGCGACGACATCATCACCGTCGACGGCAAGCCGATCGGCTCGGCCGAGGCGACGCGGGTGTGGCGCTATCACAAGCCGGCCGGCCTGCTGACCTCGCACACCGACCCGGCCGGGCGGCCGACCGTGTTCGACGCCCTGCCCAGCGGCCTGCCGCGCGTGTTGTCGGTCGGGCGGCTGGATCTGAACACCGAGGGCCTGTTGCTGCTGACCAATGATGGCGAACTGAGCCGGGCGCTGGAGCTGCCGTCGACCGAGCTGGTGCGCCAGTACCGGGCGCGGGCGCGCGGTCGGGTCAGCCAGCTGCAGCTCGATTCGCTGAAGGACGGCGTCACCGTCGACGGCATCCGCTACGGGCCGATCGAGGCGACGCTGGACAAGGCCAAGGACAGCGACGGCAACAGTCCCGCCAACCTGTGGATCAGCGTCTCGATCACCGAGGGCAAGAACCGCGAAGTCCGCAAGGTGCTCGAGCATCTGGGCCTGACGGTGAACCGGCTGATCCGCCTGGCCTATGGTCCGTTCCAGCTGGGGACGCTGCCGCTGGGGTCGGTCGAGGAGGTCGGGCCGCGGGTGATCCGCGAACTGCTGGCCGAACACATCCGGCCCGAGAACCTGCCGACCGGCAATACGGTGTCGACCCCGGCGCCGATCCCCGGACGGCGCACCTCGGCGCCGATCAACAAGGGCGCCTCGGGCTCGGCCATATCCGATCCGTCGCGCAAGCCCAGCCGGGTCCGCGCCGCCGGAGCCGCCGCCGACGCGGCGGCCGAGCGCGCCGCCCGTCCACAGAAGAAGCCGGGCTGGGCCAAGGCGGCGCCGAAGTTCGAACATCCGAAGAAGAATTTCACGCCGCGGGCCCGGCCCGAAGGTGAAGCGCCGGCCGGCGAGGCGCCGAAGCGTGTGTTCAAGCCCCGGGCCGACCAGTTTATCGACAAGCCGCGCAGCGGTCCCGGCGCCGGTCGCCCCTTCGCGCCCAGGCCGGAGTCGGAGGGCGGGCGTCCGACGCGTCCGGCCAAGCCGCGCGAGGGCGCCCCGCCGCGCG
>JAHJNW010000141.1 GCA_018820665.1 Alphaproteobacteria bacterium | reverse complement strand
GCGGCGAGGGTGGCGTCGTCGAGCCGCCGCGGCCAGCCGGCGAGGCGCTCGCGGGCGACGGCCCAGATCAGCAGGGCGGCGTGTTGACCCGCCGCGACGACATCGCCGCGGGGGCCGGTCGGCGGCGCGGGCGTGCATCCTTGCGGCCCGAGCGAGGCGGCGAGGGCCGAACCCAGTCCCAGCAGCACGGTTCGCCGCTTCGTCCCCGTCATGAATCAGCCCCCGTCTGTTTGGCGCATCCTGCCGCGCCCGGCTACGCTTCGCCACCAAACAGCCAATTTACCCTTAAGACTTGTCCGGGTTTGCCCGTCGTGCTGCTTATGCGCCCGCGCGTCAGGTGGGGCGCAGCAATTTGGGAGTGAGCCGTTGAGTTCGACGGACGCAGGAGGGGCGCTCGCAGCGGGCCCCCGCAAGACGTTTTTGGGGCACCCGCGAGGTCTGGTGATCCTGTTCTTCACCGAGATGTGGGAGCGGTTCTCCTACTACGGCATGCGAGCCCTTCTGGTGCTCTACCTCACCCAGCATTTCCTGTTCGGACCGGCCGAGGCGCAGGGAATCTACGCCGCCTACGCCGCCCTGGTCTATCTGATGCCGGTGCTCGGCGGCCTGATCGCCGACCGGTATCTGGGGTCGCGCAAGGCGGTCATCATCGGCGCCGTGCTGCTGGTGGCCGGCCACTTCACCATGGCCTTTGAGGGCACGGGCGGGCGCGAGAACCTGACCATTGGAGCAACCACCTACGAAATCCAGGTTGAGGGACGCGACCAGAACCGGACGATGTTCGCCGTGAATGGCGACGAGCGGGTCCAGATCGCCATCACGCCCGAAGGCGTGTCGACGGTGGGGGCCGAGCCCTCGGCCGCCAACGCCGCCGACGCGGCGGTCGCAGCGGTGGCGGAGACCACGGAAGGCGCGGCTCCGGCCGGAACGCTGGATCCGGCGACCCTGGCGGCGCCGGAAGCGGCGGCCGTGGCGGGCTTCCCGGCCTTCACCGCGGCGGGCGGCTACAGTCTCGAGACCGTCCGCGATCCGGCGGGCGAACCGATCCTGTTCCTGGCGCTGTCCCTGATCATCGTCGGGGTCGGCTTCCTGAAGGCCAATATCTCGACCGTGGTCGGCGCCCTCTATGAGGAAAACGACCCGCGGCGCGACGGCGGCTTCACCATCTTCTACGTCGGCATCAACCTCGGCTCCTTCCTCGCGACGGCGGCCTGTTCCTACCTCGGCATCCAGTACGGCTGGGCCTATGGCTTCGGCCTCGCCGGGATCGGCATGCTGTTCGGCCTGCTGACCTTCATTCTCGGCCAGAGCTGGCTCGAGGGCCGCGGCGCGCCGCCGGTTCCGATCGAGGGCCGCAGCCTCCTCGGCGTGCCCCTGGTGCCCTTCTTCTGGATCGCCGGTCTCGTCGCCGTCTTCCCGACCTGGCTGCTGATGCAGCGCCACGAGATCATCGAGGCGGCCCTGCCGTGGCTGGCGGGCGTGATCTTCGCCCTGGTCGTGGGCTACACCGTGTTCCGGCTGAAGGGGTCGGAGCGCAGCCGCATGCTGGTGGCCCAGGTGCTGATCTTCTTCTCGGTGCTGTTCTGGGCGCTGTTCGAACAGGCCGGCTCGTCGCTGACCCTGTTCGCCGACCAGTCGACCGAGATGCCGTCGTGGTTCAATGCGGCCATGACGCAGATGTTCAACCCGGGCATCATCGTGCTGGGCGGCCCCGTCATGGCCGCGCTGTGGATCTGGCTGGCCAAACGCAACGCCGAGCCGTCGACGCCGGTGAAGTTCTCGCTCGGCCTGATGTTCGTGGGCGTGGGCTTCCTCGTCCTGATGTGGGCCGCCGGGAACCTGGCCAATTCGGACTTCCGCGTGCCGCTGCTGTTCCTGTTCCTGACCTACTTCTTCCACACGATCGGCGAGCTGTGCCTGTCGCCCGTGGGCCTGTCGATGATCACCAAACTGTCCGTCGGACGCGTGGTGGGCCTGATGATGGGGGTGTGGTTCCTGTCCAGTTCGGTGGCGCACATCGCGGCCGGCCTGATCGCCAAGGCCACGGCGACCGACACCGTCGCCGGGGTGGTGACCGACCGGGCGCTGGCGCTGGAGACCTATGGCTCGATCTTCGGAACGATCGGTTGGGTCGGCGTCGGCGTCGGGGTCTTCCTGCTGGTGATTTCGCCGATCCTCAGGAAGGGCATGGCGGGCGTCCACTAGGGCGGTCCGGTCCGGAAACAAGAAGGGTGGGGCCTCGCGGTTCCGCCCTTTTTCATGTCCGGTCGCGCGCTCCGGTCAGAAGCTGCGGCGCAGTTGCACGAACAGCCACGGGCTCATCTTCGTGCGGCGCACCTCGCGGTAGGCGAGCGGGGAGACGTCGCGCGGACCAGCGTAGATGTCGCGATCATACCCCTTCTCCCGGTCGGTGGCGTTGCCGAGGTCGAGCCGGACGGTGGTGTCCGGTCTCGGCTTCCACTGACCATACAGGGTGACGAAGGGGGCGTTGTAGGAGGCGCGGACCTCGCGGACGCGGAAGGCGCGGCCCTTGTCGACATTGCAGCCGTGGTCGAAGCCGTACGAATATTTCCCGCCCTGCAGGTCATGGTTGAAGTTGACGCCGCAGCCGAAGGCCTGGTTGCCCTGGAAGCGGCGGGTCTCGCCGGTCAGGGGGTCGGTGACCTCGGTGCTGACCCAGCTGGCGCGGGTCTGCAGCCGGGCGTTGGGGAGGCCGAGCCGGTCCATCGGCAGGGTCAGGCGAACCACATACTGGTCGAACGAGCCGTCGCCGATATTGCCGACGCCGTCGAAGCCGCCGGTCAGGGGGATCAGGTCGACGACGTCCTCGACCTCGCCGTGCTGGGCCGACAGCTCCAGCACGCCCTCGCCCCAGAAGCGGCGCTCGTAGACGGCCTCCACAAGCGTGGTCTTGTCAGGTTCGAGCTCGGGATTGCCGCCCTCGACCTGGCCGATGTCGATATCGGCCGAGGCGACGAAATCACCGAAGTCGAGCTGGCCGACCTGGCGCTCGGCGCGGAAGCGGAACTGGTGGCCGGTCCACGGCGTCCAGGTCAGCTGCAGGCGGGGCTTGGGATAGACGAAGGATTTGGTCTGGTCGCTGTCGCCCGACTGGCTGATCTCCGAGACCTCGACGCGCAGGCCGGCCTCGAGCGTCAGTTTGGCGTCGGGCCGCCAGGTGGCCTGGCCGAAGGCCTCGCCGCGCAGCTCCTCGACCTTGACCGAGGCGGAGGGCAGGGGGATGGCGACGCCGTTCTCCTCATAGGCGGTGGCGCTGTCGAGGACGTTGTACGCGACCTCGGCGCCGCTTTCGAAGGCCCAGCGGTCGTTGGGACGGAAGCGCAGCACGGCGCGGGCGATGGATTCGCCGGCCGTGCCGTCGGAGGTGAAGGTCGAGCTGTCGCCGCCGCTCTCGGACACGCCGGCGTAGTCCTCGGACGACCAGCGCTGCAGGCCGACCAGTTCGACGCCGGTGCGGGCCGACAGGTCGCGGGTCCAGGTCACGCCCAGCTCGCCTTCGAGGGAATCCGACTCCTCGTCGTTGAAGCTGTCGATCCCGGGGCCCGAACGGATCAGCAGGTCCTGGGTGTTCTCGCGGCCGAACCAGCTAACCAACCCGTTGGCGCGCAGGCGGCCGCCGGCGAACGGGCGCTGGACGGCGCCGGTGGCGCGGACGTTGCGGAACCGGTCCCACAGAATCAGGTCGGCGTCCTGGATCAGGGCGCCGGAGGGGTCGTAGCGGCGGCGATAACCGTCGCCGGTGCCGTCGGTGCGATCGGTCGTGGCGCTGATCGAACCCTCGATCGAGGTGTCGTCCTCGCGGCGTGAATACTGGCCGGCGAGGATCGGGCCGGCGTGGCCGTCGGGATAGAGGTAGCTGTTGAACTCCAGCACCCGCTCGACGGTGACCGTGCGGCGCAGCACGACATTGGCGATGACCGAGCGGCCCTGCATGTCGATTCCCGGGGCGCCGCCGCGGATCAGCTCGATACGTTCGACGCTGGCGGCGGAGATGCGCTTCAGCACCTGGTCGAGGCCGTCGCTCTTGGACGATGGGCGGTCGCCGTCGATCAGCACATTGCCGGCGGCGCCGGCGAAGCCCCGGGAGCCGGTGTCGCCGGTGTCGAGGCCGAAGCCGGGCAGGCGGGAGATCATGTCCAGCGCGGTGTCGGGGCGGGAGTCGGCGAAGAAGGCCGGCTCGAACACGAGGACGCCCTGCTGGGCCGCATCGACGGCCGGGGCGGACTGGACGGGGCCGGTCGGGACCGGAGCCCGGGCGACGCTGTCAGGATTCGGCGAGGTCTGCGCCATGACTGGAACGGCCAGCAGCGAGACGGCGGCGGTCGCCAACCAGATGGTCTTTGTCATAGGTCCCTCTCCCGATCGCCGGACCGTGCCCATGACCCCTCGTGGCCTCCAGTTACAAGCCGGACAGGTGGATTAATTCGCCGACAGGCTTGCGGCGACGGGATGTCGGCGTGAGGTCCCGATCCAGGCCGCGCGGGGCCCTTCGACCAAAGTCGCTCTCTCCAAGCCTGCGGCGTGCTGACACAGTCGCGGCGATCGTCGCACGGGCGATGCATGTGAAGAACAGCCGAAAACGGCGAGCTTGGGAGGCTTCAAAATGACAGACAGCGCCATCGGCGCCCCGGTCGAACCGGACCACACGATCGACAAGAACGACAGGCTCGTCATCCTCGCATCCTCCGTCGGAACGGTGATCGAGTGGTACGATTTCTACCTGTACGGTTCCCTCGCGGCGATCATCACGGCCCAGTTCTTCTCCGGCGTGAACGAGACGACGGGCTATATCTTCGCCCTGATGGCCTTCGCCGCCGGCTTCGCGGTGCGTCCGTTCGGGGCGGTCTTCTTCGGCCGGCTGGGCGATCTGTGGGGGCGCAAGAACACCTTCCTCGTCACCATGATGTTGATGGGGCTGTCGACCTTCGTCGTCGGTCTGCTGCCGTCCTATGCGGCCATCGGCCTTGCGGCCCCGATCATTCTCGTCGCCATGCGCCTGATCCAGGGTCTCGCCCTGGGCGGTGAATACGGCGGCGCGGCCACCTACGTCGCCGAGCATGCGCCGCGGGGCAAACGCGGCTTCTACACCTCCTTCATCCAGATCACGGCCACGGCCGGTCTGGTGCTCAGCCTGCTGGTCATCCTCGGCGTCCGCCTCGCCGTCGGCGAGGAGAATTTCGTCGAATGGGGCTGGAGAATTCCGTTCCTGGTCTCGATCCTGCTGCTGGGCGTGTCGCTGTGGATCCGTCTGAAGCTGGCCGAGAGCCCGTCGTTCAAGCAGATGAAGGCCGAGGGCAAGGCTTCGCCCACGCCGCTGAAGGACTCGTTCCTGAAATGGCCGAACCTGAAGCTGGTGATCATCGCCCTGGTGGGTCTGACCGCCGGTCAGGCGGTGATCTGGTACACCGGCCAGTTCTACGCCCTGTTCTTCCTCGAGCGGGTGATGAAGGTCGATGCGACGCTGGTCTATATCCTGCTGGCCATCGCCCTGCTGCTGGCCTCGCCCTTCTTCGTCTTCTGGGGCTGGCTGTCCGACAAGGTGGGCCGCAAGCCGATCATTCTCGCCGGCTGCCTGATCGCGGCCCTGACCTATTTCCCGCTGTTCCAGGCCCTGACCCACGCCGCCAACCCGGCGCTGGCCCAGGCCACGGAATCGCAGCCGGTGACCATCTACGCCGACCCGGCCGACTGTAATCTGCAGTTCGACCCGGTGGGCAAGACGGTGTTCAACCAGTCCTGCGACCTGGCCAAATCCTATGTCGCGAAGGCCGGCATCAACTACACCAATGTCGAGGCTCCGGCCGGGACGGTGGCCGAGGTCCGCATCGGCGACACCACGGTCATTCCCAGCTTCCGCGGCGAGGCCATGCCGCCCGCCGAGTTCGCGGCCGAACGCAAGGCCTGGGAAGCCGGTCTGGGCACGGCCCTGGCCGATGCGGGCTATCCCGCCTCGGCGGACAGCGACGAGGTCAACAAGCCGGTGGTGGTGCTGATCCTGTTCATCCTCGGCTTCTATGTGACCATGGTCTACGGCCCGATCGCCGCCGCCCTGGTCGAGATGTTCCCGACCAACATCCGCTACACCTCGATGTCGCTGCCCTACCATATCGGCAACGGCTGGTTCGGCGGCTTCCTGCCGACCACGGCCTTCGCCATGGTCGCGGCCACGGGCAACATCTTCTACGGCCTCTGGTACCCCATCGTGGTGGCGCTCGCGACCGTCGTGCTGGGCTTCCTGCTGGTCAAGGAAGGCAAGGACGTCGACCTCAACGCCTGATCCTGCTTCAGGCCGAGAGCGGAGGGCGGGGCGACCGGAAACGGTTGCTCCGCCCTTTTCCTTTGCGCAAGCTGCCCCGGACCGATCTAGATGAGCGATATGTTCGCGCCGCTGATCCTGATGCTCGTGGCCGCCTATATGGCCGTGCTGTTCGCCGTCGCCTGGCGCAGCGAACGGATCGGCCATCGGACGGGTCCGTCCCGGCTCGGCCCCTGGGCCTACGCCCTCAGCCTGGCCATCTACTGCACCTCATGGACCTATTACGGCGCGGTCGGCACGGCGGCCCGCGACGGCTGGGACTATCTGCCGATCTACCTCGGGCCGGTGATCGGACTGGTGTTCCTGTTCCCGATCTGGCGCAGGATCGCGGCGGCGACCAAACGCGAGAACATCGGCTCGATCGCCGACTTCATCTCGTCCCGTTACGGCAAGAGCCAGTCGCTGGGCGCCCTGGTCGCCTGCGTCGCCATCGTCGGGTCCCTGCCCTACATCGCGCTCCAGCTGACCTCCCTGTCCATGGCCTGGCAACTGGTCACCGCCGGCACCCCCGTGGCGGGATCGGAAGGCCTGACTGTCAGCGTCATGGCCGTGGTGCTGGCGGGTTTCACCATCCTGTTCGGCGCGCGCCGGCCGGACCTGACCGAGCACAACCGCGGCCTGATCCGGGCGGTGGCGCTGGAGTCGCTGATCAAGCTCGCCGCCCTGATCGCCGTGGCGGTGTTCGCCCTGATCATGCTGCTCGGCGTGCCGGATCAGGAGGCGGTCGCAAGGGCCCTCGGAGACCTCGGCGCTCCGCCCGTGATCGACGCCCGCTTCATCGCCATCACCCTGCTGGCGACTCTCGCCATCTTCTGCCTGCCGCGGCAGTTCCACGTCGGCTTCGTGGAGGCCTCCGGACCCGCCGACATCCGCCGCGCCCGCTGGGCCTTCCCGGCCTATCTGCTGCTGACCAGCCTGGCCGTCCTGCCGATCGTGGCTGCGGGAAGGCTGTTCGCAGGCGTGGGGGATCCGGACCTGTTCGTCCTGGGCCTGCCGTTCCAGCAGGGCGCGCGGGCCCTCACCGCCGTGGTCTTCGTCGGCGGCTTCTCAGCGGCGACGGCCATGGTCATCGTGGAGACCGTGGCCCTGTCGGCCATGGCGTCCAACAGCCTGATCCTGCCATTGCTGGCTCGCGACCGCTGGCGGGCCCGGGAGGACGCTTCCGACATGGCCGACGCCATCCTTCAGGTCCGACGCATCGTCATCTGCGTGATCCTGTTCCTGGCCTGGCTCTACTTCCAGGCCATTGATCGATCATCCGGCCTCGCTTCGATCGGCCTGACCTCGTTCGCCGCCCTGGCCCAGCTGGCCCCGGCCCTTTTCGGCGCGGTGCTCTGGCGCGGCGGTCATGCGACCGGCGCCTTCGCCGGCCTCGTCGTCGGCTCCATCATCTGGCTGGTCTTCCTGGCCTTGCCCCAGATCGGCGCTGCGCTGGGAAGCGGCCCGATCACTCCGTTCGGCCTGGACGATCCCCTGCCGTTCGGCGTTCTGTTCAGCCTCGCCGCCAACACCCTGGTCTTCGTCCTGGTGTCGCGCGCCGCGCCGCCCCGCCTGATCGACCGGGTCCAGGCCCGCGCCTTCGTCGACCGGATCAGCCCGGACTGGCGCGAACAGAGCACGGCTCCGTCCGGGGCGTCGATCGGCGATCTGCGAACCCTGGTGGCGCGGTTTGTCGGCGACGCGGGGGCGAACCGCGCCTTCGACGCCTTCGCCCGCGAGACCAGTCAGGTCTTCCGCGACAGCGACCCGGCCGACGCCGGCCTCGCCCGGGCGGCCGAACGGATGCTGGCCGGGGCGGTCGGGGCGTCCTCAGCCCGCCGCGTCATCTCCGCAGCCCTGGCCGGGGGCGGCCGTGCGCCCGAGGATGTGGTGAGGATGCTCGACGAGGCTTCGCAGGCGGTCCAGTTCAACCGCGAACTGCTGCAGGCCACCCTCGACAATATCGACCAGGGCGTCAGCGTGGTCGACGAGGACCTGCGGCTCATCGCCTGGAACGCCCGCTACATCGACCTGTTCGACCTCCCCGCCGGCTTCGTCCACGTCGGTCAGCCCGTCGCCGCCGTCTATCTGCTGAACGCCGAGCGCGGCGAAGTCGAGACCGCAGACATGGAGGCCTGGGTCGACCGACGGCTCGACGCCCTGCGCCGCCGCGAACCACATGACCACGAGCGCGCCCAGCCCAATGGCAGGATCCTGAAGTCGACCGGCGCGCCGATGTCCGGCGGCGGTTATGTGACGTCCTACACCGACATCACCGAGCTGCGACGCGCCGCCCAGGCCCTGGAAGAAGCCAATGAACAGCTGGAGGCGCGGGTCGCCGACCGCACCGAGCGCCTGAACGAGGCGCTGCAGACCGCGGAGGACGCCGTCGCCTCGAAGACCCGGTTCCTGGCCGCCGCCAGCCATGACCTGCTCCAGCCGCTGCACGCCGCGCGATTGTTCATCGCCGCCCTGAAGGATGAGCCCGCCTCGGACAGCGGTACGGGGGCCCGCGCCCTGGCCGACAACGCCGACCGGTCGATCGAAAGCGCCCACGGCCTGCTGATGGCCTTGCTGAACCTGTCCAGGCTGGAGGCCGGCGGCGTGCGCCCGACCGTCGCCCCCCTGTCGATCGAAAGCCTGTTCGCCGACCTGCGGCGCGAGTTCACGCCTTTGGCCGCAGCCAAGGGCCTCAAGCTGCGTATCGTCCGCTCGCGGGTCTGGGTGGCGTCGGACCGCGACCTCCTGCGGTCCCTGTTGCAGAACCTGATCGGCAACGCCGT
>JAHJNW010000140.1 GCA_018820665.1 Alphaproteobacteria bacterium | reverse complement strand
CTCGAGGCTGGCCGCCTGCTGCTCGGTGCGGCGCGACAGGTCGTCCGAGGCCTGGGCGATCTCGCCGGCGCCGGAGCGGATGGCCGAGACGTTGTTGGAGACCACCGACATCGCCTCCTTCAGCTGGCCGATGGCGGCGTTGAAGTCGGCCTGCAGCTTGGCGTAGTCGGCCGGGAAGGACTGGGTCAGGGTGTAGGTCAGGTCGCCGCGCATCAGATGGTCGAGGCCTTCGCCCAGGGCTTCGACGACGATCGCCTGCTCCCCGGCGGCGATGTCGGCCTGCTGCTGGTTGCGGGCCCGCTCGGCCTCGGCCGCCTCACTTGAGGTCACGGCCTCGGCCTCGACCCGCAGCTTGTCCTGGGCGGCGTCACGGAAGGCCAGGATGGCCACGCCGAACTGGCCGAACTCGTCCTTGCGCTGGGCGCAGGGCACTTCGACATCCAGGTCGCCGGCCATGATGCGCTTCATGTAGCCGATCAGATTTTGGATCGGACCAATCAGAGCCCGGGTAACCATGAGGCCGGCGCCAATCGCGATGAGGGTCGCGGCGATCAAGCCGACGATCAGGGCGAGCAGGGCGGTTCGGGCGGCGCCAGCCTGGGCTTTTACCGCGACATCAATTTGTTCAGCATTGATGGCCTTGACGGCCTCAAGCGCCTCTTCGACCTTGCCGATATAGACATCGGCCGAGCCTTCACGACCGATCATCGCCACGGCTTGGGCGCGGGTTTCCGGATTGGCGGCGAGGGCGCTACCGGCCACGACGACGTTCTCGAACCATTCGTCCGCAGCGGTTTCCACCGTCGCGACGTCGGAGGCGATGTCCATGCCGGGAACGGCCTTCAGTTCGCTCAGCGCCTTCTTGAAATCCGCCCGGTGAACGTCGAGGCGTTCGAGATAGTAGCGATCGCCGGAGAGGAGATAGCCACGCATGCTGTTCTCCTGCCGCACCACCTTCAGCTCGGCGAAGGCGGTGTCCCGCACCGCCTCGTTGACCTCGGCGCGGAGGACGCCGGCGCGGTCCAGGGCCTGGAGGTTGTAGAATACGACGCCGCCCATGGCGACGATCGCGAGCAGCACCGCCGCGAAGGCGATGGCGAGCTTGCGGCTGACGGAGAGATTGGTGAACACGGGAGGTTTCCTTCGGAGGCCTGGCGGCGAACGCAGCGGAAGCGGGATCAGAACGAGAGGGCGATGGAGCCGACGAGGCGGCCCTCGTAGGGCTCGCCGAGGCTGTGTCCGTCGGTGTCGTACCAGCGAACGTCGAGGGCGATATTGTCGGTGAGCTTGCGCTTCACGCCGGCGTTCCAGGCGACGTATTCGGCGCCGCCGTCCGCCGAGCGCTCGGCGACCGCGGCCGTGAATTTCGTCTTGCGGTCGATAGCGACGCCGCCCTGCAGCTCGACCCACCAGGCCTCCTGCGTGCCGCCGGCGCCGTCGGCGGTGTAGTTGACCCGCAGGCGGGTGCTGACCGGCCCCAGCTTGCGAGAGGCGTCGGCCTGGTATTCCCAATAGTTGCCGTCATAGCCGGGCTTGCTGCCGGGCAGGTCGCGGTTCACCACCGAGACGTCGAACTCGAAACCGGCGAACTCCGGCCTGTAGCCGATGGCGGTGACGATCTCGGCGTGGGCCCCCGAGCTCAGATCCGCGCTGGAGGCGAAGGCGCTGGCGTAGAAGGCGCCGCCTTCGATCTCGACCGAGCCGAACACGCTGGGATTTCCGTCGCTCTTGCCCGCGCCCTTGCCGACATACTGGCTGGCCACCCCGACCTGGCCGCTGACCGACTGGGCGTTGGCCAGGGTCGGGCTGAGGCAGACGGCGAGCAGCCCGGCGAAGAGGGGCAGGCGGCGACGGAGTTGGTCACGGAAGCGGGCGGACATGGGGGATATCGATCTTTCTCTGCGAAGTTCTGCCGCAGGTATTGATCGAACGCTGAATATAATTCCTGAACCGGCGAATACGTAGCAATACCTATTGGCGACGACGGTCCGACCCCCGCGGCGGACCACCGGCGCCCCGGTAACCATGATTGGTTAACCAGACTCGGATTCTATGGCTCAATCGCGCGAACGCGCTTCCAGGCTTACCCGTTGACGTCCTTGTATTCCGCAGTCCCGACGTGGCCGCCCGTTCTGGCTATCTTGCGCTGGCGCTGGGCTGGTCTGGTGGTCGCGGTCGGGGCGGTCGCCGCCGCCATACTGCTGCGCACCGCGCTCGAGCTGGTCGGCGACTTCTATTATCTTCCGATGGTGCCGGCGGTCGTCGCCACGGCCGCGGTCGCCGGCCGCTGGGCGACCGCCCTGGCCATCGTCCTGTCGATCGCCGCCAATGTTCTCCACGTCGACCGGGCGAGCGTGCTGGACGCGGCCGTCAACGCGGCCCTGTTCACCCTTGTGACCTGGCTGATCGCCGAACTGTGCTGGAGCCTGCGCGCCTATCGGCAACGCGCGGGCGAATTGTCGCATCGCCTGGCCCACCGCGAGGAGATGCTGGAGACCATTCTCGCCTCCATGCCCGTGGTCGTGCTGGATCGCGGCGGCAAGATCCGCTTCCTGACCCCGTTCGCCTGCGACCTGCTGGGGATCGCGGAGCCGGACGCGATCGGACGGCCCTTCGGTTCGATCGTCGACGACTTCGATCTCGCCGATTTCCAGAGCGAGGGTGAAGCGCTGGCCGCCGACGGCGATCGCGCTTGGACCTGCCGCCGCGCCGGCGGGACCGTTCCGCTCAGCATCCAGGCCGGCTTCCTGCCCGGAGACTATCCGAACAGCCACGCCGTGCTGTGTCTGGCGGACCTGACTGCGGCGCATCTGGCCGACGAGCGGGCCCGCGACCTGCACACCCAGCTCAATCGGGTATGGCGCCTGAACTCCCTTGGCGAAATGGCCGCCTCTCTCGCCCATGAGCTCAACCAGCCGCTCTCGGCCGCCGCCACCTATCTCGAGGCCAGCCAGATGGATGTCGAGAAGGCCGGGCTGATGGGCAAGAGCGCGGCGCGGACGATCGACCTCGCCAAGGCCCAGTTGCTGCGCGCTGGCAGCATCATCCGGCGCATGCGCGAACTGCTGGCGCACGAAAGTCGAAGCCTCGGCGTCGAGCGGGTGTCCTCAATGATGGAGGGCCTCAAGAGCGTGTTCGGCATGATCGAGCGAAACGGCGAGGTGCGGGTCGAGGTCAGCCTGGACGACACGACCGATCACGTGAGGGCGGAGCGGATCCAGTTCCAGCAGGCGATGGTCAATCTGGTGCGCAATGCGGCCGAGGCCGTCTCCGACCGGCCGGACGCCCGGGTGGCGATCATGGGGCGCGCGGTGTCCGACGAGCTGTATGAGGTTCGGGTCGAGGACAACGGACCTGGCATTCCGGCCCACGAACTCGAGACCATCTTCCGCCCGCTGATGACCACCAAGAGCGGCGGAATGGGACTGGGCCTGTCCGTCACCCGGACGATTGTCGAGAGCCATGGCGGTCTCCTCAAGGTCGAGGACAGTGATCTGGGCGGGGCCGCCTTTTCGTTCACCCTGATGCGGGAACAGGAGCTTGAGGAAGCATGAGCGAGCATTCCGTCTTCGTGATCGATGATGACGACGCCGTCCGGGACTCGATCCTCTGTCTTCTGCGTTCGCAAGGCGTGAGGGCGCGGGCGTTCGCCAGCGGCGTGCAGTTCTTCGACAACCTTCCGGACGTGCCTTCGGCCTGCGTCATAACCGATGTGCGCATGCCCGGGATGGACGGGCCCGAAGTGGTGCGGCGCTTGCGGGCGCTGAAGGGCGTCGCCTGGCCGATCGTCGTCATCACCGGCCACGCCGAGGTGCCGCTGGCCGTGCAGCTGATGAAGGCCGGAGTGGTCGACTATATCGAGAAGCCGTTCGAGCCCAACCGGCTGGTCGAGGTGGTGCGGGGCAGCTTCGCCCATATGGACAACCTGCTGCTGCAGAAGGCCCAGACCGACGCCGCGCTTCAGCGAATGGCGCGGCTCACACCCCGGGAACGGGAAGTGTTTCACGCCCTGGTTCAGGGGCGCACCAACAAGCACATCGCCAATGACCTGCAGATCAGCCCCCGGACGGTGGAAATTTTCCGTGCCCGGGTCATGGAGAAGATGGAGGCGGAAACCCTGTCCGAACTGATCCGCACCGGCCTGAAGGCCGCGCCGGACGGCGCCGTCGAAGCCCTTCGGCTCCCGGGCGAGCTGGTATCCGGCACGCCCGGCCCGTCAGGCGCGCCGAGCGTTCACTGACGATCCACCCTCGGCCATCGGCAGCACATGGCTGAACTGGCCGAGCGCGACCGGCCATCTCTCCAGCAGACGCTGGGCGATGGGTGAGCCGGTCTCGGCGGCGTGGCGTTCGACCAGGGCCTGCAGACGGAGGGCGGCTTCGCCCATCACCTTGCCCGCCACCACGGAAGCGGTGTTGAGGCGATCGTGCGCGACGCCTTCCGGATCGAGGATGAAGGCTTCGCCCCCGGACATGCCGGCGCCGAAATTCCAGCCGGTCGAGCCCAGGATCACCACGGCGCCGCCGGTCATGTATTCGCAGCCATGCGCGCCGCAGCCCTCGACCACGGCGATCGCCCCGGAGTTCCGAACGGCGAACCGCTCGCCGGCCGCGCCCGCCGCGAACAGGGCGCCCGAGGTGGCGCCATAGAGGCAGGTGTTGCCGATCAGGGCCGCCCCGGCCGCCCAGGTCGGGGGACGGACGATGATCTCGGCCCCCGACAGCCCCTTGCCGACATAGTCATTGGCCTCGCCGTCCAGCACGATGCGGAGGCCCTTCATGCCCCAGGCCGCCAGCGACTGCCCGGCGGCGCCGCGCAGATTGAGGGTCAGGTGGCCGTTCGGCAGGTCGCCGCCGAACCGCCGCACGATGTGCGAGGACATCCGCGTGCCGATGGCCCGCTGGGTGTTGGCCACGGCATAGGTCAGCTGCATCTTCTCGCGGCGGTCGAGGAAGGGCGTGGCGTCGCGTTCGATCTGCGCGTCGAGGGCATCGGGGACGGCGTTGCGGGGCGCGTCGGCCGGCCGGCGTTCATCGCCCTCCCCCACCCGCACCAGCAGCGGATTGAGGTCGAGGTCGTCCAGCAGGGGCGAGCCGCGCGAGACCTGACGCAGCAGGTCGGTCCGGCCCACGGCCTCGTCCAGCGATCGCAGCCCCATGGAGGCCAGCACTTCGCGCGTCTCCTCGGCGATGAAGCTGAACAGGTTGACCACCTTGTCCGCCGTGCCGGTGAACATGGCGCGCAACCGCTCGTCCTGGACGCAGACGCCGACCGGGCAGGTGTTGGAATGGCACTGGCGTACCATCAGACAGCCGACGGCGATCAGGGAGGCGGTGCCGATGCCGAACTCCTCGGCCCCCAGCATGGCGGCGACGACGATGTCGCGGCCGGTGCGCAGGCCGCCGTCGGTGCGCAGGCGAACGTGGCCGCGCAGGCCGTTGAGGCTCAGCACCTGATGCGCCTCGGACAGGCCCAGTTCCCACGGCAGGCCGGCGTGTTTGATCGAGCCCAGGGCCGAGGCCCCGGTGCCGCCGTTGTGGCCGGCGATCAGGATGATGTCGGCCCGGGCCTTGGCCACGCCGGCGGCGACCGCGCCGATGCCCGACTGGGCCACCAGCTTGACCGTCACCCGCGCGTCCGGATTGATCTGCTTCAGGTCGTAGATGAGCTGGGCCAGATCCTCGATCGAATAGATGTCGTGGTGCGGCGGCGGCGAGATCAGGCCGACGCCGGGCGTCGAGTGACGCATGCGGGCGATGAATTCAGTGACCTTGAACCCGGGCAGCTGGCCGCCCTCGCCGGGCTTGGCGCCCTGGGCCACCTTGATCTCGATTTCGCGGCACTGGTTCAGATATTCGGCGGTGACGCCGAACCGGCCTGAGGCGATCTGTTTGACGGCGCTGTTCGGATTGTCGCCATTGGCGCGCGGCTGGTAGCGCTCCGGATCCTCTCCGCCCTCGCCGGAGACGGAGCGGGCGCCGATCCGGTTCATGGCGATATTGAGCGTCTCATGCGCCTCGGGCGACAGGGCGCCCAGCGACATGCCGGGGGTGACGAACCGCTTGCGGATCTCGTTGACGCTCTCGACCTCCTCGACCGGGATCGGGATCGCCTCGCGGAAGTCGAGCAGGTCGCGCAGGGCCACGGCGGGCAGTTCGCGGGCGCGGCGGCTGTAGGCCTTGAACCGCTTGTAGTCGCCGCGCGTGGTGGCGTCCTGCAACCGGTGGATCATCTCGGCGTCCCAGGCGTGGGTCTCCTCGCCGGCCCGGATGCGGTGGGCGCCGCCGATGCGCAGGCCCGGACGCGGCGCGGCGAAACCGCGAGCCACGCGAGCGACCGCCCCGGCCTCAAGTCCGGCCAGGCCGATGCCCGAGATGCGCGAGGTCATGCCGGGGAAGAATTCCGCCGTCAGGGCGCGGCTGAGGCCGAGAGCCTCGAACTCGCAGGCGCCGCGATAGGCCGAGATGACCGAAATGCCCTTCTTGGCGAGGATCTTCATCAGGCCGGCCTCGACCGCCGTCTTGTGGTTCAAGCAGGCGTCGCGGAGGCTCAGGCCCGGATAGCGGCCGGTGTCGAGGCGTTCGAGGAAGCTCTCCTGGGCCAGCCAGGCGTTGACCGCCGTGGCGCCGCAGCCGACCAGCACGGCGAAGGCGTGGGCGTCGATGGCCTCGGCTGAGCGCACCACCAGCGAACAGAAGGTGCGCAGACCCTCGTCGACCAGCCGGCCGTGAACGGCGGCGGTGGCGAGGATCATCGGGATCAGCGGCCGGTCCGCAGCCGCCTGTTCGTCGGTCAGCACGATCAGGGCGGCGCCGCCGCGCGCGGCCGCCACGGCCTCGTCACGGATGCGATCCAGCGCCGCCTTCATCGCCTGACCCGGCCGGGCGTCCGGCGCCGGCGCGGCGAAGGTGCAGTCGACAATGGTGGTGGCTCCGGCCCCCACCACGTCCAGCATCCGCTCGTACATGCCGGTGGTCAGCACCGGGCTATCCAGCACGAAGACCCGGGTCTGGGTCTCGTCCTGGGCGAGGATGTTGCCGAGGTTCTTGAAGCGGGTGCGCAGGCTCATCGACCCGGCTTCGCGCAGGGAATCGATCGGCGGGTTGGTGACCTGGGCGAAGGCCTGGCGGAAATAGTGGGCGAAGGGCCGGGTCTGCTCCGACAGGACTGCGGGCGGGGCGTCGTCGCCCATGCTGGCGACCGCCTCCTTGCCCTCGCCGGCCATCGGGTCCAGCAGGGCCTCGATATCTTCCTGGGTCCAGCCGATGGCCGCCTGATGCCGGGTCAGGGCCTCGCCCGAAAGGCGGCGGGGCTCGGGCCCGGGGCCAACCTTCGGGTCCAGCTGGATCATGTTCGACAGCCAGTCGCGGTACGGATGTTTCGCCGCCAGACGGTCGATGGTCTCGGCCTCGTCGTAGAGCTGGCCCGCCTCCAGATCGACCGAGATCATCCGCCCGCCGCCGATGTGCAGCCGCCGCGCGATGCGTTCATCCGGCACGCCGGTCATCCCCGCCTCGGAGCCGCAGATCAGCAGGCCGTCGGTGGTCTCGGCGGCGCGGAGCGGACGCAGACCGTTGCGATCCTTGCCGGCCACGACCCAGCGGCCGTCGGTGGCGCAGACGGCGGCTGGGCCGTCCCACGGCTCCATCACCGCATTGCAGTAGGCATAGAGCGCCCGGTGATCGTCGGAAATCAGACCCTCGATCGGGGCTTCGGGCATCAGCAACGCCTTGACCATGGGCGCCGACCGGCCGGCGTGAACCAGCACCTCGAAGACATTGTCCAGCGCCGCCGAGTCCGACGCGCCGGGCTGGATCACCGGCTTGACCGTGGCGTCATCGGCGCCGAAGGCCTCGGCGGTCATGCGGATCTCGTGGCTGCGCATCCAGTTGGCGTTGCCGCGCAGGGTGTTGATCTCGCCGTTGTGGGCCAGCATCCGGAACGGCTGGGCCAGCCGCCATTCGGGGAAGGTGTTGGTCGAATAGCGCTGGTGGAACAGGGCGACATTGGCCTCGACCCGCGGGTCGTTGAGGTCGGGGTAGAAGTCGGCCAGGGCCTCGGCCAGCATCATCCCCTTGTAGATCACCGACCGGGCCGACAGGGAGCAGATGTAGAAATGCTGCAGCCCCGCCGCCGTCGCCCGCGCCTCGATGCGCCGGCGCAGCAGATAGAGGGCCCGTTCCAGCTCCTCGCCCGTCAGGCCTTCGGGCACGCTGAGCATGATCTGCTCGATCTCGGGACGGGTGGCGGCGGCGCGCTGCCCCAGCACCTCGACCCGGGTCGGCACCTGGCGCCAGCCGTACAGCCAGAAGCCGGCGGCCAGCACCTCGCGCTCGACGATGGTGCGGGCCCGTTCCTGGGCCCCGAGGTCGGCGCGCGGCAGGAAGATCATGCCGACGGCGATCGGACCGGCCCCGGGCTCGTGTCCCGCATCGCGGACCTGGGCCTCGAAGAAGGCGCGCGGCAGACCGATCAACAGGCCGGCGCCGTCGCCCGACTTGCCGTCGGCGTCGACGGCGCCGCGGTGCCAGATGGCCTTCAGCGATTTCAGCGCAAGATCGACCACCTCGCGCCGCGGGCGACCGTCGATGGCCGCGATCAGGCCGACGCCGCAGGCGTCCCGCTCCGAGGCCGGATCATAGGCGTGGGCGTCGACCAGGGTCTGGCGGTCGGCTTCATACTGGAGGGGATCGAAGGTCATGCCGCCACCTGTTCGCGCGCGGTCAGCCAGGCGTCAATCTCGGCCGCGGCGTCCTGGCCGTCCCGGACGGCCCAGACGACGAGGGAGGCGCCGCGCACGATGTCGCCGGCCGCGAACACGCCTTCCAGCGTCGTCGCCTTGGTGTGGCCCGCCGTGCGGATGGTCCGCCAGTCGGTCAGGGCCAGGTCCGGCTCGGCGAACAGCCCCGGCATGTCCTCGGGCTCGAAGCCGAGCGCCTCGATGACCAGATCCGCGGGCAGGTCGAACTCGCCGCCGGGCACGGGCTCGACGCTCCAGCGCCCCTCGGCCGAACGGGCCGACAGGGCCATGCGCTGGGCCCGGACTCCGCTGGCGCGGCCGGCCTCGCCGAGCACGGCGCGGGGGGCGGCCAGCCATTCGAACACCACGCCCTCTTCCTCGGCGTTGGCGACTTCGCGGGCGCTGCCCGGCATGTTGTCGCGGTCGCGGCGGTAGAGGCAGGTCACCGCGCTGGCGCCCTGTCGCACCGCAGTGCGGACGCAGTCCATGGCCGTGTCGCCGCCGCCGATGACCACGACGCGCTTGCCTTCGGCGTTCAGGGCGCCGCCGTCGAAAGCCGGCACGGCGTCGCCGAAGCTCTTGCGGTTGGAGGCGATCAAATAGTCCAGCGCCGCGACCACGCCGTCCGAGCCGCAGCCGGGCGCGGTCAGCCGTCGGGCCTGGTAGACGCCGGTGGCGATCAGCACGGCGTCATGCGCCGCCCGCACCTCGGCGAACGGCAGGTCGCCGCCGACATCGACGCCGAGGCGGAAGCTCACGCCGCCGTCGACGAGGCGGTCGAGCCGGCGCTGGACCACCGGCTTCTCCAGCTTGAAGCCGGGGATGCCGTAGGTCAGCAGGCCGCCGGCGCGGTCATGCCGGTCGTAGATGGTCACGGCATAGCCGGCGGTGCGCAGCCGGTCGGCGGCCGCCAGGCCGGCCGGCCCGGCGCCGACGATCCCCACCGACCGTCCCCGCTCGGTCACCGGCGTGACCGGCGCGACCCATCCGTTCTCGAACGCCATGTCGCCGAGGAAGCGTTCGACCGAGCCGATCGTCACCGTCTCCCAGCCCGCCTGTTCGAGGGTGCAGGCGCCCTCGCACAGGCGGTCCTGCGGACAGATGCGGCCGCAGATTTCGGGCAGGGTCGAGGTGGCCTCGGACTGGCGCCACGCCTCTTCGAACCGGCCCTCCGCCGCCAGTCTCAGCCAGTCGGGGATATTGTTCTCCAGCGGGCAGCCGCTCTGGCAGAACGGCACGCCGCACTGGGCGCAGCGGCTCGACTGGACCTCACCCGCGGGCGGGGTGAAACGGGCGACGATCTCGTCGAAATCACGCATGCGTTCGCTCGCCGGGGTTTTCGCGGGCCCGGCCCTGGGGGTCACAACGAATGTCTGGTTGGCGGACGCCACGGCTACTCCTTCGCACCTGCACACAGGTCTAGGAGGCTGTGGCCAATCACGCAACTTCCGTGCAGCTTATGCCCGACCGGCCGCGTACGGAAGGAAAACGGACCGACAAGAGCCTTGAACGCGCAAGGTCTTGCCGATCCGTTTGGGCGGCGCAGCGCTAGAAGAAGAACTTCAGCGCCCCGACGAACCGGTCTTCGGACAGAGGTCCGTCGACGTCGGTGTCGTGGTAGCGCACATCGATGGCGACATTGTCGGTCAGGGCGTAGGCCACCCCGGCGTTCCAGGTCGTATAGTCGTCGTTGACGTCGAGCGCCTGGTAACCGACCGCCCCGGACACCGTCCATTTGTCGGCCGGGGTGAAGGCCAGATTACCTTCGACGTAGGTGGCCTCCTCGTCCAGACCGAAGAAGTCCGGCGAGTAGAAGACCACGGCGCCGACGGTGACGGGGCCGACCGCCCGCGAGGCCGCGGCCTTGAACTCGACGTAGTCATAGTCGGCGCCGTCGGGGGCCTCCACATACAGATAGGCGACGACGCCGAAATCGACGGCGACGCCGCCCGTTTCGGTGCGGAAGCCGCCGTAGAGGTCCACCTCGGCTTCGGTGTCGTCGCCGAAATCGACATTCGACGCCCAGGCGCCGGCGTAGAACGATCCCGCCGTCAGATCGACCCCGCCCTGGATGGCGGCCTCTTCGTCCGTCTGGCTGTAGCCGCGGAACACATAGTCGCTGAACAGGCCGACGTTCCAGGCGATCTGGGGTCCGTCCTGGGCGGAGGCGCTGGAGGCGGCCAGCAAGGCGGCCGCCGCGGCAGCGCAGGCGAGTGCGGTTCTCATTATTGTATCCCCTTGATTTTCAATGGCTGTCGAGACGCAATCACGCTTACTGACAGCGGCGCGGAGGGGAGGCTCCGCGCCGCTCCATGCCGATCCGCCCTCAGGCGGGCTCCATCACCTCGCCGTGGAGATGGCCGTCGAGGCCTTCGGATTCCTGTTCGGCGCTGACGCGCAGCCCGGTGGTGAACTTGCACACGATCAGGATCAGGAAGGTGACGACGGCGCTCCAGCCGATGGTCACCCCGAGGCCCCAGGCCTGGTTGGCGATGTTGGCTCCCTCCCCGACGCTGTTCACCGCCGCCGAGGCGAACACGCCGGTCAGCAGGGCGCCGAGAATGCCGCCCGCGCCGTGGATGCCGAAGGCGTCCAGGCTGTCGTCGTAACGCAGCAGCTTCTTGATCCAGACCGAGGCCGCATAGCAGACCGGTCCGGAGGCGAGGCCGATGATCACCGCCCCCTTGGGATCGACCAGACCGGCCGCCGGGGTGATGGCGACGAGGCCGGCGATCAGGCCGGACAGGGCGCCGATCAGCGAGGGTTTCCGCTTCTCGATGATCTCGACGATCTTCCAGGTCAGCGACCCGGCCATGGCGGCGAGCAGGGTGTTCAACAGGGCCACGGAGGCGATCGAGTCCGGGGTCCAGGCCGAGCCGGCGTTGAAGCCGATCCAGCCGACCAGCAGCAGGCAGGCGCCGATCATGGTCAGCACCGGATTGTGAGCCACGATGGGCGTCTGGCCGTAGCCCTTGCGGGCGCCGAGGAAGACGGCGCAGACCAGACCGGCCACGCCGGCGTTGACGTGCACCACCGCCCCGCCGGCGAAATCGAGCACGCCCGCGGCGCCGAGGAAGCCGCCGCCCCAGACCCAGTGGCAGATCGGGGCATAGACGAGCAGGGTCCAGAGACCGGTGAACAGCAGCAGGCCCGAGTATTTGATCCGCTCGGCGAAGGCGCCCGCGATCAGGGCCGGGGTGATGATGGCGAAGGTAAGTTGGTAGGCGATCCACAGATACTCCGGCAGGCCGGGCGTCAGGCTGTGGGCCGTGGTCGGCGTCACCCCGTTCAGGAACAGGGCCTCGAGGCTGCCGATGTAGGCGTTGACCGTGTCTCCGGAATAGCCGGCCATCGGCTGGCCAACGCCGAAGGACAGGGAATAGCCGGCGATGAACCACGCCAGGGTGACGACCGCCGCCACGCCGAGCGACTGGGTGATGGTGGCGATGACATTCTTGCGCCGGACCATGCCGCCGTAGAACAGGGCCAGACCTGGCAGGGTCATCAGCAGGACCAGCGCGGTCGAGGTCAGAATCCAGCTCGAGGCCGCGCCATCAAGCGCGAGGGCCGTCTGGTGCGCCAGACCCACGAAGGCCGGCGCCTCGGGCGCCACGGCCGCCGAAGCGGTCGTCGCCAGTCCGATCGAAGCGAGAACGAGAGTCCCCGCAATTCCACTACACAGTCGCATGGTTCTGATCCCCCTGAACAGCATTACGCATTTGCGAAATGTTTACCGCATTTGCGAAATAGGCAAGTGGGCGGACAGTGTTTGGTGGAAGATTCTTCCAGAACGGGCAATACAGGGTCGCGGATACGCAACAATCCTGTGATGAAGGGCAGATTATCCGCAGAACATGTCTAACGGCGGCGCCCGCCGGTTCGCGCCTGCAGCATCTCCCGCGTCCATCACCAATGCCCGCGGGAACCGGCTGCGCGCCGACCTAGGAGTCGGAGTCGGACGCCTTCCAGGCCGCGACGAAGGCGGCGGCCCGCTCGCCGGCATCGCGGGCGGATCGGCCGGCGCGATAGATGGCCGAGCCGATGCCGAAGCCCGAAGCGCCCGCCGAGCGCCACGCCGCGACGCTGTCCGGCTCGACGCCGCCGACGGCGTAGACCCGCTGGTCCGCCGGAAGCACGGCGCGCACCGCCTTGAGGCCCGCCACGCCGGCGACCTCGGCCGGAAACAGTTTCAGCACCTGCGCCCCGGCGCCGATCGCGGCGAAGGCCTCCGTCGGGGTGAAGAAGCCGGGCATGGACATCAGGCCGGCCGCCCGGGCGGCCTGGATCACCGCCGGGTCGGCGTTGGGCGAGATGACGATCTGGCCGCCGGCCGCGGCGACCTCATGCACCGCCACAGGGGTGAGCACCGTGCCGGCGCCGACGACGGCGCGGTCGCCCAGCGCGGCGCGCAGGCGGCGGATGCTCTCCAGCGGCTGGGGCGAATTCAGCGGCACCTCGAGACAGTTCAGGCCGGCCGCCAGCAGCGCCTCCCCGACCTCGACCGCCTCGTCCGGCTTGAGCCCGCGAAGGATGGCGACCAGCGGCAGGGCGTCCAGCCTCGCGATGATGTCCGCCGTCATTGACTCGCCTCCCAAATGCGCCAAAGGCCGGCCGCCGTGGCCTGTTCGACATCGGCGAGGCGCACATCGCGCCCGCCGGCCATTTCCAGCGCTTCACTGTATCGCGCGGACAAGGCCGCGTCCCCGATCAGGGTCAGGGGGCCCCGGAGCCGGTCCGGGTCCTGCCCCGCGATTTCCGAGCCGATCAACAGGCCCGACAGATAGTCGGCCGTCCCCGTCGGTTCCAGCCGGCCGGCCAGACTCTCGACCCGCACCGAGAACAGGGCGGCGCCCAGATTGCGGTCCTCCAGACCGCGCCCGACTCCCCGGCGGAAGGCGTCCGTATCCACGCCCGGCGTCCCCATGCCGACGCCCAGCATGGTCGCCTTGCGCAGGGCCGAGAACAGTTCGCCGGTCATACAGGTCTGGACCGCGACGATGCGGTCGTCGTCGAGGGTGATCCATTTGCTGTGGGTGCCGGGGGCGACGACCAGACCCTTCGCGGCAAGACCCAGCGCCTGGGTCTCCTCGCCGCGCATGACGTCCGTCAGGACGCCGTCGGGGCTGAAGGCGACGCCGGGAACGATGGCCACGGGATACGCCGGCTCTGGCTGGATCAGTCCAGCGGCGAGGTCGGCGACCCCGGCCGGGCACGGGCAATAGGGGACCTCGATCCAGCCCTGACGCGCGCCCGCCATGCCGCAAACCAGCACCGGCGCGCCATCGGCCAGCCAGTCGCCGGCGACCGCCTCGAGCACGCCGGGAAAATCGCCGGGCGCGAGCCCGACCGCCCCGCGCGGATCGGCGCGGCGGTCGAGGACGGCGCCGCCAGCGGCGATCCGCAGGACCCGCAGATTGGTGGACCCCCAGTCCACACCGATCAGGGCGGTCGCTTCGGTCACCACCAGATGGCGTAGACGGCGATGAGGAACAGGATCACGCCCACGCCGGCGAGATTGAAGCCCAGCGACGTCTTGTAGCTGACGCCGTCCAGCCGGATCTGCATCGTGCCCTCCTTGGGCGGAGACAGCAGCGAGACGATGATCGCCGCCGCCAGGGCCACGAGGAAGACCACGCCGACGCGGTTCATGAACGGCAGGGTGAAGATCCCCTCGCGGTCCAGCCACCACATGACGCCGGACAGGGCGACGCCGCCGATGGCCGCGGTCAGGGCGCCGGCTTCCGAGGCGCGCTTCCAGAACAGGCCGAGGATGAAGATCACCACGATCGACGGGGTGAAGAAGCCGGTGAAGTCCTGGATGAACTGGAAGGCCTGGGAGAAGCCGCCCAGCAGCGGACGCGCCACCAGGATGCCGATGACCATGGCGGTCACGGCGGCGATGCGGCCGACCAGAACCTGATGCCGCTCCGATGCCGTCTTGTTGACCTTCATATAGAGGTCGAGGGTGAAGATGGTCGCGATCGAGTTCACCTTGGACGCCAGCGAGGCGATGATGGCGGCGATCAGGGCCGCGAAGACCAGACCCTTCAGGCCGGCGGGCAGCAGGTTCATCATCGTCGGGTAGGCCTGGTCAGGCGCGATCAGCGTCGGCGCCAGCACCAGCGCCGCCATGCCCGGCAGGACGACGATCACCGGCATCAGCAGCTTCAGATAGGCGGCGAAGGCGATGCCCTTCTGGGCCTCGCCGATCGACTTCGCGGCCAGCGCCCGCTGGATGATGTACTGGTTGAAGCCCCAGTAGCTGATGTTCATGATCCACAGCCCGCCCAGCAGGACGGCGATGCCCGGCAGCTCCTTGAAGTTCGGATTGTCGGGCGACAGGATCATGTCGAACTTGTCGGGGAACTCGGTCAGCAGGGTCTGGAAGCCGGCGACCGGACCGCCGGCCCCGCCGATCTGGTCCAGGGCCACGAAACCGATGATCAGGCCGCCGGCGACCAGCAGGGTGACCTGCACGATGTCGGTCAGGGCCACGGCCTTGAGGCCGCCCCACAGCTGGTACAGCAGGGCGAAGGCGCCGATGGCGACGATGGCGTACATCTGGTCCAGACCGGTCACCGTCGAGACGGCGATGGACCCCAGCCACAGGATCGAGGTCACATTGACGAAGACGTAGAGCAGCAGCCAGAACACGGCCATGACGTTGCGGATGGTCGGACCGTACCGCTGCTGCAGGAACTGCGGCATGGTCATGATGTCGTTGCGCAGGAAGATCGGCAGGAAGAACTTGCCGACGATCAGCAGCGTCAGCGCCGCCATCCATTCGTAGGAGGCGATGCCGAGCCCGATGACATAGCCCGAGCCGCTCATGCCGATGATCTGCTCGGCCGAGATGTTGGCCGCGATCAGCGAGGCGCCGATGGCCCACCAGGGCAGGTTCTTCGAGGCGAGAAAATAGTCGGTCGAGGTCTTGGTCACCCCGGCCTTGTCGCGCGACACCCACTGCGCCAGACCGAAGATGCAGACGGCGTAGATCGCCAGAATGACGAGGTCGATGGTCGAAAGCGTCATGAGTGCCTCCCCGGGGCCCGGCCCGTTCGGGCTCTGCGCAAGGCTAGGTGAGGCGACGACAGCGGGCAAGCCCGTTTTCATATCTGACGTGATGCTTCATAGGTGACCTCTGACCCGGCGGTTTGCCAAAGCCGCCACGCCCGCTAGCTTCCGCCCGCCCAGAAGGAACCCCGGCGCCGATGACGCTTCAGGACGATACGGACGACCGCAAATACCGCGCGCCGGCGCTGGAGAAGGGGCTCGACGTCCTCGAACTGCTGTCGTCCCACGGCGAGCCGATGACGCCGTCGCAGATGTCGGCCGTGCTCGGTCGCTCGGTCAGCGAGCTATTCCGCATGATCCAGGTGCTCGAATTCCGCGGCTATATCGAACAGTCGCCCGACGGGTATCGCCTGACCAACCGGCTGTTCACCCTCGGCATGGCCCAGGCGCCGGTGCGGTCCCTGGTCGAGACCGCCCTGCCGGTGATGCGTGAACTGGCCGAGGCGACGGTGCAGTCGTGTCACCTGGTGGTGCTGTCCGGCGAACAGATCGTGGTCATCGCCCGGATCGAGGGCCCGGGCGACCTCGGCTTCTCCGTCCGGGTCGGATACCGGCGCAACATCATCGACGCGACCTCGGGCCTGATGTTCTACGGCTGCGCCCCGGCCGCCGAAAAGACCGAGCTGCGCCAGCGGCTGGTCGCCCGCTTCGGCGCGGCGCGCACCAACCGCTTCATCAAGGCCGCCGAGGAGGCCGGGGCGCTGGGCCATGTCGAACGCCCCAGCGACTTCGTGAAAGGAGTGACGGATCTCGTCGCCCCCATCATCGGCGCGGACGGGGTGATCGCCACCCTGATCACCCCCTATATCGAGCGGACCCCGCCGACCTCCGGCGTCGACGTCGTGGTCAGCCATCTGCGCCGCGCCGCCGCCGCCCTCTCGTCAGAGATGAGCGCCGTTTCCCAGGCCTGACGCCCCCTTGCGCTGAAAATTCAGGCCGGCGCGCACGCTCGCGTTGACTTCATCCACCCGCGCGAGCATTTTCGCCGACGAATATCGCTTTCATGAATGAAAGGTCGGCCTCCGGGTCGGCGCGGGCGCGAGGACCCGCCGGACAACCGTTGGGGAGCGTATGGCCGCCATCTATTCCGACCTCGCAGGGGCCATCGTCATCGTCACCGGGGGCGCCGGCGGCATCGGCGAGGCGATCACCCGCGCCTTCATCGCCCAGGGCGCACGCGTCGGCGTTCTCGACATCGACGCCGCCCGTGGCGCGAAGCTGGAGGCGGAGCTGGGCGACAGCCTGCTGTTCGTGCCCTGCGACCTGACCGACATCCCCGCACTGAAGTCCGCGGTGCAGACGGTCCGCGATCGCTTCGGTCCGATCGGGGTGCTGATCAACAACGCCGCCCACGACGAGCGCCACGCCACCCTGGAGGTCACCGAGGCCTATTGGGACGGCCGCATGGCGGTGAACCTGAAACACCAGTTCTTCGCCGCCCAGGCCGTGCTGCCGGACATGCAGACGGCGGGCAAGGGCGCCATCGTCAATCTGGGCTCGACCTCCTGGGTCATCGGCCAGGGCGGCATGGCCGCCTATACGGCGTCCAAGTCGGCGGTGCTGGGCCTGACCCGCTCGCTGGCGCGCGACTTCGGCGAGTACGGCGTCCGGGTCAACGCCGTCGCCCCGGGCTGGATCATGACCGAACGCCAGCTCGAACTGTGGGTCACGCCCGAGAGCGAGAAGGAGATTTTCGAGCGCCAGTGCCTCAAGCGCCGGCTGGTCCCCGACGACATCGCCAAGGTCATCGTCTTCATGGCCTCCGAAGAAGCGGGCGCCATCACCAATCAGCACTACATCGTCGACGGCGGCTGGAACTGACGCGCATGACAGACCGCCCGAAGAAGCCGCTCCGTTCGCGCGCCTGGTTCAACAACCCCGAAAACCCGGACATGACCGCCCTCTATCTGGAGCGGTACCTGAACTACGGGCTGACGCGGAAGGAGCTGCAGTCCGACAAGCCGATCATCGGCATCGCCCAGACCGGCTCGGACCTCAGCCCCTGCAATCGCCACCATCTGGTGCTGGCCGAGCGGCTGCGCGAGGGCATTCGTGAGGCCGGCGGCATCGCCATGGAATTCCCGGTCCATCCGATCCAGGAGACCGGCAAACGGCCGACCGCCGGGCTGGACCGCAACCTCGCCTATCTCGGCCTGGTCGAGAGTCTGTACGGCTATCCGCTGGACGGCGTCGTCCTGACCATCGGCTGCGACAAGACCACCCCGGCCTGCCTGATGGCCGCCGCGACGGTCGACATCCCGGCCATCGCCCTGTCGGTCGGGCCGATGCTGAACGGCTGGCACAAGGGCGAGCGCACCGGCTCTGGCACCATCATCTGGAAGGCGCGGCAGATGATGGCCGCCGGCGAGATCGACTACGACGGCTTCATCGAGCTGGTCGCCTCCTCGGCCCCGTCGGTCGGCTATTGCAACACCATGGGTACGGCGACGACGATGAACTCGCTGGCCGAGGCGCTGGGCATGTCCCTGCCCGGCTCGGCCGCCATCCCGGCCCCCTACCGCGAGCGCGCCCAGGTCGCCTATGAGACCGGCCTGCGCATCGTCGACATGGTGCGCGAGGACCTCAAGCCGTCGGACATCCTGACGCGCGAGGCCTTCCACAACGCCATCGTCGTCAACTCGGCCATCGGCGGCTCGACCAACGCCCCAATCCACCTGACCGCCCTCGCCCGCCACGCCCATGTCGACGTGCCGCTGAAGGACTGGCAGACGCACGGCCTGCATGTGCCGCTGCTGGTCAATCTGCAGCCCGCCGGCGCGTATCTGGGCGAGGACTATTTCCACGCCGGCGGGGTGCCGGCCGTGGTCAATGAACTGATGAAACAGGGCCTGATCCACGAGGACGCCCTGACCGTCACCGGCCGCAGCATCGGCGACAACTGCCGCGGCCGCGAGGTCGTCCTGCCGGATGTGATCAAGCCGTTCGACGCGCCGATGAAGACCGACGCCGGCTTCGTCGTCTTCAGCGGCAATCTGTTCGACGCCGCGGTCATGAAGCTGAGCGTGATCAGCCCGGAATTCCGCGAGCGTTACCTGTCCAACCCTGACGACCTGAACGCCTTCGAAGGCCCCGCCGTCGTGTTCGACGGGCCCGAGGACTATCACCGCCGCATCGACGACGAGAGCCTGGCCATCACCGAACAGAGCCTGCTGTTCATGCGCGGGGCCGGGCCGATCGGCTATCCCGGCGCGGCCGAGGTCGTGAACATGCGGCCGCCCGACTATCTGATCAAACGCGGCGTTCACGCCCTCGCCTGCATCGGCGACGGGCGGCAGTCCGGCACCTCGGGCTCGGCCTCGATCCTGAACGCCTCGCCCGAGGCGGCGGCGGGCGGCAATATCGCCCTGCTGAAGACCGGCGACCGGGTGCGGATCGACCTCAACACCGGCCGGGCCGACATCCTGATCTCCGACGCCGAACTGGCCGAACGGCGCGCCGCCCTGGAGGCGGCCGGCGGCTACGCCTATCCGGCCTCGCAGACGCCGTGGCAGGAGATCCAGCGCGGCATGGTCAGCCAGCTGGACACCGGGGCGGTGCTGGAGCCGGCGGTCAAATACCACCGCATCATCGACCGGTTCGGCGAGGCGCGCGACAACCACTGACCTCAGGCGTCGGCGACGGCGATCTCCATCCACATCGACAGGGCGCGGCCGGGCTCCAGCACGACGAGGCCGCTGTCCTCGCCGTCCGGCGCATGGACGGCGTCGGGCCGGTGGGTGACGGGCTCGACGCAGCAATAGCCCAGCCCCGGCGCATAGACATGGGCCCATCCGGCGTTGGACGAGGCGGTGACCGTTATCGTCCGGTCGGGCTCGATCAGATGCGCCGTCCCACCCCAGCCGGCGTAGCAATTATCCACGAAGGGCGCGTCCGCGACCCGGGGACCGGGGGACCAGTCGAAGACTTCCGCAGGCCGAACCGGCGCGGTCGGGATCAGACCGGCGCCGACCGCCCAGACCGCCTCGGCGGTCAGTTGCAGACGGGTTTGATCGCCCACCGGGAAATAGGGATGCAGCCCCAGACCGGCCGGCGCCGGCGTCTCGCCGAGGTTCAGCACCGACAGGTCGATGCGCAGGCCCGAGGCGGTCAGGGCGAAGGTCTGCACCGCCTCATACGGCCACGGCCAGCCGTCGGCGTCATGGCGATGGATGAAGCGGGCCGACGCCTCCGACTGTTCCAGCAACGTCCACGAGGCCAGCCAGCCGTCGCCGTGCAGGGCATGGGGCGCGAACCGGTCGTGCACCGGCAGGCTGACCGCCTGTCCGCCGAAGCTGAACCGGCCATCGGCGATGCGGTTGGCGTAGGGGACCAGCGGGAAACAGGCGGTCTGCAGAATGTCCGTCGCCCCCTCGGGCGTCGGCCGCAGCACGTCGCGCCCGCCGTGCGTCAGGCTGGCGATCGAACAGCCCAGTTCCGGCCGGACGGCCAGTCGCCAGCCCCCGTGCTGGAGAACGATCAAGCGCGGATCAGGGCCTGCGGCAGACCCGGCGTTTCGACCCGGACGCGATACAGCCCGCCGAGGGTCGGCTGCTCGGCTCGTTTGTCGGCGTTGCCCAGCCAGGCCGTGGTGCAATACAGGTCGCGCCGGTCGGCGCCGCCGAAGGCCGCCTTGGTCACCGTCTGGACCGGCAGGCGGATGGTGCCAATGCGTTGGCCCGAGGGCGAGAAGCGGGCCACGCCCCAGCCGTTGAACAGGCCGACGTGCAGCACCCCGTCCATGTCCACGCTCGGGCCGTCGGCGAAACCGTCCTCGGTGATGGCGAACAGCCGCTTGTTGGTCAGAAAGCCGTCGGCGTGATCGAAGGCGTAGATGCGCCGCTCGGTGGTGTCGTGGTGGTACATGATCCGCCCGTCGGGGCTAAGCGCCGGGCCGTTGGTGACGCGGTAGCCGTCGTCGTGACGCGTCAGCTCGCCGCCCCGCCAGCGATAGAGGGCGCCCGAAACGGTCTCCTCGCTGTCGTCCATCGAGCCGAACCACAGGGTCCCCCCGGGGGCGACGAAGCCATCGTTCAACCGGTTCTGCGGCCGGTCTTCCTCGACCCGCTGGATCAGGGTGAAGGCGCCGCTCTCGGGGTCGAACCGGTGCAGGCCGCCGCGCACGCCGCAGACCAGCGAGCCGTCCTCGGCCGGCAGGGCGAAGCCGGTCTGATCGGGCGTGTCCCACGAGGTCTTGCCGTCGCTCGCCGGCTCATAGCGGTGCAGTTTGCGGCCCTTGATGTCGACGAACCACAGACAGGCGCGGGCCGCGTCCCAGACCGGGCCCTCGCCCAGCTCGGCCTTCACGTCCCAGAGGAGGTCTACAGATCCGTTCATCATCAGCTCGCCGAATAGGAGGTCTTGGTCTGGGTGAAGAATTCCACCGCCGCGAAGCCCTGCTCGCGGGCGCCGTAGCTGGAGGATTTCGAGCCGCCGAACGGCACATGGTAGTCGACCCCGGCCGTCGGGAGGTTGACCATCGTCATGCCCGCTTTCGCCCGCCGCTGGAAGTCCCGGGCGTGTTTCAGCGAGCTGGTGACGAGGCCCGCCGACAGGCCGAACTCGACGCCATTGGCGATGGCCAGGGCCTCCTCATAGTCCTTGACCCGGATGGTCGAGGCGACCGGGCCGAAGACCTCTTCCTGGTTGATGCGGCTGGCCGGATCGGTGTCGACGATCAGCGTCGGCTGCACATACCAGCCGGGCGTATCCAGCTCCATCCGGTCGCCGCCGGCGACGATGCGGCCGCCCTCGCCGCGCGCGATCTCGATATAGCGGTACGAGGTCTCGCGCTGGTCCTCGCTGACTGCCGGGCCGATCTGGGTGTTCGGGTCCAGCGCCGGTCCGACGCGCAGCGCGGCGACCTTCTCCGCCAGGGCGGCGACGAAGCGATCATGGATGCCGTCCTGGACGATCAGCCGACTGGAGGCGGTGCAGCGCTGGCCCGTGGCGTAGAACGAGCCGTCGAGGGCGATCATCACGGCGCGCTCCAGATCGGCGTCGTCCAGCACGATCAGCGGGTTCTTGCCGCCCATCTCCAGCTGCACCCGGGCCTGTCGCCTGACCGCGCCGGCCGCGACGCCGGCGCCGACGCCCTGCGAACCGGTGAAGGAAATCCCGTCCACGTCCTTGTGATCGACGATGGCCTGACCGACGCCGCCGCGGCCGATGACCAGATTCAGCACCCCCTTGGGCAGGCCGGCCTCATGCAGGATGGCGACCATCGCCTCTGCCGTCGCCGGGGTCGGGCCGGCCGGCTTCATCACCACCGTATTGCCGAAGGCCAGGGCGGGGGCCGCCTTCCACGCCGGGATCGCCACCGGGAAATTCCACGGGGTGATCAGGCCGTACACCCCGACCGCCTGGCGATAGGTCTGGATCTCCACCCCGGGCCGCACCGAGGCGAGGTTCTGGCCGTGGACGCGCAGCGCCTCGCCGGCGAAATACTTCAGGATGCGGCCGGCGCGGACGGTCTCGCCGATGCCTTCGGCCAGGGTCTTGCCCTCCTCGCGCGACAGCAGGCGACCCAGCGCCTCGCGCCGTTCCATGATCAGGGTCCCGGCCTTGTCGAGGATATCCGAGCGCACCTCGGGCGAGGCCTCGGACCAGGCCGGAAAGGCCGCCTTCGCCGCCGCCACCGCGGCATTGACCTCGTCCACGCCGCCGTCGGGGGTGCGGGCCACCAGATCGCGCGTGTCGGACGGGTTCAGGCTCTGCGAGGGCCGGTCGCCGGCGACCTTCTCGCCGTCGATCCAGTGGGACAGTTCGATCGTCTCGGTCATGGCCGGTCCTCGTCAGGGTCGCAGGCGGCGGGAGAGGGCGGCCTTGCACGCTAGATAGAGGCTGACGCGCGCGAGGTCAGCCCGTCATGTCGTTCAGGCCGCGCCCAAGGCTGGACCCGGGCCTTCCGGCCGGACTTGCCGCCGCGCCCAAACCTCCTCTAGTCCTTCCAGCAGGACGCGACAGCCGGCGGGCGGCGCAAGACGTCCGTCTGTTCGGGGATGAAGACATGAAGCGTGAACTGCTGGCCACGGCCGCCCTGCTGGCGCTCGCCACCCCGGTCTGGGGCCAGACCCCGGAGCCGACCCCCATCGCCGTCGAAGCGCCCGCGGAGACGCCTGAACCGGACGCCGACCTGGCCGAAGAGCCGAAATGGGATGTCCAGACCCCGCCCGGACCGTCGCGCGACATCCCGATCGACGTGACCCGCGGCACCTGGATGTCGCTCGATGTCAGCCCCGACGGCCGGACCCTCGCCTTCGACATGCTGGGCGACATCTATGTCATGCCGGTCTCCGGCGGCGAGGCGCGCGCCATCGCCAGCGGCGTCGCCTGGGACATGCAGCCGAAATGGTCGCCGGACGGCCGACACATCGCTTTCACCTCGGATCGCGGCGGCGGCGACAACATCTGGATCATGGAGGCCGACGGCTCCAGTCCGGAGCAGGTGTCTAAGGAGACCTTCCGCCTGCTCAACCAGCCGGAATGGACCCCCGACGGCCAGTTCATCGTCGCCCGCAAACATTTCACCTCGGCCCGCTCGCTGGGAGCCGGCGAGCTGTGGATGTACCACCGCTCGGGCGGCGGCGGCGTGCAGATGACCGAGCGGCGTACGCAGCAGAAGGACACCGGCGAACCCGCCTTCTCGCCCGACGGCCGCTATCTGTATTTCAGCGACGACGCCACGCCGGGGAGCACCTTCGAATATTCGAAGGACGTCAACGGCCAGATCTATGTGATCCGCCGCCTCGACCGCGAGACCGGCGAGATCGATCCCTATATCACCGGCCCGGGCGGCTCGATCCGGCCGACGCCCTCGCCCGACGGCAAGTCGATCGCTTTCATCCGGCGCGTCCGCTACCAGTCGGTCCTGTATGTGATGGACATCGAGTCGGGGCGCGAGACGCCGGTCTTCTCCGGTCTCGACCGGGACCTGCAGGAGACCTGGGCCATCCACGGGGTCTATCCGGCGATCAGCTGGACGCCCGACAACCGCTCCATCGTCTTCTGGGCCGACGGCCGCATCCAGCGCGTCGACGTCGCGTCGCAGGCCGTCGCCGACATCCCGTTCCACGTCGCCGACACCCGCCGGGTGCAGGACGCCGTTCGCTTCCCGGTGCAGGTCGCGCCCGACCGCTTCGACGTCAGGATGGTCCGCTGGGCCCGCCCCTCGCCGGACGGCGCGAAGGTGGTGTTCGAGGCCCTGGGCCAGCTGTGGATCCGCGACCTGCCGAACGGGACCGCCCGCCGCCTGACCCGCCAGAGGGACCATTTCGAGCTCTATCCCAATTGGTCGCGCGACGGCCGCTCGATCGTCTACACGACCTGGGACGACGAGGACCTGGGCTCGATCCGGGTGGTCCCGGCCGCGGGCGGCGCCGGCCGCGCGGTGACCGAAAAGCCCGGCCACTATCTGGAGCCGGTCTTCTCGCCCGACGGCGGGACCATCGTCTATCGCACCGCCAGCGACGGCTTCCTGACCACCGCCCTGTGGAGCCGCGATCCCGGCGTCTATCGCATCCCGGCCGCGGGCGGCGAGCCGGTGTTCGTCACCGACGAAGGCTCGGCGCCCCAATTCGGGGCCGACGGCGGCCGCATCTTCCTGTCGGGCCGCGACGGCGACAAACGCACCCTGACCTCGGTCGACCTGAACGGCCAGGACGAACGCACCCACCTGACCTCGGAGTGGGCCAGCGAGTTCGCCGTCTCGCCCGACGGAAACTGGATCGGCTGGACCGAGCGGTTCAACGCTTACATCGCGCCGTTCGTGGCCGCCGGGCGGCCGATCACCGTCGCCGCCGACGGCAAGTCCCTGCCCCAGGCCCGGGTCACACGCGATTCCGGCGAGTGGCTGAGCTGGTCCGGCGATTCCCGCCGCCTGCACTGGTCGCAGGGTCCGGAGCTGTTCACCCGCGACCTGAACCAGTCCTTCGCCTTCATCGATGGCGCGCCCGAGGACCTGCCCAAACCCGACGAGCACGGCGTCAATCTGGGCTTCAGCGTCGAGGCCGACCGGCCGCAGGGCCGCATGGCCCTCGTCGGGGCCCGGCTGATCACCATGAACGGCGCCGAGGTGATCGAGAACGGGACCATCGTCCTCGACGGCAATCGCATCGAGGCCATTGGCCCAACCGCCAGCCTGACGATACCGGCGGGCGTCCCGACCCTCGACATGACCGGCAAGACCATCATGCCCGGCCTCGTCGACACCCACTGGCACGGATCCATGGGCTCGGACGAGATCATCCCGCAGCAGAGCTGGGTCAACTACGCCTCCCTCGCCTTCGGGGTCACCACGATCCACAACCCCTCGGCCGACACCAGCGAGATCTTCGCCCACAGCGAACTGGCGCGGACCGGCCGGGTCGTGGCCCCGCGCATCTTCTCGACCGGCACCATCCTGTACGGCGCCGCGACGCCCTTCACGGCGCAGGTCGAGGACCTCGACGACGCCCTGTCGACCCTGCGCCGCATGCAGGCCGCAGGGGCCTGGAGCGTGAAGAGCTACAACCAGCCGCGCCGCGATCAGCGCCAGCAGGTCATCGAGGCGGCGCGCCAGCTGAACATGATGGTCGTCCCCGAGGGCGGCTCGCTGTACCAGCACAATATGTCGATGATCGTCGACGGCCACACCACCATCGAACACGCCATCCCGCTGGCCCGGCTCTATGACGACGTGCACCAACTGTGGCGCCAGACGAACGTCGCCTACAACCCGACCATCGTCGTCGCCTATGGCGGCAGCTATGGCGAGAATTACTGGTACCAGGAGAGCGAGGTCTGGAACGACCCGATCCTGACCCAATACGTGCCGCGCCGAATCCTCGACGCCCGCGCCCGCCGGCCCGTGACCCTGCCGGACAATGAGTGGAACCACATTTCCGTGGCCCGCGAGGCGACCCGCCTCGCCGCCGAGGGCGTCACCGTCCAGATCGGCGCCCACGGCCAGCGCGAGGGTCTGGCGGCGCATTGGGAGATCTGGAGCCTGGCCCAGGGCGGCATGCCGACTCTGGAAGCGATCCGCGCCGGCACCCTGAACGGGGCGAAGGCGCTGGGCATGGACGGCGACATCGGCTCGCTGGAGGTCGGCAAGCTGGCCGACATGGTGGTGCTGGACGCCAACCCGCTGGACAACGTCCGCAACACCACCTCGATCGTCTTCACCGTGCTCAACGGCCGGGTCTACGACTCCGGCATGAACGAGATCGCGCCACGCCAGCGGCCGCGCGCCCCGTTCTGGTTCGCGGAAACCGGCGGCGAGGGCTGGGCCGCCCAAGCCTCCGACAGCGACTCGCACGGCCACGGCGACCACTAGGCAAGCGGGGCTGACCGTCAGGAACGATCAGCCTCTGTCCCTCTCCGCTCGGACTAGAGAGCGACAGCGGCGGCGTTGTCATTCGGCATCGGCGCCCTAACGTGAGGCGACGGCGGAGTGCAGGCGTGGAGATGACGACCCAGGACGACGATCCCTTCGCCCGCCTCGGCCCGGTGTTCGCTGGCCGCCGCGCCCTGCTGCTCGAGGACGATCCGGCCCTCGCCGACCATGTGGCCGAACGGCTGACAGCGGCCGGCTTCGAGACCGTCGACCGGTTCGAGGCGGGCGAGACGGCGCTCGCGGCGGCCATCGACGTGCCCTACGACGTCCTGATCCTCGACCGGCTCACCGCCGGCATGGACGGGCTGGAGATGCTGAAACGGCTGCGCGCCGGCCACGGGACATCCTCGGACGCTCCGGCCCTGATGCTGACCGCGCTTGGCGGCGAGCGGCAGAAGGTCGAGGGCCTGCTGGGCGGGGCCGACGACTATCTGGCCAAGCCGGTCGGCGACGAGGAGCTGCTGGCCCGCATCGCCGCCCAGCTGCGCCGCGCCGCGCGCCGGGCCCGTCCGGCCGGCGCCGAGCTGGTCAACGGCCCCTTCCGCCTGTCGCCGGGCGCCCGCACCCTGAAGTTGGATCTGGCCGACGGCGAGAGCCGGCTGATCGACCTGTCGCCGCTGGAGTTCGCCATCGTCGCCGAACTGATGGCCGCACGCGGCCAGCCGGTGACCAAGACCATGCTGTGGGATCGCTGCTGGGTGGAGTGGAAATTCCTGCCCGACAATTTCGTCAACGTCATCGACGCGCGCATCAGCGCCCTGCGCCGTCGGCTCAGGGACCAGACCCCCGAACTGGGCGAGGACCTGCATCCGCTGATCGTCCCGGCGCGGAGCCAGAGCCTGGTCTTCCGCGACCTCTCGACGGCGGGCTGAGCCGGACATGGCTGGACCACGCCCGGGCCCGGCAGGCTGGCTGGCCCGACGAAGCTCGACCCAGCTAGCCGCCGTCATGGGCGCGCTGGCGGCCTTGGCCCTCTCCGGCTCTCTGCTGGTCACCGGCGCCGCCGTGCGCATGGACCAGCGCGAGAAGGCGGCGCTGGCGGCGCTCGACGACTACGGCGCCATGGTCTCGAAACTGGGCTCGGAGGCCAGCCTGTCGGCCGAGGCCCTGACCGAGGCGGACGCGGCGTGGTTGTCGGCCTGGCTCAGCGCCTTCCAGAGCGGCCCGGCCCGCGAGGCCCGAACGCTGGAGGAGACCTGCCGCACCGGCCGCGGCGGCGCCGGGGTCCGCTTCATCCGCCCGCCGGTCGGCAAGCCGGCCGGACTGGCGGCGCTGGCGGCGCCGGGCCAGCGCCTCGGTCGATTGGGCGAGGACGTGCATGTCGTGCGCCTCGGCGCGGGCGTGCTGTGTCCGTCGCGGGCGGTCGCGGTGGTGGTGGTGCGGCGGCCGTTCGGCGCGCTCGACATCGCCGTCGGCCGGGTCGTCGACCGCTCCGGCCAGGCCTGGGGCTGGGCAGTGGCCGCCGTCATCGCGACGGGACTGCTGCTTCTGGTCATCGGTCTCGCCGCCGCCGCCATGTCACGCCGCCGCCTGACCCAGGCCGTCGCCGGAGTCAGCCGCGTCCTCGACCGCGCCGCGGTCGGCGACTTCTCCGTGCGCGCCCCGGAGACCGCGGTGGCGCCCGAGCTGAGCGAACTAACCGGCCATGTGAACCGCACCCTCGACCGGCTGGACGAGCTGCTGAGCTGGCTCAGGGACTCGGCGGACCAGCTGGCGCACGACTTTCGCACGCCGCTGGCCCGGGCCTCCGTCCGCCTCGAACGGCTTCGGGCCACAGCGGCCACGCCCGAGGCGCGAACCCTGGTCGACGAGGCCCTGTCCGATCTGGCCCGCATCACCCGCTCAATGAACGAGGCCATGGCCCTGCGCGACGGCGAGGCCTGGGTGTTCGACGCCGTGCGGCTGGACCAGTTGGCGGCCCAGGCCGCCGACCTCTACCAGCCGCTGGCCGACGAGCGCGACGTCGCCATCCGGCTCGAGGGCGAGGCCGTGTCGGTGCTTGGGGTCCACTCCCTGCTGCAGCGGGCGGTGACCAATCTGGTCGACAACGCCGTGAAATTCTCGCCGGACGGGGGCGTGGTGAACCTGACGGTCGGCCAGCGTGAAGGTCGGCCGGTCCTGATCGTCGCCGACCAGGGCCCCGGCTTCACCGCGATTCAGCCGCGCGGCGGCGCGTCGGGGGACGGTCCCGACAGCCACGGGATGGGCCTGGCCTTCGTGCGGGCGATCCTCAAGCGCCATGGCGCCGCCATGACCATCGATGATGGTCGTCCGGGCGCTGTCGTCACGGCCCTTTTCTCGCGCTAGGGTCGCTCCAGATACAGAGGATTGGCGATGCGGCGTTCCACCCACCGGGCCCACGGCCTGTCGATACTGGCGCTGGCCATGGCCGTTCCCCTGATGGGCGCGACCGCGGCCGTGGCCCAGTCGACACCCCAGGGCCCGATCCCTTACGACGCCCGGCGCGGCGTCTTCAGCTTCGCCGAGGGCTTGGAACGGGCGCTGCCCGCCGTGGTCCAGGTCACCACCCTCGGCCAGTCGGAGGGGCCCAGTTCGGGCGACAACGAGCCGCGTCCGGTCTCCAGCGGCTCCGGCGCCATCATCGACGCCCGCGAGGGCATCGTCGTCACCAACAATCACGTGGTCGAGGGCGGACGGAAATTCACCGTCGACCTGACCGACGGCCGCATCTTCGACGCCGTCCTGGTGGGCGCCGACAAGGCCACCGACCTGGCCGTTCTCAAGTTCGACGCCAGCGGCCTTTCCCAGATCGAGGTGGTCGACTCCGACCAGCTGCGCACCGGCGATCTGGCCTTCGCCGTCGGCTACCCCCTCGGCCTCGACCAGACCCTGACCATGGGGGTGATCTCCGGTCTCGGGCGCTCGGGCATGGGCGACCGGATCGAGGACTATATCCAGACCGACGCGGCGGTGAACTCCGGCAACTCGGGCGGCCCGCTGCTGGACAGCCGCGGCCGGCTGATCGGCATCAACACCTCGATCCTGTCGGGCGGCGGCGGCGGCAACGACGGCATCGCCTTCGCCGTCCCCAGCCGCATCCTGATGTATGTGGTCGGCCAGCTGCGCAGCGTGGGCGAGGTCAAACGCGGCTCGACCGGCGCCATCCTCGGCTCGCTCAACGCCGAACGGTCGCGCGACCTCGGTCTCGGCATCGTGCGCGGCGCGGTGGTCGAGAACGTCGCCCCCGGCTCCTCCGCCGAGGCGGCCGGCCTGCAGCGCGGCGACGTGGTCCGGCGCATCCAGAACCGGCCGGTGTCCAACGCCGGCACGGTGGCCGCGACGATCGGCATCGCCGAGCCCGGCACCGAGGTCCAGGTCGTCTATCTGCGCGACGGCCGCGAAGGTCGGGCGACCCTGACCGTCGAGGCGCCGGGCGACCGTCCGGTCGTGCGGGGCGCCGAGGTCGTGATCGCGCGCGGCCTGAGCGCCCGGGTCGGGGCCGACGGCCTGCTGGTGTTCGCGGTCGAGGGCGGCTCGGTCGCGGCTGGCGCCGGCCTGCAGGCCGGAGACATCATCCGTCTGATCGACGACAGCCCCGTGGCCGGGCTGGACAGCCTCGCGGCCGCCCTTGGGGGCGACGGCCAGCGCATTCTGTCGGTGATGCGGGACGCCGAGCCGGTCGAGATCAGCCTGCCCTGACCGCGGGGCCCGGACGCCAGACAACAAAACGCCCGCTCGGCCGGAGGGGGGAGGGTGGCGGAGCGGGCGTCTCGCTTGGAGGAAGCATCGGCCCGCCGGAGCCCTTCGTGGAATGATCCAGGGGGGCTGGGGGGGCTGTTCAGGATCCGGGATCGCTCCGAACTCCGACAGGCCGATGCATCCGGTGTCGGCCCCCAAGGGGGCGGACGAAGGGCGGAACAGCGGCGTTTTCGTGGCCCGGACGATTTCTTGGACGAGTGGCGTTCGGGGCACGACGATCGCTGTGTCGCGACGGTGAAAGCTCTGGCGTTTCCGGACGGTCGGCCTACCTTCGAAGCATGAGCGACGCCGCCGATTTGCAGCCGCAGTCCGGTCCGGTCTTCTTCGACCGGCGCGAACTGGACCTGATCCTCAGGGTCTACGGCCGGATGGTGGCTGCCGGGGAATGGCGCGACTACGCCATGGTCGGGCACCGCGACGTGGCCGAGTTCGCGGTCTTCCGCCGCTCGGGCGACGCCCCCGCCTATCGCATCGAGAAACGCCCGGCCCTGCGCCTCAAACAGGGGCAGTGGGCGGTCATCGGCGAGGGCGGCGTGGTGCTGCGGCGCGGCCGCGAACTGCCCCAGGTCCTGCGAGTCTTCGACAGCCGCCGGTTCAGCGTCGTCGAATAGAAAAGGCCCCGGCGTTTCCGCCGGGGCCTCTCTTTGTTGGCCTATCGCGCTGCGCGCTACTTGAGGCCGGGGCGCTCAAGCAGCGCGGGACCGCGTCCCGCCCGATAGCGCCCGCTTAGCGCCGCCCGCCAAACAGCATCAGCAGAAACTGGAACATGTTGATGAAGTTGATGTACAGGCTCAGCGCGCCGTAGCTGGTGGCCACGCTCATGGCGGTCTGGTTTCCGCCGAGGGCGTAGTAGGTCATCTTCAGCCGCTGGGTGTCATAGGCGGTCAGGCCGGCGAAGATCAGCACGCCGGCGATGCTGATGATCATCTGCATCATGCCGCTCTGCAGGAACATGTTGACCACCGAGGCGATGATCAGGCCGATCACGCCCATGATCAGGAAGCTGCCGATGCCGGTCAGGTCCTTCTTGGTCGTATAGCCGAACAGGCTCAGACCACCGAAGGCGGCGGCCGTGATCAGGAAGGTCTGCACCACCGAAGCGCCGGTATAGATCAGCACCACCGTGCCCATCGAGGCGCCGATCAGGGCCACGATCAGCCAGTACAGACCGCTCGCGCCGCCCGCAGTCGGGTTCTTCATCACGAAGTTGGACCCCAGCAGCACGACCAGCGGCGAGAAGGCCACGATCATGCCCAGCATGGTGTAGCCGGTCAGGCGGGTCACGCCGTCCGGGAACACCTGGGTCGCGAACAGCAGGTCGCGCACCGCCGGCACCGAGCCGGTGACCCAGGCGAGGACCGCCGACACCAGCAGACCCAGCGCCACCTTGTTGTAGACGCCCAGCATGAAGCTGCGCAGACCCGCATCCACCGACATGTCGGCGGACTGGGGAAGCGGCCGGGCATAGCCGTTGTTGAAGTCGCTCATCGCGAGTTCGTTCTCCTTGTTCGCCGGGATGATCCCGGCTGTCCGGTCAAATATCGGGGTCGAGTCCCGTTGACGCAAGGAAAACCGGACTTGGGTGGTCGGGTTTCAGCCGCTACGAACGGTCGCATGATCCGCCTGTTCGCCGCCCTGCCGATCCCCGACGACGTCGCCGACACGCTCGAGCGCCGTCAGTCCGGCCTTCCCGGGGCCAAATGGCGGGCGCGGGATCAGCTGCACCTGACCCTCGCCTTCTATGGCGAGATCGAGGAGCGCCGCGCCGACGACCTGGCCGCTGAGCTCAACCGCGCCGCCGCCGGCGGGCCGTTCGACTTCACCCTGCGCGGCGTCGGGGCCTTCGGCGATTCCCATCGCAGCCACACCCTGTGGGCCGGGATCGAGGCCAATGAGCGGCTGTCGGTGCTGGCCGGGCGCTGCCGCGCCGCCGGCGAGCGGGCCGGGGTGGTGATGGAGCGCCGCGTCTACCGCCCGCACGTCACCCTGGCCTACCTCAAGCCCCAGACCAATCCGGACCGCATCGGCGCGTGGGTCACCGGCCATAACCTGCTGCATTCCCCGCCGATCCGCGCCCACAGCTTCGGCCTGTGGTCCAGCGTCCTGACCCCGGACGGCAGCCGCTATCAGCTTGAGCAGGAGTATCCGCTGTGACCGGACCGGTGATCGAGACCGCCCGCCTGACCCTTCGCCCGCAGACGATGGGCGATTTTCCGCGCTGGGCGGAGATGATGGCCGATCCCGAGGCGGCCAAATTCCTCGGCGGGCCGCAGCCGGCCGAGTCCGCCTGGCGCGGCTTCATGACCATGGCCGGGGCCTGGAGCCTGACCGGCGTGGCCATGTTCTCGCTGATCGAGCGCGACACCGGCCTGTGGCTGGGCCGGATCGGGCCGTGGGCGCCGCTGGGCTGGCCCGGAACCGAGGTCGGCTGGGGCCTTCATCCCGACGCCCAGGGCAAGGGTTATGGTCTGGAGGCAGCCACGGCCACGATCGACTACGCCTTCGATACGCTCGGCTGGACCGATGTCATCCACTGCATCGCCCCGGACAACAGGCCGTCCCAACGCCTCGCCGAACGGCTGGGATCGCGCAACCTCGGCCCGACGCAGCTGCCGCCGCCGTTCGACGGCGTGCAAATCGACCGCTGGGGCCAGAGCCGGGACCAGTGGCGCGCCCGCGCGCGAAGCTGAGCCCGAACGGCCCGCTCGCGCGTTGAACGCCCGAGCTTTGACCCGCCGCCGCCATCGGCTAGGCAGGGAACGGATCACACGAGGGATGAACGGATGCGCGTACTGGTTCTGGGCGGCGATGGATTCTGCGGCTGGCCGACGGCCCTGCACCTGTCGGCGAGAGGCTGGGACGTGCTGGTCGTCGACAATCTGAGCCGGCGCAACATCGACAACGAGCTGGAGGTCCAGTCCCTGACCCCGATCCGGACCATGGGCGAGCGGATCGCCGCATGGAAAGAAGTGTCGGGCCGGACCATCGACTTCGTCAACATGACGGTCGGCAAGGAGTTCGACCGCCTCGTCGCCCTGATCAAGGACTGGAAGCCGGACAGCGTCGTCCACTTCGCTGAACAGCGCGCAGCGCCCTATTCCATGAAGTCGGCGCGGCACAAGCTGTACACGGTCGACAACAACCTGAACGCCACCAACCACCTGCTCGCCGCGATCGTCGAAAGCGGGCTGGACGTGCACCTGGCCCACCTCGGGACCATGGGCGTCTACGGCTACACCACCGCCGGTCTGCGAATCCCTGAAGGCTATCTGAAGGTCACGGTCGACACCGATTTCGGGCCCGCCGAGCAGGAGATCCTGTTCCCGCCGAACCCCGGCTCGATCTACCACATGACCAAGACCCAGGACGCCCTGCTGTTCCAGTTCTACGCCAAGAACGACGGCGTGCGGATCACCGACCTGCACCAGGGCATCGTCTGGGGGGCCCAGACCGAGGAGACGCGCCAGGACGAGCGGCTGATCAACCGCTTCGACTATGACGGCGACTACGGCACGGTGCTGAACCGCTTCCTGATGCAGGCGGCGGTCGGCTATCCGCTGACGGTGCACGGCACGGGCGGCCAGACGCGGGCCTTCATCCACATCCAGGATACGGTGCGCTGCGTCGAACTGGCGCTGAAGAACCCGCCGAAGGCCGGCGACCGGGTCAAGATCCTGAACCAGATGACCGAAAGCCGTCGGGTCCGCGACCTCGCCGCCCTGATCGCCGGCATGACCGGCGCCGAGGTGCACAATGTGCCCAACCCGCGTCAGGAAGCCGACGAGAACGAGCTGGTCGTGGCCAACGACCAGTTCCGCGAGCTGGGCCTCAAGCCGATCACCCTGGCCGAGGGGTTGATGCAGGACGTCACCGAGATCGCCCGCCGCTACGCCCACCGCGCCGACCTGACCAAGGTGCCGTGCGTCTCGACCTGGAACAGCAAGCGGGCCGCGGCGGTGAAGGTCGAACCGGTCACGGTCGCGCCGGTCGGCTCCGCCGCGCCCGTCCACGCCCAGTCGGCCTGAGCCCGGGATGCCCGAGAACGCCACGCCCGCCGCCCTGCTGGTCTTCGGCGGCGGCTGGCTGGGACAGGCGGCGGCGCGGGAAACGGTGCGCCGCGGCGGCGGCGCCGACCTGACCAGCCGCGATCCTGACACCCGCCGCGCGCTTCAGGCCGAGGGCTTCAACGCCCTCGACCCGGCGGACGACGACGCCCTCGATCGTTCGGTCCTCGAGACGCCGGCCATTTTGATCACCGCCCCGCCCGAGTCGGACGGCTGCCCCGGTCTGAAGCGGCTGATCCCCGCCATCACCCGCACCGGCGCCTGGCCCGGCTGGATCGGCTACGTCTCCTCGACGGCGGTTTACGGCGACCGGGCCGGCGGCTGGGCCTTCGAGGACGACCCGCTCAACGCCGCCTCGCTCGAGGGCGCGCGCCGGGTGCGCGCAGAGCGCGACTGGCTGGACGCGGGCCAGGGCATGGGGCTCACGGTGCAGATCTTCCGCCTGCCGGCCCTCTACGGCCCAGGCCGTTCGCCGCTGGTCAAGCTGCGGGAGGGGACGGCCCGGATCGTGCGCAAGCCCGGCCAGGTGTTCAACCGCATCCATGTCGACGACGCCGTCTCCGGCCTGTTCGCCTCCATGGCCCGCCCCCGCCCCGGCGCCGCCTACACCCTGTGCGACGACGAGCCTGCGCCCGCCGATGTTGTCATGGAAGGGGCGGCCAGACGTCTCGGCCTGCCGCGCCCGCCCGAGATCGACCTCGACGATCCGTCGGTGTCCGAGGCCATGCGCCGCTTCTATCGCGACTCGAAACGGCTCTCGAACGCGCGCGCCAAGGCCGAACTGGGCTGGCGGCCACGCTATCCGAGCTGGCGCGAGGGGCTGGAGACAGAGGTCACGGGCACGACCTGACGCAGGTCCGCAGCATTTGGGCACGGCCCGTCTCAAGGCAGGGGATGAGGACGCCTTAAGTGACACGATCTTGCCTCTATGATCCGACTACCGTAGGATGCATCGACATTTTTCGGAGGACGACCATGAGGCGATGGATTTTACCAGCCCTTGCGGCTGTGCTCACCGGCTGCGTTTCGGCCGACGGCGGCGCGACGACCGGCGATCGGGCCGCCGCCTTCGCCAACGGCCAATGTTTCCGCGCGAGTGACGTGACCAATTACAACGTCGAGGCCCCTCACGCGGTCTTCGTGCGGACCAACAGGGGCTATGTCTTCGGTCTCGTCAGTGACAACTGCTTTGACGACAACACATCCGCGGTCTCTCTCGCGCAGTCGCGACGCGCCAATCTCTGGATCTGCGCCGGCGACGAGGCCGAGGTGAATGTCGGGACGTTTCCTTGCATGGCGCGCGTCACGACTGCGATTGTGGACGAGGATGTGTCAGGCTTCCGCGGTCGGGCCGCGCAGGGCTGAGACCGGGCGCACGCCCTTGACCCTTAAGACGGGCCTGTTCCGTGTTCAGAACGGCAGCAGGTTCCGCTGGCGGCTGTAGGCCATGGTGCCGACATTGGCGCCGAGGCGCAGGCCGACGCCGGTGCGGATCGGGGCCAGGACGATGCCGTCGGCGCGCTGGTAATTCACGCCGACGCCGCCGACCAGATAGGCCGAGCCCTCCACGCCGGGGTAGCGGCGGTAGATCATGTCGGGGTGATAGAGGCCGTAGACCAGGGTGAAGACCCGGCTGGCGTTGCCGCCGACATCCCAGCCGATCGAAATGCCCTGCCAGAACACCTCCTGGGAGGCCGACAGGTCCTTCATGTGCAGCGCCCCCCGCCCGTACCGCAGGCCGACGCCGGCGGCGCCCGAACCCTCTTCGCCCGCGATATAGGCGGTCGGGCGGTCGCCCTGGTCAGCGAAGATGCGCTCGATGGCCGCGCCGATGGCCTCGGCGGCGATGCCCAGTTCGCGCGAGCCCGCGGCGACCAGCTCGTCCGCCGTATAGGCCGGGGCGTCCCGGTCCGAACGGATCGGATAGTTCGGATCGGACGCCGGCGCGGTGGCGCAGGCGGACAGACCCGAGGCGCCGGCGGTGGCGGCGAGACCGGAAAGGATCAGCTGGCGGCGATGCATGGCTCTGGCTCCGAAGGCGGGGACGGCTCGCCCGACTCGCGCGGGCGCTGGATCACACCGTCACCGGTGTTTGCGTCAGCCTTGCGGCGGCAAGGTTAACGCGGGATTGCCAGCGGCGCCCGGCCCGCCGCGCAACGCCGACGGCTTGAAGTGAGCAGGCAGTGACCGGTACCGGACATTACTCGATCCGACAGAAAGTATTCGAGTAAATGCCGATCAGTTGAAATCGATTCGCAATCAATCACCGATTCTATAGCCACGCTTCGGTATAGTTGGTGATTCCGCTCCCCAATGATCTCGTATTCCGCAAATATTTAACCCATTCAGGGTATGTCAGAATCTGAAACCGGGCTTTGTTCGAGTATGATTACGCTGCCGACGACCGAGCATGAAGCCGTCAGGCTGGATATGGTCCGTTCGTTCGGCCTGATAAACCAGCCCCAGGCGCCTCAACACAACGAGATCGCCGCCCTCGCCGGCGACCTCGCCGGGACCCGATGGGCCCTGATCACCCTCGTCGAGGCCGAACGCAACTGGCACTCGGGCGGGCGCGATTACGCCCCCGTCGATGCGTGCCGCTGGTCGTCCTTCTGCACCCATGTCATCGCCGCGCCAGATCGCGTCATGTGGGTCGCTGACGCCCGCGAGGATTTTCGCTTCGCCCGCAATCCGCTCGTCATCGGCGCGCTGAATCTTCGCTTCTACGCCGGCGCGCCGGTGCTGGTGAACGATCACGCCGTCGGCGTGGTCTGCGTGTTCGACCCCGAGCCGAAGGCCTTTGACGCCACCCTGGCCTCATCCCTGTCGCGCCTTGCCACGATCGTCGCCGAAGACCTCGCCGCGCGTCACCGGGCCCGCTCCCGGTACGCGGCCCTGCTGGCCTCGGCCGACGCCCTGATCGAATGCGACGATCAGGGCACGATCACCGACTGGTCCGAGGGCGCCGAACAGCTGTTCGGCTATTCGGGCGCCGAAGCCCTGGGCGGCAACGTCGACATGATTGTCCCCCCGGACCTGAAGGCGCGCCACAGGCGAGGCCTCGAGCAATGGCGTCACAGCGGCGGGGGCCGCGTCGAACGCAGGATCGAACTGGTGGCCTGCCGCAAGGACCAGAGTCTCCTCGACATCGAACTGTGGATGTCGGTCGCCCACGAACAGGGCGTTCCGCACATCCACGCCCACATCCGCGACATCTCCGAGCGCAAGGCGCAGGCGGCGGCCCTGCGCCGGGCGACCGCCGAGGCCGAGGCCGCCAATGAGGCGAAAACCGTCTTCCTGACCAATATGAGCCATGAGTTGCGCACGCCGCTGAACGGCGTGATCGGCGTCGCCGACCTGCTCGCGGCGACAGAACAGTCCGCCCACCAGCGCGAACTGACGGACCTGATCCGCACCTCGTCGGACCAGCTGGGACGCCTGATCGGCGACATTCTCGACCTCGCCCGCATCGAGGCCGGCGAAATGGTCCTGAGCGACACGCCCATGGTGCTGGCCGACGTCGTCGAGGCGGTCCTGTGTCTCTCGGACCTCGCGGCGCAGGAAAAGGGCCTCGCGCTGTTCGCGGAAATCGGCCCTGAGATCGCGTCCCGGGTCATGGGCGACCCGCTTCGTCTGAAACAGGTTCTGACCAATCTGATCTCCAACGCCGTCAAATTCACCGATCGCGGCTCGGTCTCCCTGCATGTCAGCCGTGACGGCGCCCAATACCGGTTCGAGGTCCGCGACAGCGGCCCCGGCTTCGACAGCGAACAGCGCCAGGTCATCTTCGGACGTTTTCAGCAGGCCGACGGCACGATCACCCGCCGCTTTGGCGGATCGGGTCTCGGCCTGTCGATCTCGCGCGAACTCGTCGTCGCCATGGGCGGAGACCTCGACTGCCGTGGCGAACCCGGCAAGGGGGCGACCTTCTGGTTCACCCTGCCGCTGCGGGACGTGCCGGGCGAGGCCGCGGTCGCGACCGGCCCGGAGACGACGCCCCTGCCCAGTCTGGGTCGCGTCCTGGTCGTCGACGACAACGCGACCAACCGCCGCGTCGCCGAGCTGATCCTGCAAACCATCGGCGTCGAGGTCGACTGCGCCGAGGACGGCGATCAGGGCATTAAGGCGTTTCTGGCCAACCGCTATGACGCCATCCTGATGGACATGATGATGCCGGTCATGGACGGAATGGAGGCGACCCGGGCCATCCGCGACCTCGAACGCGCGCGCGGCTCCGCCCGCACCCCGGTCATCATGCTGACCGCCAACACACTGCCGCAGCATGTGGAGGCCAGTCTGGAGGCGGGCGCGGACCGGCACCTGCCCAAGCCGATGAGCGCCCCCGCCCTGTTCGAGGCGCTGGCCGCAGTGCAGCCGCCGGCGGAAACGATGGCTCCGTCGCGCCGGTCCCGCGCCGTCTAGCCGCGCGTCGGCGTCCCTCCGGCGGCGCGGCTGTCCGCGGTTTGACACATACATAACCATGCGGTTATAGCTTAACGCATAGCTTACCGGTTATATTTCTATGTCCGACACCCACGAGATCCTGTTCAGAACCCTCGCCGACCCGACCCGGCGCGGCATCTTCGAACAGCTGTGCCGTGAGGGTGAACAGACGGTCGGGGCGCTGACGGTCCAGGCCGGCGTCTCCCAGCCGGCGGTCTCCAAACATCTCGGCGTGCTGAAACAGGCCGGTCTGGTGCGCGACCGCCCCGAAGGCCGCCTGACCCACTACAGCGCCCTGCCCGGCGCCCTGACCCCGCTGAGCGACTGGACCCGTCAGATGGCCGGCTTCTGGGAAGCGAAATTCGACGACCTCGAGGACCTGGTGAAGAGGATGGATCAATGACCGAAGCCGCGCCCCAAACCCGCTCCGTCGTCGTCGAGCGGGAGTTCCCCTGGCCGCCGGAGCGGCTGTGGCGGGCCCTGACCCAGCCGCATCTGATCGAGGCCTGGCTGATGAAGAACGACTTCAGCCCCGAGGTCGGTCACCGCTTCCATCTCAGCGGCGAATGGGGCGGGGTGCTGGACTGCGAGGTCCTCGCCGTCGAGCCCGACCGGAGGCTCAGCTACAGCTGGAACTATGTGCACGACGACCCGGCCTATGCACTGGAAAGCGTGGTCACCTTCACCCTGACGCCGACCGGCACGGGGACGCATCTGCGCATGGAGCAGGCCGGCTTCCGCCCCGACCAGCGGCAGGCCTTCGGCGGCGCCGGGGCCGGATGGCGGCAGTTCTTCGAAAACCTCGAGCAGACCCTCGCCCAGGCGGACCCGATCGCCTGACCGCCGCCCCAACCTGAAAGGAGCTAATCGATGAACTGGAGCGCCTCGATCCGACAGGCCCACCGCGGGCTGTCGATCCTCTTCACCGTGATCGTCGCCGGCATCTTCCTCGCCCTTGGGCTGGGGCGGCAGCCGGCCGAGTGGGTCTATTTCTTGCCGCTGTTTCCACTGGCGCTGATGATGGCCTCGGGCCTGTACATGTTCGCCCTGCCGCACGTGCGGAAACAGCCCGGCGACGAGAGGGCGTGATGGCGAAGAGCGCGAAGCCGACGCTGCTCTCGGGCGGCAATCCGCAGATCGCCAAGGGCTATGGCGACGCCCCGGTCCAGGCCTGGATTGCGGCCGCGCCGGGCTGGAAAAGCGAAGTCGGCCGTCGGATCGACGGCATCATCGAAGAGGCGGTCCCCGGCGTCCGCAAGGCGGTCAAATGGAACTCGCCGCTGTACGGGGTCGAGGACCACGTCTGGTTCCTCAGCCTCCACTGCTTCAACGCCTATGTGAAGATCGCCTTCTTCCGCGGCGCGGCGCTGGAGCCGGTCCCGCCGGTCGGCTCGACGCAGAAGGACGTGCGCTATTTCCACATCCACGAAGGCGACGTCCTCGACGAGGCGCGGTTCGCCGACTGGGTGCGGCAGGCCAGCGCCCTGCCGGGCGAACGGATGTGAACCCCCGACCGACGGCTGATCGGCGTCAGCCGCGCAGCGCGCCGCCGGCCTTGCCCGCCGCCGCCACGACCTTGGCCGACAGGGCCTCGATCTCCACCTCGGTCAGGGTCGCCTCGCGCGGCTGGATGACGACTTCCAGCGCCACCGACTTCATGCCCTCGGCGACGCCGGCGCCGCGATAGACGTCAAACACCTTCACCTCGACGATCAGCGCCTTGTCGGCCCCCGCCACGGCGCGGACGAGGTCGCCGGTGGCCCGGCCCTCTTCCGTGACGAAGGCGAAGTCGCGGGTCAGGGGCTGCAGCGGCGCCAGGGCCGCCGGGCCGCGCGTCTTGGTCGCCTTGCCGCGCGGTTCGGGCACGGCGTCGAGCACGATCTCGAAGGCCAGCATGGGGGCGTCGGCGTCCAGCGCCTTGAGCACGCGCGGGTGCAGGGCGCCGAACTCGACCATCACATTCTTCGGACCCAGTTGCAGCCGGGCCGAGCGGCCGGGGTGCCACCAGTCGCGGTTCTGGCCTTGGACCAGTTGCAGCGAGGCGACCGGCGCGCCCAGCTCGTCCAGCAGGGCCAGCAGGTCGCCTTTCAGCGCGAACAGGGCATCCTCGGCCCCGCCGCCCCAGTGGCGCGCGGACCGAGGCGCGACGAGGCCGGCGATGACGGTGCGCTGGCCGGTCGGGCTGTCGTCCAGATAGATCGGGCCGACCTCGAACAGGGCCGCGTCCGGGTGGCCGCGGTCGGCGTTGCGCGCCGCCGCCTGGACCAGATTGGGCAGAGCCGAGGGCCGCATGCAGTCGAGATCGGCGGCGATCGGGTTCTCGACCCGCAGGGCGTCGTCGCCGCCGCCGAACAGGGCCGCAGTCGACTGTTTGGTGAAGGACCAGGTGACGGCCTCGGCATAGCCCATGGCCGCCAGCGCCCGGCGCGCCGCGCGAACGCGGGCCTGACGCGGGTTCAGCACCCCCTTCGACGGCGCGCCCAGATCGGGCAGGGGCGTCGACGGCAGGGCGTCATAGCCCTCGATGCGGGCGACCTCCTCGACCAGATCCGCCGGCCCCTCGACGTCGCGCCGCCACGACGGCGGGGTCACGCTCCAGGGCAGGTTGGCGTCCTGGCCGCGCGCGACCTCGAAGCCGAGCCGGGTCAGGATTTCGGCGATGCGGTCGTCGTCCAGCGACAGGCCGGTCAGGGCCCCGACGCGGGTTGGGTCGAAGGCGAAGGCCGACGGATTGGCCGGCGCCTGCCCGGCCAGAACGATCTCCGACGGCTCGCCGCCGCACAGGTCGAGGATCAGCTGCGTCGCCAGCTCCAGACCCGGAACCACCGAGGCCGGATCGACGCCGCGGGCGAAGCGGTACTGGGCGTCGGAGTTGAGGCTCAGAGTCCGGCCGGTCTGGGCCGTGGCCAGGGGATCGAACCAGGCGCATTCGACGAAGACGTCGACGGTCTCGTCGGAACAACCGGTCGACTCGCCGCCCATGACGCCGCCGAGGCCGATCGGGCGCTCGCCGGCGGCGTCGGCGATGACGCACATATTGGCGTCCACAGTGTAGGTCTTGCCGTCGAGGGCGATCAGATGCTCGTGCGTCCCGGCGGCGATGTGGTCCGCGCCCTCGGATATCTGGCCGCCGCGCACAACGATCTCCGACCCGACCAGCTTGGCCATGTCATAGACGTGCAGCGGCCGGCAGCGGTCGTAGGCGATCAGATTGGTGACATCGACCAGCCGGTTGATCGAGCGCAGGCCGATGGCCGTCAGCCGCCGCTGCAGCCACTCGGGCGAGGGGCCGTTCTTCACGCCGCGGATCAACCGCCCGCCGAACACCGGGCACATCTCCGGGGCCTCGATCCGCACGGTGACCGGCGACGGGAAGGCGCCGGGCACGGGAACGATGGACGGGGTCTGCAGCTGGCCGAGGCCGGCCGCCGCCAGGTCGCGGGCGATGCCGGCCACGCCCAGCCAGTCGGGCCGGTTGGGGGTGACCTCGAAATCGATCACCGGTTCGGCGCCGAACACGCCGGCCGCCGGGGTCCCGACCGCCAGATCGTCGGCCAGCTCCAGAATGCCGTCGCTCTCGTCAGCCAGTTCCAGCTCCGAGGCCGAGCACAGCATGCCGTTCGAGACCACGCCACGCACCGGCTTCTCGACCAGGGTCACGCCCAACCCCGGCACATAGGCGCCGATCGGGGCGTAGATGGTGGTCAGGCCGGCGCGGGCGTTGGGCGCGCCGCAGACGATCTCCTTGATCCCGTCGACGGTCTCGACCTGGCAGACCTGCAGTCGGTCGGCGTTGGGGTGGCGTTCGGCCGAGACGATCTTCGCGACGGTGAAGGGGGCGAGGGCGGCGATCGGGTCGTGGACCTCCTCCACCTCCAGCCCCGCCATGGTCATGGCCTCGGCCACGGCCGCCACGTCGGCGCTCGTGTCGAGATGCTGCTTCAGCCAGGAGAGGGTGAATTTCACGCGGTCTTGTCTCCGCCCGACGCGATCCTTGCGTGGGTCATGGGTGTCTCGTTCAGCTCAGGCCGCTGGCCGGGTTCGGCGCGACGAAGGCCGAGAAGCCGTAGTGGGCCAGCCACCGCGTATCCGCCTCGAACATCGGCCGCAGGTCGGGAATGCCGTATTTCAACATCGCCAGACGGTCGACGCCCATGCCGAAGGCGAAGCCCTGGTACTCGTCCGGGTCGATGCCGCAGTTCCGCAGCACGTTCGGATGGACCATGCCGCAGCCGAGGATCTCCATCCAGCTGTCGCCCTGGTTCAGCTTCAGCTCGCCGCCCGAGCGATCGCAACGGATGTCCATCTCGGCCGACGGCTCGGTGAAGGGGAAATGGTGCGGGCGGAAGCGCGCATCGACGTCGTCGACCTCGAAGAAGCGGGCGACGAAGGTCTCCAGCGTCCACTTCAGGTGGCCCATGTGCACGCCCCTGTCGATCACCAGTCCCTCGACCTGATGGAACATCGGCGTGTGGGTGGCGTCGCTGTCCTTCCGGAAGGTCCGGCCCGGGGCGATGATCCGTATCGGCGGCTTTTGCGTCATCATGGTGCGCACCTGCACCGGGCTGGTGTGGGTGCGCAGCACCTTGCGCTCGCCCGTCTCCGGATCGGGCCGCAGGAAGAAGGTGT
>JAHJNW010000004.1 GCA_018820665.1 Alphaproteobacteria bacterium | reverse complement strand
GGCGTTGCTCAGGGCGGTGTCCGCCGTGCCCTGGGCCGCCGCGGCTTCGCTGCGCGCGATGTCGGCGGTGGCCTGGGCGGCGTCCGCGGCGGTCTGCGCCGTCGCGGCGTTGGCGAGGGCCGTGTCGGCGGTGTCTTGCGCCGTCGTGACATTCGCGTTGGTGGTGAACAATTGTCCGCCGGTGACCGCGTCGGTCGATCCCGACGCCAGCGCGCCGTCGGCGACATTGACGATGCGGCGCTGCATCGTCGCATTGCCGACCGAGACGGTGTCGGCGACGTCGGCCAGCGAATCCGCGCCCAGCGCCACGGCGCCCGAGGCCGAGGCGCGGGCCTCATCGCCGACCACGGTCGAATTGGCCGCCTCGGCGCGCGCCTGCTGACCCAGGGCGACGGCGTTGGTGGCGCCGCCAAAGGCCCCTCCGCCAACGGCGATGGCGCCGCCGGCGCCGACCGCGGTGCCGGCGTCCGAGCCGATGGCGATCGAATCGCCGCCCGCCGCCGTCGGTCCCACGCCGCCGTTGTAGCCGCCGCCGATGGCGATGGCGGCATTGCCGCTGGCGTTGGCGGTGGAGCCAAGGGCGACACTGCCGGTGGTGGCGGCGCTGCTGCCCTGGCCGACGGCGGTGGCGTTGGTTCCTGCGGCGCTGCTCGAGGCGCCGAGGGCGAGCGCGTTACCGCCGGCGGCGCTGGCGTTGTAGCCGATCCCCACGGCCCGGGCGCCGCCGCCGCTGGCGATGGTCCCGAGGGCGATGGCGTCGATCCCCGTCGCGCGGGTGAACTCGCCCGCGTCGGCGATTCCGTCGCTGTCGAGATCGATCCAGCCGCCGATGGCGACGCCGCGGGTCTGGGTGGCGGAGGCGGATTGGCCGATGGCGACGCTCTGACCGCCGGTCGCCGAGCTGTTGTAGCCGGCCCCGACGGCCCCCGCCGCCGTGCGCGCCCCCGAGCCGAGGGCGGTGGAGCCGACGCCGCCGGCCAGGGCGCCGGCGCCGAACGCGCTGGAATAGTCGAAAAAGGTATTGGCGGAGGCGCCCATGGCGGTGGTCCATGCGCCGGTGGCGAGCGAGTACCGGCCGACCGCCGTGGCCATCTCATCGCCGGCATAGGCGTTGTGGCCGAGGGCGACAGTCTCGTCGGCGATAGCCAATGAACCGACGCCGATAGCGACGCTATCCGTCGCGGTCGCGGAGGCCGCCGCCCCCATCGCGATCGAGCGGAGGCCGCTCGCCATGGCGATTTCGTTGGAAACCATGATGCCGTTGTTGTCGAAATCGAACCAGCCGCCGATCGCTATCCCCGACAGACCGAAGACTGATGCGCCGGAGCCGAGCGCGACGGCGTCATTGGCGTTGGTGTTGGCGAGGTAGCCCAGCGCGCTCGAGCGCAAGCCGACCGACTGGGCATACCGGCCGAGCGCCATCGATTCATCGGAATACGCGATGGCGCTGGCGCCAATCGCGGTCGATTCGACGCCGTTCGCCCAGGCGCTATAGCCGACCGCCGTCCCGTCGATGCCGGTGGCCCTCGTAAAGGCGCCGAGCGCCGTGCCGTTGGCGACAATGGCCGTGGCGCCGCGGCCGATCGCGGTCGCGCTCTCTCCGGCGTCGGCATTATTACCGACCGCTGTCGCGTTGACACCCGTCGCGTCCGCATTGGTCCCGCAGGCGACCGAGCCGGCGCCGCTGGCGTTGCCCGACCCGCAGTCCTGGGCGCCCGCCGGCGTGGCCAGCATCGCCAGCGCCATCACCCCGGCCGAGCCAAGCAGATACAGGCGGGCCTTTTGGCCTGAAACCCGAGATACAACCATAAGAAACCCCCGATACTGGCCGCCTCCTCCGCGGCGTTTCGAGCGATTTCTTAACAAATTGCGCCGGTCGGGATAAGGGCCGAATTACAGGGGTCTATGAGAGGGCTGTGGGCGGTCGACCGGTTCGATCACACCTTCAGGACGCACGAAAACGCCCGCCGGAGCGATCCGGCGGGCGTCTGTCCGTTCGGACGTTTCTTCCCTGGGTCGATCAGGCGGCGACGGTGATCGGCGCCGAGGATTCCGACGGGTCGCGCAGGACGTAGCCGCGGCCCCAGACGGTCTCGATATAGTGTTTGCCGCCGGCGGCCGTGGCCAGCTTCTTGCGCAGCTTGCAGATGAAGACGTCGATGATCTTCAGTTCGGGCTCGTCCATGCCGCCGTACAGGTGGTTGAGGAACATTTCCTTGGTCAGGGTGGTGCCCTTGCGGAGCGAGAGCAGCTCCAGCATCTGGTATTCCTTGCCCGTCAGATGGACGCGGTGACCGTTCACCTCGACCGTC
>JAHJNW010000139.1 GCA_018820665.1 Alphaproteobacteria bacterium | reverse complement strand
GGCCAGCGCCACGCCGCACGCCCTTCGCCACAGCTTCGCCACCCACCTGCTGGGGGCGGGGGCGGACCTGCGCTCGATTCAGGAACTGCTCGGCCACGCCAGCCTGTCGACGACCCAGAAATACACCGAGGTCGACGCCGCCCGCCTGCTCGACGCCTACGCCGCGGCCCATCCGAGAGCCTGACGGCGGGGCTGGATCAGGCCTGCATGGTCCAGCCGTCAACGCCCATGGCCGCCTGTTTGACCGCCTCCGAGCGGGTCGGGTGCGGGTGGCAGATGCGGGCGATGTCCTCGGACGAGCCGCCGAAGGCCATGGCCACACAGGCCTCGCCGATCATCTCGCCGGCCTGCGGACCGACGATGTGGACCCCGAGGATGCGGTCGGTCTTCGCGTCGGCCAGCACCTTGGCGAAGCCGTCGGTCTCGTGGTTGATCTTGGCCCGGCTGTTGGCCGTGAACGGGAATTTGCCGGCCTTGTAGGCCACGCCGTCCGCCTTGAGCTGGTCCTCGGTCTGGCCGACCCAGGCCACTTCGGGAACGGTGTAGACCACGCTCGGCACCAGATTGTAGTCGACGTGCCCGGCCTTGCCGGCGATCAACTCGATCGCCGCCACCGCGTCCTCTTCGGCCTTGTGCGCCAGCATCGGCCCATAGGTGACGTCGCCGATGACCCAGACCCCTTCGGCGACCTTGAAGTGATCATTGGCGACGAAGCCGCGCTTGTCGGTCTCGACCCCGACCGTCTCCAGCCCCAGCCCCTCAGTGTACGGCCGCCGGCCGATGGCGACCAGCACGACATCGCCCTTCAGCGTCTCGGCGGCGCCGCCCGCCGCCGGCTCGACCGTCAGTTCGACGCCGTCCTTGGTGGTCTTCGCGCCGGTGACCTTGGACCCCAGCTTGAAGCTCATGCCCTGCTTCGTCAGGGACCGCTGGAAGGCCTTGGCGACATCGCTGTCCATCCCCGGGCTGATGCGGTCCAGATATTCGACCACCGTCACCTCGGCGCCCAGCCGACGCCAGACCGAGCCCAGCTCGAGGCCGATGATGCCGGCCCCGACGACGATCAGATGCTTCGGCACGGCCGGAAGCGAAAGGGCGCCGGTGGAATCGACCACCTTGCCGGCCTCGAAGGCCACGCCCGGCAGCGGCGTCGGCTCCGAGCCGGTGGCGATGACGATGTCCTTCGCCGTCAGCACCGTCTTCGCGCCGTCGGCAGCGGTGACCTCGACCTGGCCCTTGCCGACGATGCGGCCGCGGCCCTTGATCCAGTCGGCCTTATTCTTCTTGAACAGGAATTCGATGCCCTTGGTCAGGGCGGTGACGCTCTCGGTCTTCTGACCCATCATCTGGCCGAGGTTCAGCTTCGGCGCGCCGATCTCGATGCCAAGGTGGGGGAACTCCGTCGTCGCCGACTCGAACAGCTCCGAGGCGTGCAACAGGGCCTTGGACGGCATGCAGCCAACGTTCAGGCATGTGCCGCCCAGCGTCTCGCGCATCTCGATACAGGCGACCTTCAGCCCCAGCTGGCCGGCGCGGATGGCGGCGTTATAGCCGCCCGGCCCGCCCCCGATGATGACGACGTCATACGCGGTGCTGGGGGAGGCGGCTTCGGCCATGGGGTCTCTCGTTTCGATGGGCGCGGGGGAGCGCGCGGAACCTAGCGGCGCGCCGGGGCGCGTCAACCGTTGCGCTCCATATAGGCGCTCCCGTCCGCGAGGCGAGACCCGGAGGTTCTAGTAGTCGAGCTGTCCCGGCGTTCGCGCCCGCCGGATTCGGCGGCTGGCGACCACCACCAGGGCGCCGAGCAGCAGCAGGGCGCCCAGCAGCCACCACAGCGGCCCGACCGGCAGGCTGGAGAGCGCCTCGGGCGCCGCCATCGTCGCCGGCCCGGAGGCCGCCGCCTCCCCGCCCTGCCGGTCCAGCGCCAGCCGCAATCCGGCGTCGGCGAGGAAGGCGAGAAAATAGGCCGCGGCGGCCTTGGCGTTTCCGGCCCCCAGCATCAGGGCGGAGATCACATACAGTCCGATGGCCCCGGCCCACAGAGACCACGCCGGAAGGAAGCCGAACAGCGCGCCCCCGCCCTGCGCCTCGGCCCCGGCGCGCGCGGCGGCCGCTTCGGGCCCCGCGCCTTCGATAAACGGAGACAGGAACGGCCAGGCCAGCCACCCGGCATAGGCGAGAACCGCCAGCACAACGACGAGACGCAACAGTTTCATGGTCAACCCTCCCACAGGCGTTAACCATTCTACACCGCGACGCCTGCAGCGCCAGCGGCTGCCGGATCAGTCGACGGCGGCGGCCGGCAGGGTGACCGACACCTCCGCGCCCTGGCCGGGCTGGCTGTCGATCGACAACACGCCGCCGGACTGGCGTGCGAAGGCGTAGGCCTGCGACAGGCCAAGGCCCGCCGCCCCTTCGCGGGTGGTGAAGAACGGCTCCACGGCGCGGGCGGCGAGGTCGCGGTCCATGCCCGGACCGCTGTCGCGAACGCTGAGGCGCAGGCCGCCTTCCACCAGGGTCTCGAGGCGCACGGCGACCGACCCCTGTCCTTCGACCGCCTCGACCGCATTGCGCGTCAGGGCCTTGACCGCCCCTTCGAACGCCACCGGATCGAGCCGCGCCGGGGCCTCGCCGGCCGGGCCCTCGATCATCAGATCGATCCCCGCTCCCGCCAGCTCGCGCAAGCGGCTCTCCAGGCCGCGCAGCAGCACGCCCGCGTCCATGACCCGCAGCGCCGGCTCGTCGTCGCCCTGCGAGAAGGCCGTCAGTCGCCGCGTCAGCAGTTCGCCCTTCTGGCCCGCGGCCAGCGCGGCCTCGCCGATCCGTCGCACCCGCGCGGGGTCGTCGGCCTGTCTCAGCATCATGTCCAGGGCGCCGGTCATGACGCCCAGCATGGCGTTGAAATCATGCGCTAACCCGCCGGTCAGGCGGCCGACGCTCTCCATCCGGCGCCCGCCCTGAAGCTCGAGCTCGGCCTCGGCGCGGACCTGCTGGGCGGCGGCATGGACGGCGTCCGCCTCGGCGCGCGCGGCGGCCGCGGCG
>JAHJNW010000138.1 GCA_018820665.1 Alphaproteobacteria bacterium | reverse complement strand
TGTCTCGTCGAAACGGTTATCTATCAAAGCACCGGGCGAGGCCCGGCCGCCCCGCTCTCTCCCCACCCGCCTGGAAACAGACGGCGAAGACCCATGCCCGCTGCCTGCTGCCTGCTCCCTAATCCCACACCCCACACCCCACACCCCACACCCCACACCCCACACCCCAGACCCGGGCCCATGCCCGCGAGACAAAATTCCATGCGTCGCATCGCTTCATTGTCCACAGCCCGCGCCCGGCCTATCTTGCGCCCATGAGTACGCGCTGGACGCCCGAGAGCTGGAGATCAAAACCCGTCGTGCACATGCCGACGGACTATCCCGACATGGCCGTGCTGCATCGTGTCGAGGACGAGCTGCGCGCCATGCCGCCGCTGGTCTTCGCCGGCGAGGCCCGGCGCCTGACCGCCAAACTGGCCGAAGTCGAGGCGGGCGAGGCCTTCCTGCTGCAGGGCGGCGACTGCGCCGAGAGCTTCAAGGAATTCTCGACCGACAACATCCGCGACACCTTCCGCCTGATCCTGCAAATGGCCGTGGTCCTGACCTTCGCCGGGCGCAAGCCGGTGGTGAAGGTCGGTCGCATCGCCGGCCAGTTCGCCAAGCCGCGCTCCTCCTCGCTCGAGACCATCGGCGACCAGACCCTGCCCAGCTATCGCGGCGACATCATCAACGGCATGGCCTTCACGCCCGAAGAGCGGCTGCCCGATCCGCAGCGGCTGATGCGCGCCTACAACCAGTCGGCCTCGACCCTGAACCTGCTGCGCGCCTTCGCCGGCGGCGGCTACGCCGACCTGTACAACATCCACCGCTGGACCATGGGCTTCGCCGCCGACACCGCCTACGGCGCCAAATACCGCGAGCTGGCCGACAAGATCACCGAGGCCCTGGCCTTCATGGAGGCCGTCGGCGTCACCCCCGAAAGCCATCCCGACCTCAGCCGGGTCGAGGTCTTCACCAGCCATGAGGCCCTGCTGCTGAACCTCGAGAGCGCCCTGACCCGTCTCGACGGCGCCAGCGGCGAGTGGTTCGACACCTCGGCCCACATGGTCTGGATCGGCGAACGCACCCGCCAGCTGGACGGGGCCCACATCGAATTCGCCCGCGGCATCCGCAATCCGATCGGCGTCAAATGCGGACCGACCATGGAGCCGGACGACCTGCTGGCCCTGATCGACGTGCTCAACCCGGACAACACCCCGGGCCGTCTGACCCTGATCGGCCGTTTCGGCGCGGACAAGGTCGGCGATCGCCTGCCGCGGCTGATGAAGGCGGTCAAGGCCGAGGGCCGCCGCGTCGTCTGGTCGATCGACCCGATGCACGGCAACACCCTCAAGGCCGGCAATGGCTACAAGACCCGGCCGTTCGAACGGATCCTGTCCGAGGTCCGCGGCTTCATCGACGTAGCCGAGGCCGAGGGCGTCCACCCCGGCGGCGTCCACCTCGAAATGACCGGCCAGAACGTCACCGAATGCCTCGGCGGGGCCCAGGCCCTGACCGAGGACGATCTCAGCAGCCGCTACCACACCCATTGCGACCCGCGCCTAAACGCCGACCAGGCCCTGGAACTGGCCTTCCTCGTCGCCGAACGGCTCAAGTCCGGCCGCCGCTCGCATTCCGAGGCGGCCTGATATGGAGGCCGTCGGCCGCGCGCCAGGCGACGAGAGCGTCCCCGGCCGCTGCGCCTACCAGGGCGCGCCGGGCGCCTTCAGCCACGAGGCCTGCGTCGACCTGCGCCCGTGGGACGAGCCGGTCGCCTATGACAGCTTCGAAGACGCCATCGCCGCCCTCAAGGCGGGCGAGGTCGGCTGCGCCCTGATCCCGGTCGAGAACACCACCATCGGCCGCGTAGAGCCCGCCGCCTCCCTCGTCGAGTCCGCCGGACTGACCGTCGTCTCCGAAGTGTGGCGCCCGATCCGCCTCGCCCTGATGGCCGCCCCCGGCGCCCGGCTGGCCGACATCAAGACCGCCGAAAGCCATCCCGCCGCCCTCGGCCAGTGCACCGGCACCCTGACCAGCCTCGGCATCGAGCCGGTCCAGGCCTTCGACACCGCCGGGGCCGCCCGCGCCGTGGCCGAGGCCGCCGATCCGACCCGCGCCGCCGTCGCCCCGGCGCGTGCGGCCGAAGTCTATGAACTGTCGATTCTGCGCAACGACCTTCAGGATTCAGCCGACAACCGGACGCGATTTGTCCTGTTGAGCGCCTGAATCGCTTGACGGCGCACGATCCTTGCGCCCAATGACGCTCATGGTCCGTTCGCAAGCCATCGCTGCGACTTCTTTCGCCCGCTTCAACGCGGCCGCGGACCTGTATTTCTACGGCTTTCGATACGCCGGCTGAGGCTCAGGCATCGCGTCCTGACCGCCTCGCCGGCGACCGCCCCGTGACGGGGCGGCGGCTCGCAAAAGCCCTCAAGCCCGTATGAAATCGAAAGTTTCCCCCGTGCCCCACACCCGTACCCCCGCCCTCCAGCAAGTCTGGCCGGCCCCCCTCGAACTCTCCGCCGAACAGATGGCCCTGGCCGCCCTGCGTCACGAGATCGATGACCTCGACGACCAGCTCCTCGCCCTGTTCGAGCGCCGTCTCGCCATCGCCGCCCGCGTCGGCCTGGCCAAGGACGCCCCCTCCGGCCCCCACGTCAAACTGCGCCCCGACCGCGAACAGACCGTCCTCGACCGCGTCCTCGCCCAGGCCGAGCCCGACAACCGCGAAGCCGTCGAATCCCTCTGGCGTCAGATCGTCGGCTGGGGGCTGGCGCGTCAGGGAAGGATGCAGGTCCAGGTCTGGTCCCCGGTTGAGCCGACCCGCGCCTTCGACGGCGCCCGTCTCCGCTTCGGCGCCGCCGCCGACATGAAGGCCGTACGCGATCCCCAGGCCGCCCTCGCCTGGGCCGCCGAGGGTCACGGCGTCGCCGTCCTCGCCGTCAACGCCGGCGATCCGTGGTGGACCGGCCTACGCCGCGAATGGTCGGGCCTCAGCGTCTTCGACGGCTTCGGCGGCGAGACCCCCACGGCCCTCGCGGTCGGCCGCATCGATCCCGAGGCCCTGCCCAGCGGCCGCCGCGTGCTCGTCACCGCCGGCGGCGACGCCGGCGACGGCTCGGGCATCCGCCGCCGCGGCCTCGACACTCACCACGGCTGGACCCTGTGCCTGACCGACGCCGCCCTCCCGGTTGGCGGCGACGAGGGCTGCGTCGGCTCTATCGGCTAGGCGGACGGTTCCAGCACGCGGGCTCCGTCCGGGGGCGGGGCCCGCTCCAGATCGGCGATCAGGGCGTTCATCTCGTCGATCTCGCGCCGCTGCGCCGCGATGATCTCATCGGCCAGCTTGCGGACGCGGGGATCGCGGATCTGCGCCCGCTCGCTGGTCATGATGGCGATCGAATGGTGCGGGATCATCGCCTTCATGTAGGCGACGTCCCCCACCGTCTGCTGGCCCCGGACCAGCGTCAGGGAGCCGGCGAACACCACCGCCGCCCCGGCCAGGATGGCGACATTCACCCGCCGGTCCGGATACATCTTGAGCATGAACAGCAGCATGATCACCGCCATCGCCGCGCCCATGACCAGGGCCATAAAGGCGCGCGTCTCGCTGAATCGGACATGCTCAATGGCGTAGGTGTTCAGATACATCAGGCCGAACATGACGACCGTGGACACGCCGATCATCGCGGCGAAGCGGGCATAGGACATGGGGGACTCCTGTTCTGTGTTCGACAGAAACGGGCAGGTCCGCGGTCCGTTCAGACCGCCATGTTGTCGATCAGCCGGGTCTTGCCAATCCAGGCCGCTGCGAGGACGCGGGCGGGGCCGTCGACGGTCCCGTCCTCGAACGCGCCCAGTTCGTCGGCCCGCCGCACGGCGACATAGTCGACGTGGCTGAAACCGGCGCGCAGCAGCGCCTCGCGGGCCTTGGCCTCGACGGCGGCGAGGTCGGCGCCGCCCGCGGCGCTCACGCCGGCCTCGGCCAACACGCCGTTCTGCTGCCGCGCCACCTCCAGAGCGTCCGGCGACAGGTAGGCGTTGCGCGACGACAGGGTGAGGCCGTGGCCGTCGCGGATGGTCGGCAGGCCGGCGATGTCGACCGGGATGTCGAGGTCCCGCACCAGCCGGCGAATGACGATCAGTTGCTGGAAATCCTTCTCGCCGAACAGCGCCACGTCCGGCTGCACCTGGTTCAGCAGCTTGGCCACCACGAGCGCCACCCCGCCGAACATCTGTGGCCGGAAATCACCCTCCAGCCCCTCGGCCGGGGCCCCGACCGAGACCGTGGTCGTGGCGTCGGCCGGATACATCTCCTCGACCCCCGGCGCATACAGCAGAGCGCAGCCGGCCCCGGCCAGCAGCCCGGCGTCGCGCGCCTTCTGCCGCGGATAGGCGCCGAGGTCCTCATGCGCCGCGATCTGGGTCGGATTGACGAAGACGCTGGCCACCACCCGGTCGGCCCTCTGGCCGGCCTCGCGCACCAGCGTCAGGTGGCCCTCATGCAACGCCCCCATGGTCGGCACGAAGGCGACGGTGAACCCTTGCCGCCGCCATTCGCTTACGGTCTGGCGCAGCGCCGCAACGGTGCGGACGATGGGCAGGTCTGGAGTTTCGGGCATGGTGAACGGATTAACCCTTCGCCTTAAGCGTGCTTGTGAACCGCGCTGCAAAGCCCCGCGTGGCAGTCTGCCGCTTATGACGCCGAGCCTCCTCATCCGTCCAGTGCTGGCCTGCGCAGCCGCCGCCGCCCTGTCGGGTTGCGGCATGGTCGAGGCTGACCCGCAGCGCTTCGAATCCATGGCCGAGGCCATCGCCGACATCCCCCTCGACGGGCAGGCCCGGACCGCCCCCGCCAGGCCCCCGGTCGTCCGCACCGCCGCCGACGCCGGCCTGCGTCCCGCCCTCAAGGTCCAGGTGATGGATCCTCACGCCCTGTGGGACGCCCGTGACGGCGGCCTCGGCGGCGTGGCCGCCGAACAGGGGCAGCGAATCGCCGTCGCGGCCGCGCCGGCCGTCGCAGAGGCCGTGGTGCGCGACGTCTCCACCCGCATTGACACCGCCGTCGTCCGCACCGGCCTGCGTCCGGCGAAACCAGCGCGTCCGGCCGCCCCGCCCCGCGCCGGCAGCCTGGTCCAGATCGGCGCCTATTCCAGCGAGGCCGCCGCCAAGGCCGCCTGGAGCCGGCTCAAGTCCGGCGGCGCGGCCTCGGCCCTCGAAGGTCTGACGCCCGTGTTCGAGGGTGTCGAAGTCGGCGGTCGCCGACTCACCCGGCTCAAGGTTCACGCCCCGGCGGCCGGCGCCGCCGCCGTCTGCGCCGCCGCCGGCGTTGACGATCCGTGGTGCCACCGCGCCGTCTGAACGATCGATCCGACCCGTCGCATCCACAGCCGCTTGAACCTGCCGCGTTGACGCCGCGCCCCGGCCCGGCGACTCTCCTGTCACAAGGCCGCGCATCGAGTCGGCGGCCGGTGGAGCATCGAGAGTCATGGCTGACCCCACGGTCATCGTCGTCGGCAACGAAAAAGGCGGGGCGGGCAAGTCCACCTTGGCCATCCACATCGCCTGCGGGCTGCTGCATGCGGGCAAGACGGTGGCGGTCATCGACCTCGACCTGCGCCAGCGCTCCATGGCCAAATTCTTCGCCAACCGCGCCGCCTGGATGGCCGGCAACCACCAGACCCTGCCGATGCCGTTTGAGCCCGACATGGGCGACGGCAAGGCCCTGGCCCGGGCCGACGAGAGCGAGCAACTGGCCCGCTTCAACGCCGCCTTCGCCGAGGCCCGCGCCACGGCCGAGGTGATCCTGATCGACACCCCCGGCGGCGACACCCTGCTGTCGCGCACCGCCCACGGCCTCGCCGACCAGATCGTCACCCCGATGAACGACAGCTTCGTCGACTTCGACCTGCTGGGCCAGATCGACCCGGTCACCCTCGACCTGCTCAAGCCGTCGATCTATTCCGAGAGCGTCTGGGAGGCGCGCAAGCACCGCGCCGTCACCGAGGGCCGCTCCGCCGCCATCGACTGGATCGTGGTCGTCAACCGCATGGCCGTCGCCGCCGCCCGCAACCGCCAGCGTCTGGAAGAGCGGATGGAGAAGCTGGCCCGCCGCGTCGGCTTCCGCATCGGCCCGGGCCTGCGCGATCGCGTCATCTATCGCGAGCTCTTCCCCTTCGGCCTGACCGTCGCCGACCTGTCCAACGACGTCCGCCCCGTGGCCGTCTCGCTGGCTCATGTCGCCGCCCGACAGGAGCTGCGCAATCTGATGCAGGCGCTCGGCCTCGACGGCGGCGCCCTGAACGCCCCGCTGGACGAAGCGGCGTGAGCGCATGAGCCTGGTCTGGCTGGCGCTGGCGGCGATCGCCGTCTGGGCGCTGGTGCGGCTGGGCCGTCAGACCGAGCGACGCGGCCGCGGCCATTGGCGCGTCACCGCCACCCTGTTCAGCGCCGTACTGATCGCCGGGGCCGTCCTGCTGGCCGCGCGCGGCGCCTGGCTGCCCGCCGCCGCCCTTGGCGGAGCCGGTCTGTGGCTGACCCTGTCGTCGCGTCAGCGGACCGTCGAGCCGCGCAACGAGGCCATCACCGCCGCCGAGGCCCGGTCGCTGCTCGGCGTGCCGGCCGAGGCGACCCGCGCGGAGATCAACACCGCCTGGAAGCGGCTGATGGCCCGCGCCCACCCGGACCAGGGCGGCACCGAAGGCCTCGCCTCCCGCCTCAACGCCGCCCGGGACCGGTTGCTCAAGCCCTGATCAGGTGGCCGCCTTCTTGGCCGCCGGCTTCTTCGCCGCGGCCTTCTTCGGAGCGGCCTTCTTCGCCGCCGGCTTCTTGGCGGGGGCCGCCTTCTTCGCCGGCGCCTTCTTGCCTTTGGGCGCCGCCAGCGCCCGCGCCGCCAGCAGCGGCAGGGCCTCCTCCAGCGTCAGGTCTTCCGGCGCCGTGCCCTTGGGCAGGGTGGCGTTGATCTTGCCCGACTTCACATAGGGCCCGAAGCGGCCCGCCATGACGTGGATCGGCTCCCCCGTCTCGGGGTGGGCCCCCAGATCCTTCAGCGGCGCAGCGGCGGCTCCTCGTCCGGCGAACTTGCCGGCCCGCTTCTCGGCCAGCAGCACCACGGCGCGGTTCAAGCCGACCTCGAACACCTCGTCGATGTCGGCGACATTGGCGTAGGTTCCGGCGTGCAGCACGAACGGACCGTAGCGACCCAGACCCGCGGTGATCGGCTTGCCGTCCTCCGGGTGCATCCCGACCTCGCGCGGCAGGGCCAGCAGGCGCAGGGCCTGCTCCAGCGTCAGCGTCGCCGCCGACCAGCCCTTGGGCAGGGACGAGCGTTTCGGCTTCTCCTCGCCGGGCGCCGGGGTCTCCACATAGGGGCCGAAGCGGCCGATCTTCAGCGCCACCGGCGCGCCGGTGACGGGATCGACGCCCAGCTCGCGGTCGCCGCCGTCCTCGACCTCGCTCGCCGCGCCGAAACCGCGCGTGTAGCGGCATTCCGGATAGTTGGAACAGCCGATGAAGGACGAGCGCATCTTGAAGCTGGCCTTCAGATGCAGGCGTCCGCTCTTGCACAGGGGGCACAGTCGCGGGTCGGTCCCGTCGCCCTTGTCGGGGAACAGGAAGGGGCCGATCGCCGTGTCCAGCTCGTCGATCACGCCCTGACGGGCCGTCACGGCCTCGGTCGCCGGCTTCAGCTGGCTCCAGAACTCGCGCAGCACCACCTTCCAGTCCAGATCGCCGGCCGACACCTCGTCCAGCTGGTTCTCCAGCGCGGCGGTGAAGTCGTATTGCACCCAGCGGCCGAAGAACTGTTCGAGGAAGGCTGTGACCAGCCGCCCGTTGTCCTCCGGGATGAACCGGTTCTTGTCCATGCGGACGTATTCGCGGTCGCGCAGCGTCGTGAGGATCGAGGCGTAGGTCGACGGCCGGCCGATGCCCAGCTCTTCCAGCTTCTTGACCAGGGTGGCCTCGGAGAAGCGCGGCGGCGGCTCGGTGAAATGCTGTTCGGTGCGCACGGCGTCGACCTTGGCGATCGCGCCTTCCTTCAGCGCGGGGAGGCGGGTCGTGTCGTCCTCGTCGTCGCCGCCGTCCTTGGGCTTGTCGTCGCGACCCTCTTCGTAGACGGCCATGAAGCCGTCGAAGGCCACGACCTGGCCGGTGGCGCGCAGGCCGGTCTGGCCGGTCGGCTCCTCGATCTCGACCGTGGTCCGGTCCAGACGCGCGGACTCCATCTGGCTGGCGATGGTCCGCTTCCAGATCAGCTCGTACAGCTTCTGCAGATCGCCATCGAGACGCAGGGTCTCGGGCGCCCGGGCCATATTGGTCGGACGGATCGCTTCGTGCGCCTCCTGGGCGTTCTTGGCCTTGGTCTTGTAGTAGCGCGGCTGTTCCGGAACATAGGCCGGGCCGAAGCGGTCGCCGATGACCTCGCGCGCCTGGGCGATGCCCTCGGGGCTGACCGACAGGCCGTCGGTCCGCATATAGGTGATCAGACCGCCCTGGTCGTCGACGCCCTCATACAGTTTCTGCGCCGCCTGCATGGTGCGCTGCGCCGTGAAGCCCAGCTTGCGC
>JAHJNW010000137.1 GCA_018820665.1 Alphaproteobacteria bacterium | reverse complement strand
CGGGGGAGGGGGACCATCCGAAGGATGGTGGAGGGGGCCGGCTCCGGGCGCCGACGTCGAGGCGAAAGGCGCGGCGCACAGCCCCCTCCGTCACGGCGCGAAGCCGCGCCGCGCCACCTCCCCCGATGGGGGAGGAGCTTCCAGAAGACGGCGCCGGGTCCCATTCCTCCCCCATCGGGGGAGGGGGACCATCCGAAGGTTGGTGGAGGGGGCCGGCTTCCCGCACCGGTAGCAACCCCTTGCCGCCCCGCCGCTTTCACCGTCAAGCTTCGACCATGTACCCGCCGCGGATCACCGTCGCGCGCGCCCGGAACCTCCGGCGAAAACTCACGCTGCCGGAGGTCCTTCTCTGGCAGGCGCTTCGCGGCCGCAAGCTGGGTGGCGCCCGCTTCCGCCGACAGCATCCCGTCGGGCCCTATATCCTCGACTTCTACTGCGAGACCGCCCGGCTGGCGGTCGAGGTCGACGGCCAGGGCCACGATCATCCCGACCAGATGCGGCACGATGCGCGGCGGACCGCGTGGCTCAACGCCCGGGGCATCTCCGTCTACCGGCTGGCGGCGCGGGATGTGCTCGGGAATCCGGAAGGCGTGGTGGCCGCGATCCGGCGGCGGGTCGGTGACCAGCCCCCTCCAGCGCTTCGCGGTCCCCCTCCCCCGTTGGGGGAGGACTAGAGCCCGACCTTACGTCCCCGGCCGGTCCCCGCCCGGCCTAGCGGTTCTGCAACCGCAGCCGCGGCGCCATCACCCAAGCCGTCGGGGCCGAGATCAGGAAGGTCCCCCCGATCATCCACCAGATGGCGGTCAGCATCTCCGACGGCGGGATCGGCGCGGCCAGCAGGGCGACGAGGCCGATGCCGAACAGGACGGCCTGGATCATCGGGTACAGCATGGCGGCGATGGCGAAACGGGTGCGCATGGCGAATCTCCTTCGCCCCAACAACGACCGGCGCCCGCCCGTCGTTCCCTGTCTTCCCCCGGTCGCAAACCCGCGTTAGCCTGGCCGTATGAAACACGCCCTCGCCGCCCCCTCCGCCGTCATGGCCGCCCTCGCCCTGATCCTCGCCGCCTGTTCGCCCGAGGCGACGCCGCCGGCCGACGCCCCGGTCGAGGCCGCCGCCCCGGCCCCCGACGCCATGGGCCAGGCCCTGCTCGAGGCCGACGGCTTCATGCCGGCCAATCCCGGCGGCGGCACGGGCCGCAAGCTGAGCTTCGGCGAGGCCGAGCCCGAGGTGGTCGCCTTCATCACCACCCTGCGCGGCGACCAGCCGCCGCGCCGCGCCGCCAACGCCGAATGCCCGGCCGGCCCCCTGACCTTCGCCGACTGGGGCGACGGTTTCCAGCTGGCCTTCTCGGAAGGCAAGTTCGCCGGCTGGACCGCCGGCGAGGGCACCCCGCGCGGCTTCGCCACCGCCTCGGGCGTCCACGTCGGCTCGACCCTCGCCGAACTGCGCGCCGCCCACCCCGACGTGACGGTGCGCGAGGACTCGCTGGGCCCGGAATTCTCCGCCGGCGACATCTCCGGCACCCTGTCCGGCACGGACGACGCCGCCACGGTGACGACGATGTGGGCCGGGGTGAACTGCGTGTTCCGGTAGAACCCCTCACCTCCCCATGAGCGTCGCGAATGGGGAGGGGGACCGCCCGGGCGACTCAGCCCGGGGGGTGGAGGGGGCGACTCCGGCCAGGCGTGAGGAGCGGACCACGGGCCGACGCCGGCGCCGCCCCCTCCGTCTGGCCCGCTGATCGCGGTCCAGCCACCTCCCCGTTCGCGAGGCTCACGGGGAGGTGAACCCCCGCCCGGAGCCCCATGACGCTGTGCTTACAATCCGCGAATCTATAGTCTAGTTATCAAAATATTCCCTCGCCTTTTCAGCGACATAACCTTTTCTCGAGCCGTTTTGCCTGTACGAGGAAGGGCCTCCCTTACAATGGCCGACGGCATGGCGAGAGGAGGACCCGGGACATGGCCGACGGAAGAGGGATCACCCCGCCGAAGAAAACCCGCCGGCCGGGCGGCCGCCGCTCGGCGCCCGACGCGGTCTGGAACCGGGTGCGGATCGACTATCTGGCCGGATCGTCGGCGGCCGAGGCCTGCCGGCGGTACGGCGTCGGCCTGACCGCCTTTCGCGACCGGGCGGCGCGCGAGGGCTGGCGGCGCATGGACCAGCCCTGGGCCCCGCCGCCGAACCGGATGGAGGCCTGGGACGAGGGCGTGCTGCTTGACGACCAGGTCAAGGGCGACCTCGACAAGATCCACCTGCGCCAGCTTTCGTTCGTCGCCCACCGGCGGATGATGCGGGCGGTGCTGCGCGGCGAGCCCGCCGAGGCGCTGCGCTGGCGCCGCGTGCGTCTCGCCATGGACCTCGAGGACGCCGAGCTGGACCGCATGACCGGCCAACACGAGTCGATCCGCCAGGACCGCGCCGGCTGGGCCGAGCTGGAGGCCATGGACAGGGCCGAACAGGCCGCCCGCGATCGGGGCGAAACGGACTCTCCGGACTCTTCGGACCCTGTTTTTTGAGTCCGTTTCGCCGCGGCGAGCCGTTTCACAAACCCGTGTGCGACGATAACTATGTCGGGACGCGGGCAGACGGCGACGCTTGATCGCGCTTCAATGGCCGGGCGAAAGAGGGAGGCTGGGCCCATGCGCGTCTACCAATTCCATTTCTACGACCGGCGCGGCCGCCGTCCCGCGCTCGATTTCGCCGATTGCCGCCACGACGCCGAGGCCGCGCGGATCGCCTTCGGCCAGCTGCGGCAGCACGCCAGCTGCGAGGGCGTCGAGGTGTTCGAGGACGACCGGCTGGTGCTGCGGCTGGAGCGCGCCGGGGACGGGGATGACGACATCCGCCCCGCCATCCACGGCGCCGGCCTGGCCCCTGACGAGGTCCGCGACGGGGCCTGACCGGCCCGCTCCCGGTCCTGTGACCGGCCCGACCTTGGCTTACCGTCTCCCCGCCACTAGGTTCCGCCGCAACACGGCGAACGCCGCCCGCCTTTGAGGAGACGCCCGATGACCGATGCGACCCAGACCCCCGCCGCCCGGCTGGACCAGGAGAACCCGCTCGGCGTGGACGGTTTCGAATTCGTCGAGTTCACCGGCCCCGAGCCCAAGGCCATGGAGGCCCGTCTCGAGCTGATGGGCTTCACCCCCACCCATGTGAACCCGGCCAATGGCGTGGTGCGGATGAAACAGGGCGACATCACCCTGCTGGTCCACCGCACGCCCAGGGGCCAGGCCGCCGAATTCGCCGCCGACCACGGCCCCTCCGCCAACGGCATGGCCTTCCGCGTCCGCGACGCCAAAGCCGCCTTCGACAGCGCGGTCTCGCGCGGCGCCAAGCCGGCCGAACGCCACGACGGCGGCGCCCTCGCCGGCGGCTATCCCTATGTGCTGCAGGGCATCGGCGGCTCGCTGCTCTATATCGTCGACGCCTATGGCGAGGCCGGCTCCCTCTACGACGGCTGGGACGAGATCGAGGGCTGGGAGGAGGCCGAGCGCAAGAACAGCGTCGGCCTGTTCTGCCTCGACCACCTGACCCACAACGTCCGTCGCGGCCAGATGCGCACCTGGTCGGGCTTCTACGGCGATGTCTTCGCCTTCGAGGAGCAGAAATACTTCAACATCAAGG
>JAHJNW010000136.1 GCA_018820665.1 Alphaproteobacteria bacterium | reverse complement strand
CCAGCCCCGGCTTACCGGGCGTGGGCTCGAAGGCGGCGGGCGACGCCCCGACGGCCGCCGTCACGCTTCCGTTCGGCGCGATCACGGCGAAGGCGCGGTCCGGCTCGGCCGCGCGGGCCTGCTGGATCGCCCGGGCGCCGGAGAACTGCGCCGCCGCGCGCACCGCTGTTTCGACCGGCGCCACCCGGGTCTCCAGCTCCAGCGCCAGCATCCGCGCCTCGCGGTCCACCGCGGCCATGCGCAGGGCGTCGGCCTCCTGGCCCGGCCGCGCCATTTCGCGAGCGAACAGAAGCACATAGGCGGCTACGGCCAGGGTCGCGGCGAGGATGGCGATCCGCACCCATGCGGGCGCGCCCTTGCGCCGGTCCTGGGCGCGCCGTCCTTGCGGGGTTATGCGGCGCTCACTGCCCCGCAAGGCGCTCTCCCGGACGATTCGGCGACGATGGCTGAATCTAGGCTGCGTCGCGGATTCCTGTCGAGGCTTGTCGCTCGACGGGTCGTTCAATTGCGGGGACGGTCGCCTTCCGTCAGGCCGCCCGCGACGGCGCCGAGGGTGCGGCGGCCATCTCCGGCGCCCCCAGCACGTCCGTCACGGTCTTCAGCACGGTGCGGGCGTCGCGGGCCAGCGACTGCATCTCCGGCGGCGCATCCTCGGGGGCGTCATCGACCGCCGCCACCATCCGCTCGGCCAAGGCCATCAGCCGCGGCGCGGCGGCGATCAGCCGGGCCTGGAATTCGATCTGCTCCGGATCGCGGTCGTACTCCGCCCCCGGCACGCGCCATCCGCCCCAGTCGGCCTTGTCGGTGACCACCACCGGATAGGTGCCGGGGAAGGGGTGGTGCGGCGTGTCCTCGGCCGCCTGCCACTTGTTGCGGGCTCGCATCAGCCGCCAGCTCTCGCCGGCGTTGGCCGCCGGGTCTTCGCTCGGCAGCAGCAGTTCGTGGCCCAGAAACTCGCGGCCGAGGCCGACGTCATAGGTGACCCGCACCGGCTCCTCGAAGCCCTTGGCCCAGACCGGCTGGACCTTTTCGATCTGGGCCCAGGCGCCGACACACTCGACCCAGACCTTCTGGCCTTTCTGGAATTGCGCGCGCGCCATCGGCGTCTCCCATCGTGAACGGCGAGCATGCGCCAGCCCGGGTGAACACGTGGTTTGGCGAAAGGGTTAAGCGGACCTTGACGGCCCGCCCTCCTCAACGCGTCAGGGGCGGGAAATGTCTTCCAGCGCCTCGCCGGCGTATTTCTCCTTCACCCGGATCGACAGGTCGCCCAGCGACACCACCCCGACCAGGCGCTCGTCCTTGTCCAGCACCGGCAGGCGGCGGATCTGTTTCGAGCCCATGGCGTCCAGCACCGTCTTCAGGTCGTCGTCGGCATAGGCGGTCTGGGCGTCGCGGCTGATGTACTCCACCACCGGCGAACTGAAAGAGGCGCCGCCGGCCACGGCCCGCACGGCGATGTCGCGGTCGGTGATCGTGCCGATCAGGCGATCGCCGTCGGCCACCGGCATGAAGCCGAAGTCGCCGCTGGCCATGCGCGAGGCGACCTCCTGCAGGGTGTCTCCCGGGCGGGCGACTTGCACGTCCTTGCTCATCACGTCGCGAACTTTCATCGGCTCTTCTCCTGTTTGTCGGCTTCCCGACAGAACCCCCGGGCCGTTCCCCGGTTCCTGACAGCTGGACAACGAGCCGCTCAGGGTCGTGTCACCCGCGACCTGCTTTATGGCCTTCATCCCCGGGAATCGTCCCGGCTCCGAAAGGACAAACGCCATGAAGATCGCCCTGATCAGGAAAGCCCTGCTCCCCCTGCTGGCGGCGTCCGCGGTCACGGTCGCGACCCCGGCGCTGGCCCAGAATTTCAGCCTCAGCATCGGCGTCGGCTCGCCCGGCTACAGCCAGCCCTACGGCTACGGCCCGGCGCGCGGCTACGGCCAGACCCCGCGCGACCTGCACTACCGCGCCCAGGTCCTGGCGCAGCACGTCGATCGTCTCGCCTGGAGCGGCGGCGTCCATCGTCTTGAGGCGCGTGACCTGGCCCGCCAGTTGAACCAGTACCGTAGTCTCGAATACCGCTACGCCCGCAACGGCCTGAGCCGGGCCGAATATCATGACTTGAGCCGCCGCCTCGACCGCGTCGAGTATCAGCTCCAGCGTTCGGTCTACCGCACCCGCTGGTAGTCGATCCGCCTGCGAAGGCCGTCCCGCAAGCGGGGCGGCCTTATCCCTCGCTGCCCCGGACTGAAAACGCCTTGGCAAGGGCGTCGGCCAGATCGCCCTTGCCGACGACTTCGACGCCCTCCAGCCCCAGCCATCCTGCCATCCGCTTCAGCGCCGCGGCCAGGCGTTCGGCCGTCTCCGCCGTCGCGTCCGGCTCGCGCCACGCCGCCTGCACCCGCAGCACCCCGGTCTGCCGGTCCGACTTCAGATCGACCCGCGCCGTGATCGCCTCGTCCTCAAGGAAGGGCAGCACATAATACCCGTGCGTCCGCTTGTGCGCCGGGGTGTAGATCTCCAGCCGCACCCGCGTCCCGAACAGCCGCTCGGTCCGGTCCCGGGTCCAGATCAGATTGTCGAACGGCGACAGCAGGGCCGCCCCCGCCACCTTGCGCGGCGTCCGCGCCGCCGCCGCCAGATAGGCCGGATGCCGCCACCCCTTCACCGTCGCCGGCGTCAGCTCGCCGGCCTCGACCAGCTCCGCGACCCGCGCCTTCGCCTCGGCCAGCGGCAGCCGGAAATAATCCCGCAGGTCCGCCTGCGTCGCCACCCCCAGCGCCTGCGCGGCGATCCGCACCAGTTCGCGCTGGGCGTCCGCCTCGGCCGGCGTCGGCAGGTCGACGATGCGGGAGGGCAGGGCCCGTTCCGTCAGGTCATAGACCCGCTCGAAGCCGCGCCGCGTCTTCGTGGTGATCATCCCGGCCCAAAACAGCCACTCCAGCGCTCGCTTGCCGTCGGACCACGACCACCAGCCGGGCGCCCCGCGCGGCGCATCGTTGAAGTCCGCGCCGGTCACCGGCCCGCGCCGCTCGATCTCGGTCAGCACCCCGTCGATATAGTCGCGCCGCTCGCGCCCGAACCGCGCCAGTCCCGTCCACATCTCGCCCGCCTCGGCCCGCGCCATGCGCCAGCGCAGCAGCGGCTGCAGGTCCATCGGCAGCAGCGACGCCTCATGCCCCCAGTATTCGAACAACCCCCGCCGCGTCCCCCAGGCCTCGGCCTCCAGCGCCTCGCGCGGATAGTCCCCCAGCCGTGAAAACGCCGGCAGATAGTGGGTCCGCGTCACCACATTGACGCTGTCGATCTGAACCACGCCGAGCCTGCCGACCAGGTCCCTGACGTGCTTTCGGCCGGGCGCCGCGGGGGACGTCCGGCCGAAGCCCTGGGCGGACAGGGCGATGCGGCGGGCGGTCTTGGGGGAGAGAGTTTCAGTCACTCGCAATCATGCACGAACCCTCTTCCATTGGGAGAGGAGGCGAGAGAATGGCGTCCAATCTCCGCTCGACCAAGGTTCAGCGCTTGTCATCCCGGCCGAAGCGAAGCGGAGAGCCGGGACGGCGGACGCCACAATACAATACTCCCGGAAGCTGCGGCAGCAGCTATCCGGGAGACAGGTCAGGCCTGGCGCGAGGGCCACCCTGCTCGCTGTCGGGCTGTCGTCCCGGATCGCCGCTTTGCGCGGCGTCCGGGATGACAAGGTCCGCGACTACGGCCGCGCCTGCCCCTCCATCGCCCCGGCCGCCCGCACCAACTGCACGAAGTCCGCCCGCTCGCCGTAAGGGTCCTCGCCCCGCGCGCCCTGCGCCTGCGCCAGGATTTGATCCCAACCGTACCCCGCCCCCATCCACGGATCATTCCGCAGCGTCTGCCCGAAGGCCGCCACCGCCAGCGCCCACCGCGTCCTTTCCGACGGCCGCCCGGTCGCGCTCGCCACCGCCCGCTGCATCAGCCGCGAATCCCGCTCGCCCGGCAGTTTGTAGCGCACCTGGACAAAGCCGATCTCGCCCTCGGGGTCGCCCCCGCCGACCCCGATCCGGTTGGCGTCATAGCGTCTGTCGGCGATCTGGCTCGGTCCGCCGACCGGGGTGATCTCGTACAGCGCCGTCACCGCCGCCCCCGACCCCACCTCGCCCGCATCGACGCGGTCGTTGGCGAAATCCTCCTCGTTCAGCAGCCGCGTCTCATAGCCGATCAGCCGGTATTCGCTGACCCGCGCCGGATTGAACTCGACCTGGATCTTGACGTCGTCGGCGATCGGGAAGGCCCCACGGTCGAAGGCCGGGCCGAATAGCCGCCGCGCCTCCTCGAGGTTGTTCACATAAGCCGCCGTCCCATTCCCGGCCTGGGCGATGGCCTGCATCCGGGCGTCCTGGTAGTTGCCCCGGCCATAGCCGTAGATCGACAGATAGATCCCCGTCCCGCGCTTGGCGGCGACATAGTCCTCCAGCCGCTGGTCATTGGTCACGCCGACGTTGAAGTCGCCGTCGGTGAACATCAGGATGCGGTTGACCTTGTCGCGCCCGAACGCGGCCTCGGCCTGGCTGTAGGCGTTGACCATCCCCTGGGCCCCGGCGGTCGAGCCGCCGGCGTTCAGGGCCGCCACGGCGCAGCGCAGCTTCAGCTTCTGGTCGCCCGGGGTCGGCCCGACGGCGGTGCCGACGTCCGAGGCGTAGTAGGTCACCGCGACCCGGTCCTGCGGCCGCAGCCGGTCGATGATCAGGTTCATCGACGCCTGCGCCATCGCCAGCTTGTCCGGCGAATGCATCGAGCCCGAGACGTCGACCATGAAGGTCAGGTTCAACGGCCGGCGCTGGCTCTCCGGCAGCTCATAGCCCTGCAACGCCACATGGACGATCTGGCGTCCCTGCGACCAGGGCGAGGCCACGACGGCGGTGGTGACGGCGAACGGCTCCGACGCCGACCCCGGCCGCGCATAGCCGTAGTCGAAATAATTGATCATCTCCTCGACCCGCACCGCATCGGCGGGCGGTCGCCGGCCCTCCTCGATGAAGCGGCGCACGTTCGAATAGCTGGCCGTGTCGACGTCGATCGAAAAGGTCGAGACCGGCTCGTCGGCGACGCGCTTCACCGGGTTGGGAGTCGCGTCGGGATAGCGTTCGGTGTCGCGCGCGACCGTCGCGGGCGGCGGGACATAGGCGGCCTCGCCGCGCATCCGGGAGGCCGAGACGATGACGTCCGCCGTCTGAGCCGCCATCGGAGCCGGCGGCGGGGGAGGCGGCGGGGGCGGCGGCGGCATGGGCCCCGTCATGGCCCGGGCGCCCCCCGTCGCAGCGACCCGGCCCCGGTAGACCTCCGGCCGGGGCTGCGCGAGGTCGATCCCCACCGCGCGGCAGTTGTCGGGCGAGACCACCCCGTCCCGGGCGAGGTCCGGCCCGACCCCGGCCGTGACCGGCGCGGGGGCCAGCGGCCCGGCGAGGGAGGCCGCCAGCACGGTGGCCAGACTGCGTCTCAGCGGATAGGTCGTCATCGGCGTCGCTCCCTGTTTCGTGCATCAGCACGCCTTCGATCATCCCGCCAATCGGCGCCGCGGTCGCCTGACGATGCCTGACGCATCGGGCTGGCGTCGGCCGGCCCGCGTCGCCACAATGAGGGCTCGCGCAGAGAGGGGACCGGCGATGCATGAGACAACCAGCATGGGCCTGGGGCACGCCGTCGCCTTGCTGGCGGCGATGGTCGTGGCCGCCACCCTGTTCCGCCGTTTTGGCCTCGGCTCGGTGCTCGGCTATCTCGCCGCCGGCCTGCTGATCGGCCCCTCGGCCCTGGGCGTGGTGCGCGATCCGGAATCGGTGCTGCACGTCGCCGAGCTGGGCGTCGTCATGTTCCTGTTCATCATCGGTCTGGAGATGCGGCCGGCGCGGCTCTGGAGCCTCAGGCGCGAGATCTTCGGCCTCGGCGCGGTCCAGGTGCTGGTCTGCGCCGTGCTGCTGACCGGCCTCGCCCTCGCCGCCGGCCTGGCCTGGTACGCCGCCGTGATCGCCGGTTTCGGCTTCGCCCTGTCGTCGACCGCGATCGTCATGCAGCTGCTGCAGGAGCGCAATGAGAACGCCGCGCCTGCGGGCCAGCGGGTCATCTCCATCCTGCTGTTCGAGGACCTCGCCATCGTGCCCCTGCTGGCCCTGGTGGCGGTGCTGGCGGGGACCTACGGCTCGGCGGTGGAGACCGGCAATCCCATCTGGATCACCGTCGCCCTCGCCATCGGCGCGGTGGCGCTGGTCTATGTCGCCGGGCGCTGGGTGGTGAATCCGTTCTTCCGCCTGCTGGCCCGCTACGGCGGCCGCGAGGTCATGACCATGGGGGCGCTGTTCGTCGTGCTGGGCGCCGCCTACGCCATGAACCTCGGCGGCCTGTCCATGGCCATGGGCGCCTTCCTGGCGGGGGTTCTGCTGTCGGAATCGACCTTCCGCCACCAGCTCGAGGCCGATGTCGAGCCGTTCCGCGGCCTGTTGCTCGGCCTGTTCTTCCTCAGCGTCGGCATGTCGCTGGACGTGCGCGTGGTGTTCGCCGACTGGGTCTGGGTGCTGGGTGGACTGGCGGCCTTCATGTCGGCCAAGATGATCGCCGTCTACGCCGTGGCCCGGCTCAAGCGCATGCATGGTGAGAGCCTGTTGCGCGCCGCCCTGATGGGGGAGGGGGGCGAGTTCGCCTTCGTCATCTACTCGACCGCCTTCGCCGCCGGACTGTTCGACGCCCGCACCGCCGCCATCCTCTCGGCGGTGGTCATCCTGTCGATGGCCCTGACGCCGCTCAGGGTCATGCTGGCCGACCGGCTGCGTCCGAACGAGGCCCTGTCGCCCGACGACGCCGACGGCGTCGACCGCGCCGCCGATCTGCGCGAACGGGTGCTGATCATCGGCTTCGGCCGCTTCGCCCAGGTCGTGTCCCAGCCCCTGCTGGCCCGCGACGTCGATGTGTCGATCATCGACATGGACGTCGAGATGATCCAGGCCGCCGGCAATTTCGGCTTCAAGGTCTATTATGGCGACGGCGCCCGCCTCGACGTCCTGCGTGCTTCGGGCGCTGGCGAGGCCGAAACCATCCTCGTCTGCGTCGACAAACAGGAGACCGCCGACCGCATCGTCGAGCTGGTCAAATCCGAATTCCCGCTGACCAAACTGTTCGTCCGGGCCTACGACCGCGGCCACGCCATCCGCCTCGTTCAGGCCGGCGTCGAATATCAGCTGCGCGAAACCTTTGAATCAGCCCTGGTGTTCGGCGAGCAGGTGCTGATCGATCTCGGCTTCTCCGCCGATGAAGCGACGGAAACGATCGAGGATGTGCGCCGCCGCGACGAGCAGCGCCTCTCGATCCAGCTGGTCGAGGGCATCACCGGAGGGCGCTCGCTTATGCGCGGCAACATCGCCACCACCCGGCCCGAGCCCTACATCAAGCCCCGCCGTGAGGGCACGGCCCTCAACGAGGAGGCGGCCGAGGCGCTGGAAGAGGGCGAGGAACGCGAAAAGGCCGGCGCCTGATCAGCGCCGGCCCTCGTTCACGTCACGGGGACGATGGTTACATCGCCGCCTTGATCTGCTCCGCCTGACGCAGGTGCGCCTCGATCTTCGGCACGACCGAGCGGGCGTGCTCCGCCAGTTGCGGCGCGTCCGTGTTGTCCGAGAAGCCGCGGTGCAGGGTCAGGGCCTCGTTATGCGCGGCGATCTGCTGATCGATCCAGGTCATCTCGAAATTCTCCGCCGAGGCCGAGCGCAGGTTGTCCAGCAGTCCCTGACGGCGCTCGTCCAGCTCGGTCGGCAGGGCGACGTCGGGCGCAGCCTGGGGAACCACGGCCTTCATGGCGTTGGAGGCGGCCGTGTGATCGGTCTTGATCATCTGGGCCAGCTCCCGGATCTGCGCATTCTGCGAACGCTCCAGGGCGATGTCGGCGGCCATGATTTCATACATGTCCCCTTCCGCCGCGTTCGGCACATAGCCGCCGACGGTATTGGCGCCGAGCGTCGCGGCCGACATCTGTCCGACCGGCGCGGACGCCATGTCCTGGACGTTGTCGACAGGCTCGGGCGTTTGTTCCTGGTTACAGGCGGCGAGAAGAGCGACGCAGGCGACGCCGGCGAGAAGTGGTCTGATCATGGAAAATTCCTCCTTGAGACCCCGACAACCGTCAGGGACCGCCACGGTTCCCCCGATGGTCGCATCGCCGCCCGGTTCGGTGTATGGACCGCGCCCGATGGACCGCCGCCTCTCGATCGCCCCGATGATGGACTGGACCGACCGGCACTGCCGGGCGTTCCATCGCACCCTGACGTCCCGAGCCCTGCTCTATACCGAGATGGTCACCGCCCCGGCCGTGCTCCATGGCGACCGCGAGCGGCTGCTGGGTTTCGACCCGCTCGAACACCCGGTCGCCCTGCAGCTCGGCGGCTCCGACCCGGACCAGCTGGCCGAGGCCGCGCGGATCGGCGAGTCCTTCGGCTATGACGAGATCAACCTCAACGTCGGCTGCCCCTCCGACCGCGTGCAGTCCGGCCGTTTTGGCGCCTGCCTGATGCGCGAGCCGCAGCTGGTCGCTGATTGCATGGCGGCGATCCAGTCGGTCGTCGCCGTCCCCGCCACGGTCAAATGCCGCATCGGCGTGGACGATCAGGACCCCGCGACATCCCTGTTCGAGACCGTCGACGCCTGCGCCGCCGTCGGCGTCGAGGTCTTCATCGTCCATGCCCGCAAGGCCTGGCTCAAAGGTCTGTCGCCCAAGGAAAACCGCGACGTCCCGCCGCTGGACTACGCCCTCGTGCGCCGGCTGAAGCGCGAGCGCCCGCACCTGTCGGTGACGATCAACGGCGGCGTCGCCTCGATGGATGAGGCCGAGGCCCATCTGGACGACGCCGACGGCGTGCAACTGGACGGCGTCATGCTGGGCCGCGCGGCCTATCATGAGCCGGCCATCCTCGGCGAGGCGGACCGGCGGCTGTTCGGGGCCACGGCGCCCGATGTCGACGCCTTCGCCGCCCTTGATCGCTATCGGCCCTATATGGCGACGCGGCTGGATGAGGGCGTTCACCTGCCGGCCATGACCCGCCACATGCTGGGTTTGATGCACGGCCGCGCCGGCGCTCGCGCCTTCCGCCGCATCCTCACCGTGGACTCGGTCAGACCGGGCGCGGATCTGGAAGTCGTCGACCGCGCCGTCGAGGCCGTTCGCGAGGCGGAGGCCCGCACGGACCGCCGTACAGAGGCGGCGTAAAAGACAGTTCCGCGACCGACGGGTTGTGATGCAACAGAAACACACCGGCGACGGTTGTCAGCCCTTTACCCTGCTTGCCGGGAACGGGGCGGCGCCGCTTCGCATTCGGCTTGGCAGGAGTAAATCATGTCCAAGAGCTCGACCACAAAGCCTGATCTGCGCGTCATTCCCGGCGACGCGGAAATCTACGATCTGATGCGCTCGCCCGAGACCACGTCCGAGCGGGTGCGCCGGCTTCAGCTCGAGGCCCGCGCCCTGGCGGTCGAGCAGGTCGAGGCGCTGGAGCGCGTGCTGATGGAGGCCTCGCGCATGGCGAAAGACATCGCCGACGGCGGCGACGCCTATCCGGTGGGCGCCCGCGAACTGGCCAACCGGCTGTCGGCTGATCTGCCGGCGAGAGCCGAAACCCTGAAGGCGATCGTCAGCCGCTCGCTCTAGGCCGGCCGGGGCGTACGCCGCTCCCGGATACGCCGCGCCAGCCGGAACACGATCACCGCCAGCCCGATCAGCACCACCGGGATCAGGATCGGCGCGATGAAGGCGACGATCACGGTCACGACCGCCAGCACGTCCTCGATCAGCGACACCACCGGATTGCCCAGTCCGCCCGTGGTCGCCGTAGAGCCGACCCGCACCCCGGTCTGGGCCGCGTTGAAGGCCAGGGCCGCCGGCGCCCCGACGATCAGTCCCGCCACCGCCGCCATGGCCGGATCGACGGCCCAGAAGACGCTGCCGGCCGCGATCGCGCCGGCGACCGGCCGGGTGACATAGCCGACCGCATTGAGTCCGTGGTCAATAGCGGGGACCTTGTCGCCGAGGAATTCCGCCATCGTCGCCACGCCCAGCGCCGCGATGGCCGGCCATGACACCAGCCAGTCCATCTGGTCGATCAGCCGAACCCCGAACACCTCGAACCGCGCCGCCAGCGCCAGCATCAGCAGCGGCAGAAAGGTGCGCAGGCCGGTCGCCGACGCCAGTCCCAGCCCCAGCAGGGCGGGCAGGATCCACACCTGCATCGGCCCCGCGACGGCCCCCAGCGCTTCGAGATCAACCGCGGGCATCGTCGCCTCCTGAACCTGCCGCGGCATCATGCGCGGGAACACCCGGCGGCTCCAGCGCCTTTCCGGTCATCCCCGAAACAGGAGCCGACCATGACCGACCGCTTTGAACCTCGCGCCGAAAAGATCGCCGACCAGCAGCGCGACATCCAGGCCGGCATCGACGCCAAGGCTGGCGAAGGCGGCGGCTCAAAGGACGAGGGCGCGGTCCAGGCCGGCGCCCGCAAATATCCCGAGCCGCCCTTCCCCGAGCAGCACCAGCGCAAGCCCGGCGACGAGGCGGCGCTCGATCCCGCGCCGATGTACGATGCGCCGTTCTGGAAGGGTTCCGGCAAGCTTGACGGCATGGCCGCCATCATCACCGGCGGCGACTCCGGCATCGGCCGCGCCGTGGCGGTGCTGTTCGCGCGGGAAGGCTGCGATGTCGCCATCTGCCATCTCGACGAGGAGGACGACGCCAATGTCGCAAAGGCCGCTGTCGAAGCCGAGGGCCGTCGGGCGATCGTGCTCCAGGGCGACGTCGCCGACCCCGCCTTCTCCGAGGCGGCCGTGAAGGCGACGCTGGAGGCCTTCGGCCGGCTCGACGTGGTCGTGCCCAACGCCGCCTTCCAGGAACATGTCGAGGCGCTGGAGGACCTGACCCTCGAACATTTCGACCGCACCCTGAAGACCAACCTCTATGGCTATTTCAACCTGGTGAAGGCGGCGGTCCCGCACCTGAAGGCCGGCGGCTCGATCGTCATGACCGGGTCGGTGACCGGCATCCTGGGCAATGACAGCCTGCTCGACTATTCCATGACCAAGGGCGGCATCCACGCCTTCGCCCGCTCGCTGGGAACCCACCTCGCGCCGCGCGGCATTCGCGTCAATGTGGTCGCCCCGGGGCCGGTCTGGACGCCGCTGAATCCCGCCGATCAGCCGGCCGACAAGGTCGCGAAATTCGGCGCGCAGACGGTGATGAAGCGTCCCGCCCAGCCGGAAGAGATCGCGCCTGCCTACGTCTTCCTCGCCTCGCCGCAGTGCTCCAGCTTCATCACCGGCGAGATCCTGCCGGTCATCGGCGGCTATTCGGGAGGCTGATCGCCTGCTCTAGGCCACAACGTCGTCGTACTGGCTGTGACGCTTCAGCCAGGCGACGGCGTAGCTGCACCGGGGGGCCAGTTTCAGCCCCTCGGCCCGGGCGTGTTCCGCCAGCGACTGCATGAAGGTGCTCGCCGCCCCCGTGCCTCTCAGCGCCGGCTCGGCCTCCACGTGCAGGATGATCCGCGCATTTCCCTGAACCGCATAATCCGCGTGCACGCAGCGCATCTCGCCGTCGGGGTCGGCGAAACCCTGCTCGAACCTTTGGCGGTCAGGGACGTCTCGGAAATCGGTCATCGTCAGGCTCCATCCCGGTGTCGGCATTCGGACGCAGGGCCAACCCGGGGCGCCGCGCCCTGTTCCCCATCAACCGATGGTCTCGCCGGTTTCGCGCCTCAGGGCGCCCGGTCGCCCAGCAGGTTGATCAGGCCGACGATGCTCTTCACCGTGAACCAGACGCTGATCAGGAACCAGACCAGCAGGAAGAAGAACAGGAACGGAATCCCGATCAGCACTACGCTGGCGATGGCGCTGACCGCGATCGCCGCCCAGCAGGCGATGGTCCACCAGAACACCGACCAGAACAGCCGGATCTGGGCGTTCAGATGCTCAAGCGGCAGGCCGCTGGCCGAGCCGCGTCCCGCATAGGCGACCACCAGCCCCACCAGCACCAGCACGTTGGCGCTGGGAATGGACAGGATGTACAGCGCCCAGGCGATCAGCGCCGCGACCTTGCCCTCTTCGGGATGGCCGGAACGGAACCGGGGTTCGTTGTCGGGGGGTGTCGAGGTCATCACAGGGCTCCTTGGATCCACCAGCCGCGGGGATTGGCGATCGGCCGTCCCGCCTTCAGCGCCCACACGCCAGACGCGCCGCGCACGACCAGCCACAGGGCGGCGAGGAACATGATCGCCGGTCCCAGACCGAACGGCACGAGGAAGAAAATCAGCCCGACCGTCACCGCCACGGCGGCGGCCCACAGGGTCCGCTGCTGATAGAGGAAGTGCGACAGCGACAGCGGGTCTTCCGGCCCGGCCCGTCCGGTGACCGCGAACAGTCCGATGATTGCCGAGACGCCGAGCGTCGGCACCGCGAACAGGATCAGCGCATAGACGGCGTACAGGCCCATGCCGCCGCCGGGGATGGCGGCCGGCTCCCGTCGGCGCGAGCGGGTCGGGAACCCGGGCGAGGGTTCAAAGACCGAGGCCGCAGAGATCGGCCGTTCGGGGTGCGCCGCGGCTTGCATCGCCGAAGGCGGGATGGCCTCGGGCGGGGGTTCGGCGCGGGGCAAGGGCTCGGGTTCCGGCTCGACCGGAGCCTTGGCGGCGTAGGGCGTGAACAAGTCCGGCTCGGGCGGGGCCCCGGGTTCGCGCCCAGGCGCCGTCTCCAGCTCGGCCTCGACCTCCGGTTCGACCGGCGTCCGCGCGCGTCCCTGCAACGACGCCGGCGAGGCGAAGCCGATCAGGTCGTCGTGATCGTCCGGAGTGTGCGGATCGCCAGGTTCGGCCATGGGGGTCCTTCGTGTCCTTGGGTCAGAATGACGGCCCGCCGCCCGGGGCGCAACCGTCGAACGCGGCTCAGCGCGCCAGCGTCACTTCGCACCCGGGGGCGACGGCGCCGTCCAGGGCGCCGGGCTTCTCGATCCGGACCGTGCAGCGCCGCACCCGCGGGTCCGCCAGCATGGCCAGGGCCAGGCGTTCGGCGAAGGTCTCGACCAGGCCGATGTGACCCTCGGCGACGATGGCCCGCGCCGCCTCGGCCACGGTCTCATAGTTGATGGTGTCGGCCAGCCGCTCGATCGCCGCCGGCGTCAGCTCGAGGCTGACATCGATGACCAGCCGCTGCAGTCGCCCCAGCTCATGGTCGTGCACGCCGATGCCGGCCGCGACCTCCAGCCCGCGCACGAACACGCTCAGGCTCTCGCGGCGAACGCCCGGGGCGGCGTCGGCGCTCGGGAAGGGCAGGGGGGATGAGGCGGCCACGGGCTACTCCACGATGTCCGGGGTCCGCCAGGCCAGATGCTGGCCCCCGTCGACGGCGATCATCTGACCTGTCACCAGCTCTGCGTCCACCAGCCATCGCACGGCGGCGGCCACGGCCTCAGGGTTTCCTGCGCGGGCCAGCGGCACGGCGGCGGCTTCGGCGGCGAAATCCTCGTCGGTCTGGTGGATCGACGGCAGGGTCGGGCCCGGTCCGACGCCATTGACCCGGATGCGCGGCGCCAGCGCCTGGGCCATCGTCCGGGTGGCGTGCCACAGGGCGGCCTTCGACAGGCCGTAGGAAAAGAACCGCGGATCCGGCTTCAGCACCCTCTGGTCCAGAATATTGACGATGGCCGAGTCGTCCGGCGCTTGCCGCGCGAAGGCCTGGGCCAGCAGCACCGGCGCGCGCAGATTGGTGTCGATGTGCTCGCCCCAGCTGTCGCCGGTCAGGGTGTCCAGCCGGTCGTCGGCGAAGACCGAGGCGTTGTTGACCAACACCGCCAACGGTCCGAGGGCCTCGGCCGCCTGATCGATCAGGTCGCGGGTCCCGACCATGTCCCTCAGGTCGGCCGACAGGGCCACGGCGCTACGGCCCAGGCCTTCGATCTCGCGCACCAGCCCGGCCGCCTCATCGTCCGAGGTGTGATGATGAACGGCGATGTCAAAGCCGGCGCTGGCCAGCTCAAGGCAGATCGCCCGGCCGATGCGCCGCGCCCCGCCGGTGACGAGGGCGGCCCCCCGAGCGCTGACGGCCCGGGCCGACGGCTCAGTCAACCCGGCCGAACTCGATGAAGTTGATGGCGGCGAGAACGGCGACGAAGCCGAGGATGATGTAGAGGGCCAGCATGGAAACGCTCCTGTGTCGGCGCCCGCAATAAAGCGCCCGGCCCCGCTGTTCAAGCAGCCGTCAGGCCCTATCGTCCGCCCATGACGACGTGGCGCACCCGTATCGAGCCCTTCACCCGGCCCCTGTTCTTCGCCTCGTCGCGGCTAAGCCGCGGCATGACCCTGGGCGTGCGCGGGCTGGCGGTCGACGGCGAGGGTCGGGTCCTGCTGGTCAAACACACCTATCTGCACGGCTGGTGGCTGCCTGGCGGCGGCGTCGAGCGCGGCCAGACCTGCGAGGACGCCCTCGACCGCGAGATGCACGAGGAGGCCGGCCTCATCGTCGAAGGCCGCCCGATCCTGCTCGGGGTCCATTCCAATGAGCGCTTCTTCCGCGGCGACCACGTCCTCGTCTACCGCATCGACCGCTTCACCCTGACGGAACGGACCAGCCGGGGCGAGATCGCCGAGATCGGCTGGTTCGATCCCCACGCCCTGCCGTCCGACACTCACCGGGCGACCCGCGATCGCCTGGCCGAGGTTTTCGACGGTGCGGAACGCGCGACAAGCTGGTAGCGAGCCCCGAATGAACCCCTCTCTTCTCGCCATGCTGGCCGTCGTCTTCGGCGGCGCCGCCACCGCCCTGCAGGCGCCGACCAATGCGAAGATGATGGGCGCCGTCGGCTCGCCGGTGAACGCCGCCTTCGTCTCCTTCGCGGTCGGCACGGCGGCGCTCGGCATTCTCGCCGTTCTCCTGCAGACCCGTCCCGATATCGCCGCCTCGCGCGCCCTGCCCTGGTACGCCTGGGTCGGCGGGCTGTACGGCGCCATCTTCGTCGTCGCCGCGGCCTGGGGTGTGCCGCGGCTCGGCGTGGCCACCACCATCACCCTGATGGTGGCTGGTCAGCTGTTGCTGAGCATCGGCCTCGATCATTTCGGGGCCATGGGGGTGCCGAAACACCCGATCAGCTGGGGCCGCATCGCCGGCGTGGCCATGGTCGTCGGCGGCGTCCTTATGGTCCGCCGCTTCTAGGCCTATATCGGTCCCGATGACCGAGGAGACGATTCCCGTACCCGCCGAGACGCCGCCCGAGGCGCTGCCCGTTCCGCTGGTCGCCGCGGACCTGATTCGCGACGAGGCCCGGCGCGCCCCGGACAAGCCCGGCGTCTACCGCATGTATGGCGAGGACGGGTCCTGCCTCTATGTCGGCAAGGCGCGCTCGCTGAAGAAGCGCGTGCTGCAGTACGCCCAGGGCCGCTTCCACACCCAGCGCATCGGCCTGATGGTCTCCCTGACCCGCTCGATGGAGCTGGTCATCACCGCCTCGGAGACCGAGGCCCTGCTGCTGGAGTCCAGCTTCATCAAGAAGCTCAAGCCGCGCTTCAACGTCGTGCTGCGCGACGACAAGTCGTTCGCCGAGCTGATGATCCGCCGCGACCACCGCGCCCCCCAGGTCCGCAAGCATCGCGGCGCCCACACCATGAAGGGCGACTATTTCGGCCCCTTCGCCTCGACCTGGGCGGTCAACCGCACCCTCACCACCCTGCAGAAGGCCTTCCTGCTGCGCTCCTGCTCGGACAGCGTCTACGAGACCCGCACCCGGCCCTGCATGCTGCACCAGATCAAGCGCTGCTCGGCCCCCTGCACCGGCCTGATCTCGCTTGAGAACTATGGCGAACTGGTCGACGAGGCCGAGGCCTTCCTGCGCGGCAAGTCGCGCGCCGTCATCGCCCGCCTGTCGACCGAGATGCAGGCCGCCTCCGACGCCATGGATTTTGAACAGGCCGCCCGCGTCCGCGACCGCATCCGCGCCCTGTCGGCCATCTCGATGGAGAATTCCGTCAGCGCCGAGGGCGTGGCCGAGGCCGACGTCTTCGCCCTGCATTCCGACGGCGGTCAGGCCTGCGTCCAGGTCTTCTTCTACCGCGCCGGCCAGAACTGGGGCGGCCGCGCCTACTTCCCCAGAGTCGACCGCGCGGACACCGATCCGGAAATCCTCTCGGCCTTCCTCGGTCAGTTCTACGAGGACCGCCCGGTGCCGCGGCAGATCCTGACCAATGTCCGGCCGCACGAGATGGAGCTGCTGGAAGAGGCCTTTTCGCTCAAGGCCAAGACCGTCGACGGCCGCCGCGTGGTGACCATCGAACTGCCGCGGCGCGGCGACCGCAAGGCGCTGGTCGACCACGCCCTCACCAACGCCCGCGAGGCGCTGGGCCGCCGCATGGCCGAGGGCTCGGCCCAGGGCAAGATCCTCGACGAGGTGTGCGAGGCCTTCGGTCTTGAGGGCCGCCCCGAGCGGATCGAGGTCTATGACAACTCCCACATCCAGGGGACCAACGCCGTCGGCGGCATGATTGTCGCCGGGCCCGAGGGGTTCCAGAAGTCGCAGTACCGCAAGTTCAACATCCGCGGCGAGGACCTGACCCCGGGCGACGACTACGGCATGATGCGCGAGGTGCTGCGGCGCCGCTTCGCCCGCCTGGTCAAGGACGAGGAGGCCGGCGAAGAGGTGATCCGTCCCGACCTGCTGCTGATCGACGGCGGCGCCGGCCAGCTGGCCGAGGCCGTCGCCGTCATGGCCGATCTCGGCGTTGACGACATCGCCGTGGTCGGTGTGGCCAAGGGGCCGGACCGCGACGCCGGGCTGGAGCGGTTCTTCATCCCCGGCAAGCCGCCCTTCATGCTGCCGCTCAAATCGCCGGCGCTCTACTATCTGCAGCGGCTGCGCGACGAGGCCCACCGTTTCGCCATCGGCGCCCACCGCACCCGCCGCTCGATGGACATCAAGAAGAACCCGCTCGACGAGATCGAGGGCGTCGGTCCGGGCCGCAAGAAGGCCCTGCTGCACGCCTTCGGCTCGGCCAAGGGCGTCTCCCGCGCCGGCGTCGCCGACCTCGTCAAGGTCGAGGGCATCAACCAGCCGCTCGCCGAACGCATCCACGCCTTCTTCCGCAAGGCCTGAAGCCCGAGCTCTGGCGGTTCCTCGTCTCCGTGCTAAACCTGAGCGGGAGTAGGGGGACTCTGATGACTGGTAACTGGTTCGCGGCGGTCGCCGCATCCTTGATCATGTTCGCGACGACCGCGTCGGCGCAGCAGGTGGAACGCGCGCCCGCTCCGGCCTGGGTGCAGACGCTTCCGGCGGATCAACCCACCGCCGCCGTCGGCGACGCGGCCGTCCGGGTGCTGACGATCAACCATCAGATCCGCTTCGACACGACCGGATCCCACACCTACACGCTGCAGCGCTTTCAAGTCCTGACCCGTCAGGGCCTGAGCAACGTCGGAACGGTGAGCCTCGTCTGGAGCCCGCCGCGCGAAACCATCCAGGTCCACGCCCTGCGCATCATCCGCGAGGGCGAGACCATCGACGTGCTCGCCAATCAGGAGTTCGAAACCATCCGCCGCGAGAACAACCTCGAGGCGGCCATGCTGGACGGTCAGCTCACCGCCACCCTTCAGCCACGCGACCTGCGCGTCGGCGACATTCTCGAGCTGGCGTACACCATCCATGACACCCTCGGGGTGCTGGCCCCGCACCTCGAAGCCTTCGATGGGGCCAACTCAGGCCAGTCATTGGATCACTACCACCTGCGCGCCAGCTGGTCGGACGAGCACCCGATGCGCGTCATGGCCTCGGCGCCATGGGCGGACGTCCGCCCGCGCCGCGTCGGTCCGGACTGGGTGTATGAGATCGACGCCCGAAACCTGACGCCTGAACGCTTCCCTGACGACATCCCCACCCGCTTCACCGTGTCCCGCACGGTCCAGTTCACCGATTTCGTCGACTGGGCTGACGCCTCCCGGCTGATGGCTCCGCTTTATGAGCAGGGCGCGACGCTGGAGGCCGGCTCGCCGCTGCTGGCCGAAATCGAACGGATCCGCGCGACCCACGATACCGATGCGGGCCGGGCCATGGCGGCCTTGCGGCTGGTCGAGGACCAGGTCCGCTACCTCGCCCTGTCCATGGGCGAAGGCAACTATACGCCGGCCTCGGCCGATGAAGTCTGGCGCAGCCGCTACGGCGACTGCAAGGGCAAGACCGTATTGCTTCTGGCCTTGCTCAAGGGGCTGGGCATCGAGGCCGAGGCGGTTCTGGTCAGCACCCGCTGGGGCGACGGGCTGGACGCCCAGATGCCGCTTCTGGCGTGGTTCGATCACGTCATCGTCCGCGCTGATGTCGACGGCGCCGCCTACTGGATGGACGGCACCCGGATCGGGGACCGCACGCTCGACGGCCTGGTGCCTCCGCCGTACCACTGGGGCCTGCCGGTCCGGGCGGCCGGCGCCGGCCTCGAACCGATCGTCCAGCCGCCGCTGACCGTCCCGACCATGGAGGTCGTCATGGACATGGACGCGCGCGCGGGTCTGGACGCGGACGCGGACCTGACTCTCGAGATTGTCTACCGCGGCGACTACGCCACATCCGCGCGCCGCCAGTTCGGAAGCATCCCGCCCGACCAGCTGGAGACCATGTTCAAGGCGCAATGGGACAGCGCCGACACAGGGACGACCATCGACTCCGTCGAAAGCCGCTACGACGAGCCCGGCAATGTGCTCCGCCTGATCATGCGCGGTTCGACCCGGACCAGCTGGATCAACGGGACCGGCGGGCGCGTCATGGCGGTGCCGGACACCGCGCTGGTTCTGCCGGTCAGCGGCGAGCGCAAGGGCGTCCTCGCCCGCTTCAGCGACGCCCCCTACGCCATCAGCCATCCCACCATGACGCGTTCGGTTGTCCGCGTGGCCCTGCCCTATGAGGGTCAGGGCTTCCAGCTGGAGGGTGGCGATCAGGTGATGGAAGGCGGCGGCTTTCGCATGGAACGCCGTGGCGCGCTGACCGACGGTGTCGCCGAGGTCGCCGTCACCCTGACCAGTCTGACGCCCGAGATCAGCGCCGACGACATGGTCGCGGCGCGGACCCGCGCGGAGACCGCATCGGCCCTGCCGCTGCGCCTTCGCGCTCCGGCCGATTATGTGGCGACCAGCGGCGACGCCGCGCGCCAGCAGCCGGGCGACAGCGACACGGCCGATCTCGTGGCCCGCGCCGGCCGCCTCAGCGCCGCCGGCGACGATGACGGCGCCCTGGCGCTGCTCGATGCCGCGATCGAACGCGATCCCGACAACGCCGAGGCCGTGCGGGCGCGGGGCGCGGCCCGGGCCGCGGCGCGTGATTTCGACGGCGCTCGCGCGGACTACGACCATGCCGTCGACCTTGATCCGGCTGATCAGGCGGCGGCCGTCGGTCAGGGGTTGGCCGCCTACGGTCAGGGCCGGTACGACGAGGCGGTCGTCGCCTTCTCGGTGGCGCTGCGGCTTGATCCGTCCGATGTGACGGCCCTGTCGGCGCGCGGGGCGGCCTACTACCAGCTGGGCCGCTGGGAACGGTCCCTCGCCGACTACCGCGCGCTCAAGACCGCCGCTCCGTCCAGTCCGACCGGTGCGTTCGGCGAACTGCGGGCCTTGATCCGTCTCGATCGCGGCGAGGAGGCCCGCGCGCTCATCGCCGCGCGCCTCGACGACGACCCGGCGGATGATGTGGCCCTGGACTCGCTGGTCCGCCTCGACAGGCGGGCGGGGCGTCCGGAGCAGGCGCTCCCCGTTTTGGACCGCGCCCTCGAAACCGCGTCCGACTCGACCAGCCTGTTGGGCCTCCGTGGTCAGCTGCGCGCCTCCCTCGGGGATGCCGCGGGCGCGCGCGCCGATTTTTCCGCCATGCGGGGGATGGGGCCGGGCGACCCGGTGCTGCTCAACAATGTCTGCTGGGCGCAGGCGCTGGAGGCGTTCGATCTGGATCAGGCGCTGGCCGATTGCAACGCCGCCCTGGCGGCCGGGGAAGCGGCCTTCATCGACAGCCGGGCCATGGTCCTGCTGCAGATGGGACGGTACGAGGAAGCGCGGGCCGACTACGAGCGGGCCGTGGCCGCCGCGCCGGATCAGGCCCCGTCCATCTATGGCCTGGGCCTCGCCCGTCTCGCCCTGGGGGATGAAGCCGGCCGCGAGGATCTCGAACGGGCGCGCCGCCGCGACATCGACGTCGCCGAGGATTTTGTTGTCTTCGAGGCCCGCAATCCTGGCCTCGGCCAGTGAGATCGGGCTGGCGCGCGTCCGGGGATTGGGGCATGGCGCGGGTATGAGCGAGTCATCTGACGAACTGGCCGCGGGCTATCGCCGCTTCCGCAGCGAACGCTGGCCGGCCGCCAAGGCCGAGTACGAGGCGCTGGCCGCCCACGGCCAGCGCCCGCATACCCTGGTGGTCGCCTGTTCCGACAGCCGCGCCGACCCGGCCCTGATCTTTGACACGGCCCCGGGCCAGCTGTTCGTGGTTCGCAACGTCGCCAATCTGGTGCCGCCGTACGAGCCGGACGGCCTGCTGCACGGCGTCTCGGCGGCGCTGGAGTTCGGGGTCAAGGTCCTGGGCGTTTCCCGAATCGTCGTCATGGGCCACGCCCACTGCGGCGGGGTCAACGCCATGCTCAACGGCGCGCCCGACAACTGCCAGGACTTCGTCGCCCCCTGGGTCCGGCAGGGCGCGCCCGTGGTCCGCCGCGTCGCCGAAGCGGTCGAGCCCGATCAGGTCGAACAGGCCGCCGAGGAGGCGGTGGTGCGGCTGTCGATCGAAAACCTGCGCACCTTCCCCTGGATCGCCGAGCGCGAGGCCGCCGGCGAACTGACCCTCACCGGGCTGCATTTCGGCATCGCCGACGGAATTCTTCGCGCCCTCGCCGGCCCGGGTCGCTTCACGGCCCTGTAGCCTCGCCTCACGCATCGAAGCGTGGCACATCGGCGTTGAAGCAGGATGTCCTCCATGACCCCCACCCACCACGCCAACCCCATCCCGAACATTCTCACCGGCCTGCGCCTGATCGCCGGGGTGGTGATGTTCCTGATCCTGGCCGGGGCGGCGCCGCAGGGCATTCCCATGCTCTCCAACTATCTGAGCCCTGACGACCAGTTCCGCTTCGGCCGGACCGCCTTCGTCATCTTCATCGTCGCCGCCTCGACCGACTGGGTCGACGGCTATCTGGCCCGCCGCTGGCACGCCACCACCCGGTGGGGCGCGATCCTCGATCCGATCGCCGACAAGATCCTCGTCACCGGCGCTATCCTCGGCGTCCTGGCCTGGGGCTCGGTGCCGCAGATCGCCATTCCCTGCGGCCTGATCCTGTTCCGGGAGTTCGCCGTCTCGGCCCTGCGTGAGACGGTGGCGGGCAAGGTCAAACTGCCGGTCACCCTGCTGGCCAAGTGGAAGACGACCCTGCAGATGGTCGCCCTCGCGGCGCTTCAGCTGGTCCTGCTGTGGGACGGCTTCGGCCTGCCGCTGGAATGGCAGCCGCATTTCCAGACCTTCGCCTATGTGCTGATCTGGCTCGCCGCCATCGTCACCGTCTGGACCGGCTGGCAGTATTTCGCCAAGGCCCAGCAGAAGATGAGCCAGCTCTAGCCGCTGCGAGGCGTGGCTAGTGGCTAGTGATTAGTGACTAGTGGTCGCTGCTTCTCTGGCGGCGGAAGGGCGGCGCGGGCCGCGCCTTCGCACCGGCGGCGGCCAGCCACTGGCCACTAGCCACTAGCCACTAATCACTCAGCGACCCCCAACTCCGCCACCAGCCGCTCCATGCCATAGACGTCGCGCAGCGCCGTGGTCACCGCCGTGGTGGTCACGATCACCGAGCGGTTGACCTTGACGTCATAGCCATAGGCGTTGCGCTGGGTCAGGACGGTGGAGTCGAAATTCGCCCCCACGATCTCGCCCGCCTCATTGACGACGGGCGAGCCTGACGACCCGCCGATGGTGTCGGATGACACCGCCATGTTCAGCACCGTGTCGCCGTCGATCCGGTCCTTCGCGGCGAGCAGTTTGGGCGCCACGTCGAACGGCGGCGCGCCGGTCGCCCGGTCCCACAGCCCGGCGAAGGTGGTGAAGGCGCCGAACCGCTGCCCCGGCACGTCCGTGCCCTCGATCCGGCCATAGGTCAGCCGCAGGGTGCCGGTCGCATCCGGATAAACGGCGTCGCCATAGGTCTGGAAGCGCAAGGCCGCGAGCTGCTCGGACGCCCGCGCCGTCGGCGCCTCGACCCGCGCTTCCCAGTCGGACCGCACCGCGCGGGCGTCGTCCTGGATCGACAGCACATAGCGGATCATCGGATCGTCCGAGGCCTCGATCGCCGCCAGTCCGCCCTCCCACAGCGCCCGCCGCACCGCCGGATCGGCCAGGCGCGAGCCCTCGACCAGTCGCGCCGACAGGGCCTCCGGCGACTCCCGGCCCAGCAGGTTGCGCACGCGCGGATCATCGACCGTCAGCCACTCCCGCGTCTTGGACAGCCACCATTCCAGATAGACCTGCTCCAGCGCCGGATAGGTCGGCCGCTCGGCGAACAGACCGGACTGCACCGACGCCAGGCGGCTGTCGGAAAATTCGGGCAGGCGTTCGGCCGAGGGTTTCTCGCGTTCCTGCGCGCCGCGCACCAGGGCCTGGGCCCAGCGGAACAGCTGCGAGCCGCCGCCGGCCCGACCTTCCAGCAGGGCATAGGCGGGATACAGCTCGCGCTGGATCGGCTGAACCGCCGCCAGCGCCGCCCACGGCCCGCCGTCGCCGGCTTCGGCGCGGCGCCGGAAGTCGGCTTCCTGCTCCGCCTTGGCGCGCATGAAGTCGACGTCGATCAGCGCCGCCATCCGGCCTCGCCCGCGCTTGTAGGTGTTCTCCAGCCCGACGATCGGGTCCATGGCGATGAAGGCGTTCTCCTCGCTCTCGGACGCGAAGCGGATCAGCCGCCCGCGCAGCTCGGAAGCCAGCAGCTGGTCCATCGGCAGGACCACGTCCCGCACCGTCATCAGCTGGTCCTGGGTCAGCAGCCGCTGGGTCGATCCCGGGCTGCCCGAGACGAACACCGGCGTGCCCTCGACCGGCTGGTCGGCGTTCCAGGTGAAGTGGGTCGGCGTCGCTGCCGGCTGGCCGTTCTCGTACAGGCGCACGAAGGCCGCATCGATGGCGAAGCGCGGGAAGCTGAAATTGTCGAGGTCGCCGCCGAACGTCGCCGCCCGGTCTTCGGGCGCCCAGGCCAGGCGCACGTCGGTGTAGCGCCGGTACTTGTACAGCTTGAACTGGCCGCCGCGGTACAGGCTGACGACCTGACAGCGCACGGTAGCGTCGCCGGCGCAGGCCTCCTGCTCGATCCGGCCGGCCTCGGCGTCGCGCGCCCGGGTGAAGGCCTGACCGTCCAGGCCCTCGCCGGCCGCGTGCATCCGGGTCGTGACGTCAGAGATGTCGGTCAGGATCTCGGCTGAGCCGCCGGGGCATTTCAACTCGTCCTCGCGGGTGCGCGGGGCGAAACCGGTCTCGGCGTAGTTGACCGCCTGGGTCGACAGATTGGCGACGCAGCTGGCGACGCAGTGGTTGTTGGTCATCACCAGGCCCTCGCCCGAGACGATGCCCGCCGAACAGCCGCCGAACTTGACCGACGACAGCCGCACCCGGTCCAGCCACGCCTGGTCGATATTGGTCCCCAGCGTCTGGTTGGCGCGCGCGATCGGGAAGTTGTCGAAGGTCCACATCCCCTCTTCGGCGTTGGCCGCTCCGTGAACGCCCGCCGCGAGGCAAAGCGCGATCAGGGAGGGTGCAAGTCTTTGTGATCGGGACATGGCGTTTCACTCCGTGGTCAAGCTGGAACGATGGGGCGCGGGGCCGATTGGCAGGGCAGGGCATGCCGCCCGCTGGGAATTCCTATCCATGTTCATGCACAACAAACGGCTCATGTACACCGTCAGGGTGTCCGAGCCGAACCCCGCCCTCGCGACCCTGATGCTGGAGCAGTTCGGCGGGCCGCAGGGCGAACTGGCCGCCGCCATGCGCTACTTCACCCAGGCCCTCGCCGAGGAGGACCCGGGCCGCAAGGACATGCTCCTCGACATCGCCACCGAAGAGCTCAGCCACCTCGAAGTGATCGGCTCGATCGTCTCCATGCTCAACCGCGGCATCAAGGGTCGGCTGTCCGAGGCGGCCGAGGAGGAGGCGGCGCTCTACATGGCCCTGAACGAGGGCGGCGAGAGCCACACCACCTCCATCCTGTACGGCGGCGCCCCGGCTCTGGTGAACTCGGCCGGCGTGCCGTGGACCGCGGCCTATGTCGACTCGATCGGCGATCCGGCCTGCGACCTGCGCTCCAACATCGCCGCCGAGTCGCGCGCCAAGATCGTCTATGAGCGGCTGATCAACGTCACCGACGACCCCGGCATCAAGGACGCCCTGACCTTCCTGATGACGCGCGAGGTGGCGCACCAGAAGTCGTTCGAGAAGGCGCTGTACTCGATGCAGCCCAACTTCCCGCCCGGCAAACTGCCCGGCCACCCGGATTTCGCCGACAAATACTACAACATGTCCCAGGGCGAGGGCGACGCCCAAGGGCCGTGGAACCAGGGCGAGCAGTGGGAGACGGTCGATGACCGCGACGCCCAGGCGGCGGTCGACGGCGGAGACGGCGGCGCCAGCGTCGAGCTCACGGGCAAGGCCGCCTCGACGGTCAAGGCCATGGCCGACCGGCTGGCCTCCGACCCCGACTCTGACCCGATCACCGGGGCGGATCTGGGCGTGGGCCCCGGGGCCGGAAAAACGACCCAGGCCAAGACCTGACGCCGGCAAGGTCAAAGCAAAACGCCCGGCGGAGCGATCCGCCGGGCGTCATGCTGTCTGGCGCCGGAAGGTCTATTCGACCCCCAGTTCCGCGAGGATGCGCGGGTTCGGATAGACGGTGCGCAGCACCTCGGTGATGGCCGCAGTCGACACCGTCACCGTCCGGTTCAGCTCGCCATCGTAGCCGAACGAGCCGCCCAGCGAGTGGATGTTGCCGTCGAAGGCGGCGCCGATCACCTCGCCCTCGGCGTTGATCACCGGCGAGCCGGAGTTGCCGCCGATGATGTCGTTGGTCGAGGCGAAGTCGTAGACGACGTCCTTGTTCACCCGCGACTCATTGTCGGCGAAGGCTTGGGCCAGGTTGAACGGCTCCGAACCGGTGGCCCGGTCGTACAGGCCGCCGATGTAGGTGAACGGCGGCACCGTCACGCCGCGATAGGTCCAGCCGCGGACCTCGCCGTACGACAGGCGCAGGCTGAAAGTGGCGTCCGGATACTGGTTGGTGCCGTAGACCGCGAAGCGCGCCTGGGCGACCTTCTCGGCCGAACGGGCGGTGGGAGCGTTGACCTCGGCGGCCCAGCGCGCGGCGATCGCCCGGGCCGCGTCGTCGTTGGCGGCCACGAAGGCCAGCAGCGGGTCCGCCGCCTTCAGCTGTTCCAGCGTCATGCCGGCGGCCTCGCGACGGAAGCTCGCGTCGGCCATCCGGGTGCCGTCGATCAGCCGTTCGGCGAGGGCTTCCGGGCTCTCGCGGCCCAGCATCGCCTTCACCTCGGGATTGTCGACGGTCAGGTATTCCCGCGTCTTCGACAGCCAGTAGCGCAGCCGGATCTCTTCCATGTCGATCGCGATCGGCGTCTCCGCGCCGAGCATCTCCGCCAGTTGCGCGCGGCGCTCCGGCGGCAGGTCGGCCTTGGCGGAGCGGACGATCGCCTTGGCCATCTGATACAGCTGCGAACCGCCGCCGGCGGATTGCTCCAGCTGGCGGAACGGCAGGTAGAGGTCGCGGGCGACGCCCTGCACAGTCTCCAGCTCAGACCACGGATCACCGATCTGCTGCACCAGGCTGGGGTCGGCGGCGACACGGGCGCGCAGTTCCTGTTCGGCCTCGCGCTTGGTCTGCATGAAGGCCGGATCGGTCAGGGCGCCCTGCTGGCCGTAGTAGACCTTGAAGCTGTTCTCCAGACCGAAGATCGGGTCGAACGACAGCCGCTTGGCCTCGTCGCCGGTCAGGGAATATTCCAGCAGCCGGCCGCGCAGTTCCGAGGTCTGGATCAGGGTGATCGGCAGCTGCTGGTCGCGCAGCCGCTCCAGCTGGCTCATGGTCAGCAGGCGCGAGGTCGAGCCCGGATTGCCCGAGACGAAGGTCACATCGCCTTCCTTGGGCGCCTCGGCGTTCCACTTCAGGAAGCTGGGCGTCACGGCCGGCTGGCCATCCTCATAGGCGCGCAGGAAACCGGCATCGAGGGCGTAGCGCGGGAAGTTGAAATTGTCGGGATCGCCGCCGAAGAAGGCTGCCTGGTTCTCCGGGGTGAAGACCAGCCGCACATCGTCGTATTTGCGGAATTTGTGCAGGCTGTACTGGCCGCCGCGGTACAGGCTGATGACCTGGCAGCTGAATTTTTCGTCCCCGGCGCAGGCCTCGGTCTGGATGCGGCCGACCTCGGCCTGACGGGCGGCGTTGAAGGCGGCGCCTTCAAGGCCCTCGCCGGCGGCGAGCACGCGGTCGGTGACGTCGGTGATCTCTGTCAGAACCTCGGCTGTCTGACCCGGGCAGCGCACCTCTTCCTCGCGGTTCGCGGCGGTGAAGCCGTTCTTCACATAGTCCTTCTGCGCGTCCGACAGCTCCTGGGCGCAACCGACGACGCAATGCCAGTTGGTCAGGATCAGGCCTTCGGGCGAGACGAACGAGGCCGAGCAGCCCTGGATCCGGACCGAGGCGTTGCGCACCCGGTCCAGCCAGGCCTGGTCGATCCGCGTGCCGTATTTCTGGTTCACCGTCTGGATCGGGAAATTGTCGAAGGTCCACATGCCTTCGTCGGCCAGGGCCGTGGACGGGGCGGCCGCCACGGCGAGGAAGCCGGCCACCGCGGCGATGGAGGCGGTCGCCGCAACGGCGGATCGGAGTGAACGACGGATCATGGATGTTTCTCTCTGCACGCGCCCCGTCTGCGCGGGCGCTATCCCTCTACCTAGCGCCGATCAGCGAAGCCCGTCCACTCAGCCTTACCCCGATTTAACTTGGCCCCGACCATGGGCGCCGTCAGATAACGGCGAACCCCGGGGGCCGATCTCTTTCATGTCGCTTGCACTTTCCACCCTGCTCTACGAATGGCGCCGCTACATGGCGGCGATCGTGGCGCTCGCCTTCTCGGGCCTGCTCGTGCTGGCCCAGGTCGGCATGTTCATGGGCATCGGCAAGGCCTTCACCGCGACCATCGATCGCGCCAGCGCCGACATCATGGTGATGGCGCCCGGCGCCACCGGCCTGTTCAACGGCGGCCCGTCCGGCGTTCCGCGGCGGATCATGCCGGTGGTGCAGAGCCATCCCGACATCGTCGCCGTGGCCGACCTCGACGGCTCCGGCGGCCGCTGGCAGAACGTCGTCGAGGGCGACGCGCCGCGCAAGACCGAGTTCGTCCAGGTCTCGATCATCGACGCCGTCCCCGGCGCCGTGACCGTCCCGGTCGACTACTCGCCCGAACTGGTCGAGGCCCTGCGCCAGCCGTTCGGCGTCGCCATCGACGAAACCGCCCTCGGCCGTCTCGGCGTCAAGCTGGGCGACAAGGCCATCTACAACGGCAAGACCGTGCGCGTGGTCGCGGTCACCCGCGGCTATCCCAACATGATGCAGGCCGGCGTGGTCATGTCGCGCGACACCCTGCGCATGCTGGGCGAGGCCAGCACCGGCGACCGCGTCGGCCCGCTGATGGTCGGCATCCGCCCCGGCGCCGATTCCGAGCGCGTCGTGGCCCAGCTCAACGCCCAGTCAAAGGGGCAGTACAGGGCCTGGACGCGGGCCGAACTCGGCCAAGCCAACCAAGCGGCTCTTCTCAAGGAGAGCTTCATCATGATCACCCTCATTTTCTCGCTCATACTCGGCATCCTGATCGGCGTCGCCATCACCTGGCAGACCCTGCGCGGCGCCATCATGGCCAACATCAAGGAGTTCGCTTCTCTGCGCGCCCTCGGTGTTTCCATGAGTTCGCTCCGCGGCATCGTCATGGAACTCAGCTTCTGGGTCGGCATCGTGGGCATCCTGGCGGCCGGCCTGCTGACCTGGGCGGTGTCCCTGCTGGCCACCAGCGGCGGTCTGACCATGGCCTTCCCCATCCCGATGGTCGCCGGCGTCTGCATCATGCTGCTGGTGATCGCCCTCGCCTCCGGCTTCCTGTCGCTGGGCGTCCTCAAGAAGAGCCAGCCGGCGGATCTGCTGCGATGACCCTGAACACCGCAATCCACGGCCGCGCCGGCGAGTCGGCCATCGAGGCCAGGGGCCTGGTCAAACGCTTCAAGACCGGTCGCTCCTTCATCGAGGTGCTCAAGGGCGTCGACTTCGACGCGCGGCACGGCGAGATGACCATGGTCATGGGCCCGTCCGGCTCGGGCAAGTCGACCCTGGTCGCCGCCCTGTCCGGACTGCTCAAGCCCGAGGAGGGCCGCGTCGACGCCCTCGACGTGGACAATCTTTGGGACCATTCGTCCGGCCGGATCGACAAGTTCCGCCTCGATAATTGCGGCTTCATCTTCCAGGGCTTCAACCTGTTCCCGGCCCTGACCGCGACCCAGCAGGTCATGACCGTGCTGAAATATCAGGGCGTGCCCAAGGACGAGGCGCGCCGCCGTTCCGTCGCCGCGCTCGAGGAGGTCGGTCTCGGCGCTCGTCTGAACCAGAAGCCCGACTCCCTGTCGGGCGGCGAGAAACAACGCATCGCCATCGCCCGCGCCCTGGCCAAGAATCCGGCCCTGCTGTTCGCCGACGAACCGACCTCGGCGCTCGACGGCGAGAACGGCCAGGTGGTCATCCGCCTGCTGCGCCGGGCCGCCACTGAACATGGCGCCGCCGTCATCTGCGTGACCCACGACCCGCGCCTCGAGGCCTGGGCTGACCGGGTCATCCACATCGAGGACGGCCGCATTCTCGACGATCAGCGCCGCACGCCCGATCCCAACGCCACCCTCGGCTCGCACTAGCCCGTTCCTCAAGGACTTCCGAAAAATGCCCCGCTTCCTCAAGAACAAGTGGCTCTGGATCGGCCTCGTGCTGGTCGTGCTCGTCGTCGTCGGCTTCATGGCCATGCAACAGGGCGCCGCCGCGAAGAAGGCCGAGACCGAGAAGGCCGCCGCCGAGAAGATCGACAGCCCCTATGCGGCCATCGCCAATGGCAAGGCCGATGTCGAGGGCGGCATCATCCAGGTCGCCGCGCGCCGCGGCGGCGTGGTCAAGGCGGTCTATGTCCAGGAGGGCGAACGCGTCACCACCGGCCAGATCCTCGCCCGCCAGGAGGACGACGAGCCGCGCCTCGCCCTCGCCCGGGCCCAGGCCGAGGTCGCCCAGGCCGAAAGCCAGCTGCGCTCGATCCAGGTCGACATCAGCACCGCCCGGCGCGAGCACGACCGCCTCGCCCGGCTGGTCGAGACCAACTTCGTCGCCGCCGCGCGCATGGACGAGGCGCGCGACCAGATCGCCGCCGCCGAGGCGCGCCTCGGGTCGCAGCAGGCCTCGATTCAGACGGCGCGCGCCCGTCTCAACGAGGCCGCCTACAACCTCGAACTGACCGTCATCCGCGCCCCGATGGACGGCCGCATCGTGCGCCGCTACGCCAACCCCGGCGCCGGCGCCTCGACCCTGAACGTGTCGAACATGTTCGACCTCGAGCCCAACACCCAGCGCATCGTCCGCGCCGAGATCGTCGAGGCCGACATCCCCAATGTCACCGACGGCCAGGAGGTCGAGCTGATCTCCGAGGTCGACCAGTCCAAGGTCTACGTCGGCCGCGTCCTGCGCCGCGCCCCCCTGTTCGGGGCCCGCAAGCTGGCCTCCGAGGACCCGTCGCAGCGCACCGACGAACGCGTCGTCGAGGTCGTCGTCTCGGCCGACAATGCGCCGCTGTTGATCGGTCAGCGGGTGCTGGTCAAATTCATGAAACCGGGCGAGCGCGCCGGCGCCCCGCGCGCCGCTGCGGCGGGTGTGACGGCTGACCGGGCCATGCAGTCTCCGGCCGCGAGCTGACGATCAGCGGCCGGTGAAGTCCGCCGGCCGCTTCTCCAGCACCGCCGCCACGCCCTCGGCATGGTCCTCGGTCAGATGCGCCAGCGCCTGCATGGCGGCGGTCATCTCCAGCATCTGGTCGAAATTCATGTCGCGGCCCTGGCGCAGCAGGGTCTTGGCCATGCGCAGCGCCTGCGGCGCATGGGCCGCGACCCGGTCGGCCATGGCCAGGGCCTCGCTCATCAGCGCCTCATGGGCGACGACATGGTTGACCAGCCCCCAGCGCTCGGCCGTGGCCGCGTCGATGGAGTCGCCGGTGAACAGCATCTCCGCCGCCCGGGCGTAGCCGACATTGCGCGGCAGCAGCCAGGCCCCGCCGTCGCCCGGCAAGATGCCCAGTTTCAGGAACGGCACGCCGAATGTGGCCGTGCCCGAGGCGATGCGGATGTCGGCCAGCCCGGCGATGTCGCAGCCCAGCCCCATGGCCGCCCCGTTCACCGCCGCGATCAGCGGCACTTCCAGCCCGTACAGCGAGCGCACGATCCGGTGCACCACCCGCCGGTAGCGGTCGCGGATCTCCGCCCCGGACCCCTCGAACAGGTCGCGCCGGTCGCGCATGGCCTTGAGGTCGCCGCCGGCGGAGAAGGCCCGACCCGCACCGGTGATGATCACGCAGCGCACCGCATGATCGGCGTTCACCGCGGCGCAGGCGCGGGCGAAGGCCTCGCCGTCCTCGAGGTCGGGCAGGGCGTTCAGCCGCTCCGGCCGGTCCAGGGTCCAGATCTCGATGGGGCCGCGGCGTTCGATATGGATCAGGGTCATGCGCCGACCGTGCCGCATTCGATCCCGCGGCACAAATCCGGGAAATCGCGGAGGGCCGGAAACGCAAAACCCCGGCCTGCCGGCCGGGGCTCTGTCATGCTTTGGGGGTCTTAGCGGCCGGCCCGGTCGATCTTGTATGGGACGAAGTTGGAGGGGTGGCTGACCACCCGGTCGCCGCTGCGGTTGGCGCCCCGGTTGTTCACCAGCATCCCGCCCCACAGGGCGAAGGACATCATGGTGTGCTGGAGTTTGCGGTTCTCGTCGTTCATCCTCGATGTCTCCTTTCGCTGAGCGATGAAAAGAGACACGGCGTGCTTGCAGGGGGTTTCACCCGTCCAGTCGTTTCGCGTCACGATCAAACTAATCGCGGCGAGCTCGAAGCGCAAGTATTTTTACTCCGATATCGGACCATATTTCTTATCTATGTCATCTAACGTCCCCAAAGCTCCCCGCCCACCGCGCCCGATCGCCACCCCATGCGTGCAGGTCTGCGCCGTCGACGGCGCCTCCGGCCTGTGCCTCGGCTGCTGGCGCACTCTGCCCGAGATCGCCGGCTGGAGCGGCTTCACCGACGCGGAACGCGCGGCGATCATGGCGGCGCTGCCGGGGCGGGCGGCGGCGGCAGGTGGCTAGTGGCAAGTGGCTAGTGGCTGGTGGCTGGTGATTGGCGCGGTTGAGCGCGGCTGCCGGTGGAAGGGCGACGCGGACCGTGCCGCCGCTCAGGCGTTGGCCAGCCACTAACCACTAGCCACTAGCCACCAGCCACTCCCGACCCCCCGTTTACCCCCCGCCAACCATCCCTCTTCACGGCATCCCAACCGCAGCCGTGCGAGGTCATGGCCATGCGGTTCGACCCATCCTCCGCGGCCGTCATGGCCCTCGCCGTCGCCTCGGCCCTGACCACCGCCTGGTGGATGGATCAGGCCGGCCTGCGCAGCCAGGCCCAGGCCGCTACGCCCGCCATCTCGGTCCCCGCGACCGGCGCCCCCGCCCAGGTGCTCAAGGCCGCCGACGGCCACTACTGGGCCGACGCCCTGATCGAGGGCCGGGCGGTCCGCGTCATGGTCGACACCGGGGCCAGCGTCGTGGCCCTGACCCGCGCCGACGCGGCCCGCCTCGGCCTCAAGCTCGCGCCGGCCGACTTCTCCGGCACGGTGATCACCGCCTCCGGCGCGGTCCGCGCCGCGCCGGTCGAGCTCCAGTCCGTCGCTGTCGCCGGCGCCCGCGTCGAGCGGGTCGAGGCCCTCGTCGTCGAGGCCGGCCTGCCGCACTCCCTGCTCGGCATGAGCTATCTCGGAAGGCTGTCCTCGTTCAGCGCCACGCCGGCGGAGCTGACGCTGCGGCCGTAAGAAGTGGCTAGTGGCTAGTGGCTAGTAATTGCAGCTTCACTGGCGGCGGAAGGGCGACGCCAGCGGTCCGGCTCCGCCGGCGCCGGCCAGCCACT
>JAHJNW010000135.1 GCA_018820665.1 Alphaproteobacteria bacterium | reverse complement strand
GGACGGCCTGCTGCTGCAGATCTTCACCCAGGACACCTTCGGCCCGATCTTCTTCGAGATCATCCAGCGCAAGGGCAACCAGGCGTTCGGCGAGGGCAATTTCCAGGCCCTGTTCGACTCCATCGAGCTGGACCAGATCCGCCGCGGCGTCATCAAGGTGGATGCCTAAGCCCCCGTCGTGGCTGCCCTGGCTCGGCCCGCTGCTGGCGGCCGGGATCGGGGCGGCGGTCGGGGAATACGGCCTCGGCGGCGGCTTCTGGACCGTGCTGATCGCCGCCCTCGTCGGCGGCTTCGCCCCGATCATCGCCTACCGGCTGTGGAAATGGCGACACCACCGGGGTCAGTGAAAGTCGCGTGATTCCGGCAGCACCCGCACATCGCGCGGGTGTCGTCCCCGGGCCGGCTGGTGGGCCGATCCCGGGGCGGAATCGGGGGTCAGGTCGCCCAGCATCGGCGTCCAGTCCTCCAGATGGTCGACCACCAGATGGGTCACTCCCTCGGCCGTCTGGACCCTGCCCCGGGCCAGCACCATCCGCGCCCCCATCGCCACCGGCCGGAACCGTTCGAAGACGCTCTCCCACAGCACCAGATTGGCCACCCCGGTCTCGTCCTCGAGGGTCATGAAACAGACGCCCTTCGCCGTCCCCGGCCGCTGCCTGACCAGCACCACGCCCCCCACGACGACGGTCCGGCCGTTGGCCCGCGCCGGATAGTCCCTCGCCGTCAGGGCCCCCGCCTGCGTCAGCCGTTCGCGCAGGAAGCTGACCGGATGCCCCTTCAGCGACAGGCGGATGGTCTGGTAGTCGCCGACCACCTCCTCCGACGCGGCCAGCTCCGGCAGCGCCTCCGGCGGCCGCCCGTCCGTCTCCTCCAGCCCCATGGCCTCGAACAGCGGAGCGCTCGACGCCCCCGGCGCACCCCGGGCCGCCCACAGCCCCTGCCGCCGCGTCAGCTCCAGCGAGCCGCAGGCGTCCGCCTCAGCCAGCCGGTCCAGCGCCGGCGGCGGCAACCGGGCCCGCAGCCGCAGATCCTCCAGATCGGCGAACGGCCGTTCCGCGCGGACCGCCATGATCCGCTCCGCCCATGCCTCGCGGAACCCGTCGATCGACCGCAGCCCCAGCCGCAGGGCGTGGCGACGCCGGGGGCCACGGGGCTCCAGCGCGGCGTCCCAGTCGCTGGCGTTAACGTCCGGATGCCGCACCTCGACCCCGTGCTCCCGCGCGTCCCGCACCAGCTGCGCCGGGGCATAGAAGCCCATCGGCTGGCTGTTCAGCAGGGCCGCCGTGAAGGCCTCGGGGTAGTGATGCTTCATCCAGGCCGAGATGTAGACCAGCAGGGCGAACGAACAGGCGTGGCTCTCCGGGAAGCCATATTCGCCGAACCCCCTGATCTGCTTGAAACAGCTATGGGCGAAGTCGGGATCGTAGCCCCGCTCGATCATCCTGCCGACGAACAGACCCTCATACTCATGGATGGTGCCCATATGCCGAAAGGTGGCCATGGCGCGGCGCAGGCCATTGGCCTCCATCGAACTGAACCTCGCCGCCTCCATGGCGATCCGCATCGCCTGTTCCTGAAACAGTGGCACGCCGAGCGTCTTGTGCAGGACCTGTTTCAGTTCGTCGGCGGGCCCATGCCCGGGCGACGGGCTGGGGTAATCGATCTCGTAGGGCTCGCCCCTTTCCTGCGCCTCGCGCCGCTCCTTGCGCCGCTTCAGATAGGGGTGGACCATTCCGCCCTGGATCGGCCCCGGCCGGACAATCGCCACCTCGACCACCAGATCGTAGAAGGTCTCGGGCCTCAGCCGCGGCAGCATCGACATCTGCGCCCGGCTCTCGACCTGGAACACGCCGATCGAGTCGCCCTTCTGCAGCATGCCGTAGACCGCCGGATCCTCGGGCGGGACCGTGTGCAGCTCGAAGCGACGCCCATAATTTTCCGCGATCAGGTCGAACCCTCGCCTCAGCGCGGTCAGCATGCCCAGAGCCAGCACGTCGACCTTCATCAGCTTGAGGAAGTCGATGTCGTCCTTGTCCCATTCGATGAAGGTTCGATCCGCCATCGCTCCGTTGCCGATGGGCACGATCTCCAGCAGGGGTGTCCGGCTCAGCACATAGCCGCCGACGTGCTGGCTCAGGTGGCGTGGGAATTCGATCAGCTCCGCCGTCAGGTCCAGCGCCAGCTGCATGCGGGCATCGTCCCGGCTCAGGCCCGTCCGGTCGACGTGCTCGGCCTTCACCGCGCCGCCCCAGGACCCCCAGACCGTGTCCGCCATCCGGGCGGTGACGTCTTCGGTCAGGCCCAGGGCCTTGCCGACGTCGCGGATCGCCGAGCGGGGCCGATAGTGGATGATCGTCGCCACGATCGCCGCCCGGTCCCGGCCGTAGCGGCGGTAGACGTACTGCATGACCTCCTCGCGCCGCTCGTGCTCGAAATCGACATCGATGTCCGGCGGCTCCTCCCGGTCGGCTGACATGAATCGCTCGATCAGCACATCCTGCTCGGCGGGGTTCACATTGGTCACGCCGAGGCAGAAGCAGACCACCGAGTTCGCGGCTGACCCCCGGCCCTGGCACAGGATCGGCTTCTCCTGTGTTCGCGCCCAGTCGACGATGTCGTGCACCGTCAGGAAGTAGTTGGGGTATTTGAGCGCCTTGATGAGCTTCAGCTCCTTGACGATCGTGCTCAGCACCTTGCGTGGAACGCCGCCGGGCCAGTGCCCCCGCGCGCCCTTGAAGGTCAGCCGGATCAGGCGGCGCTGCGCCGTCCAGCCCGCGGGCACCGGCTCGTCGGGGTACTGATACTCGAGCTCCCGGAGCGAGAAGGTGCAGGCCCGGGCGACCTCCATGGTTCGCGCCAGGGCCGCCTCGTGGCCGCGGAACATGCGGGCCATCTGGGCGGGCGGCTTGAGCGAGCGTTCGGCGTTGGCCTGAAGGCGGCGGCCGGCCTTGTCGATGGTCGTTCCCTCGCGGATGCAGGTCAGGACATCCTGCAGCCGGCGGCGGTCGGGGTGGTGATAGAGGACCGCGTTGGTGGCGATCAGCGGCGCGCCGGCGCGGCGGGCCATGGCCGCCAGCCGGTTGATCCGGCGCCGGTCGTCCCCGCGCCACAGCGGCGAGGCGGCGAGGTAGACCGTGTCGGGCCAGGCGCGGCGCCAGTCGATGAGCCGGGCCTCGAAGGCGGCGTCGGGGCGGGCCGGGGCCGGGACCAAGGCGATCATGCCGGCGCCGAGAGTCAGGGCCTGGTCGAAGGTCAGCCGGGTCTCGGCCTTGGCGATCCGTTCCCCCTCGGGGTCGGCGCCCGGTTGCGGCACGACCTCGCTCTTGCCCAGCGACAGCAGCCGGCAGAGGCGGCCGTAGGCGGCGCGGTCGCGCGGGAAGACGATCAGTTCGGTCCCGTCGGTGAAGCCGAGGCGGGCGCCGATGACCAGCCGGATGTCGGCCTGTTCAGCGCCCATCAGGGCCCGGACGATGCCGGCCAGGGTGTTGCGGTCGGCCACGCCGACGGCGGCCAGCCCCAGCGCCTTGGCCTGCTGCATCAGCTCGCCGGGGTGGGAGGCGCCCTCGAGGAAGCTGAAATTGCTCATCGCCCCGAGCTCGGCATAGGCGCCGTCCCAGCCGGTCACGCCAGCACCCCGTGCATCCACCAGCTGGGGGCCCGCTCCCCGGGGCCGCCCGAATACTCCCGGCCGTAGAGGCCCTCTCGGAAGACCCAGTAGCGGCCGCCGTCGGCGTCCTCGAGGCAGTAGTAGTCGCGGGTCCGGGCCCTGGCGGCGCGCCACCATTCCGGGGCCAGACGTTCGGGGCCTTCGGCGCGGACCACCCGGCGCGGGGCGCGGCGCCAGGTGAAGCGGGCCGGGGCGCCGTCGGGGAGGTCGAACAGCGGGTCGTGGATCGGCTCGGGCGGGTCCAGCAGCAGGACCGGCCGGCGACCGTCCGCGCCCGGATCGGCGACGACGCGGCGGCCGAGGGCCGGGCGCAGCCGGTCGGCCCGTTCGGGGATCCAGCTGTCTTCGGCCTCCGGCGTCAGCACCCGGTCCTCGCCCAGCCGCGCCGTCAGCCGGTCGATCAGGGCGGCGAGGCTTTCGGACTGTTTGACCTCGGCCTCGCTCTCCAGCGCCGCCTGGCGGGCGGCGATCGGCTCGACCACATCGGCGGTCAGCATCAGGGCGTCGAGGCCGAAGCCGAGCTCCAGCCGGCCCAGACCGGCCTCGCGGAACAGCCGCAGCCAGACGCCGACGTCCCGCCCCGGCTGGCCCATGCGGACCGACAGGGCGGTGGTCCGGCCGTCCGAGCGGAAGCCGGTCAGGGTCAGGGCCCGCGCCCCCTGGCCGTCGCGCTCCAGCGGGCCGGCGAGGTCGGCGGCCAGTTCGGGCAGGCGCGCCGCGACCCCCTCCAAATCGTTGACCGGCTCCATCCACGTCTCCCACGCCCGGTAGCGGGGCGGCGGGCGCAGCGGGGTCAGGGCCTCGCCGGCGTGGCCGAGGGCCTGATCCAGCCGCTGGACCAGATCGACCCCGCCGTCGTTGCGGAAGCGGCGGGCGAGGCCGGCCCGGGGCATGGGATAGAGGTCGCCGATGCGCTTGAGGCCGAAGCGGCGGGCCTGGACCAAGGTCCGGTCCTGGATGCGCAGGGCCTCGACCGGCAGGGGGGCGAGCCGGTCGCGGACGTCGTCCTGCGTGGCGATCGGCGGCGCGCCGTCCGCCTCCCCGCCCCAGCGGGCGAGGGCCCAGG
>JAHJNW010000134.1 GCA_018820665.1 Alphaproteobacteria bacterium | reverse complement strand
TCGGCTATATCGACGACGTGATCATGCCGCACGGGACCCGGCGGCGGCTGATCCGGGCGCTACGGACGCTGAAGAACAAACAGCAGGAGAACCCGTGGAAGAAGCACGATAATATTCCGCTATAAATCAAGGGGCGGTGCGATGCTGTAGGGTTGATACTCGACTCCGTAAACTCGCTTGACCACAACTCTCTCGCTCAACGGTGCTCCCGATTTATCGAGCAGGAGAGAATACTCTCCGTCCACTTTAATAGCATCTCCGGGCTGAAGACCGACTTCGCGGCTATGAAATCGAGCAAGCCAAACTTGGTCTGCTATCGTCGCCCTGACGGTTCTATCGCCGAACTTTAATTGCCATTGGCTGTGGCCGAGGTAGTCAGGCTTTTTGACGGTTAGCAAGCTGCCTCTGAGTGGGTGCGTCGTCTCTGAGGCAATCTCAACACCTTCGATTTTGGTCACGTCGAGGCGTTGACGAGTATCCAGTTCTAGGGTTCCGAATTTGGACTCGAAATGGACCTCGTCACCGTCCGCTAAGAGTTCTTTTGCCATACCGAGGCGCCTTACTGAATCTAGTAAGAGGCCTCGACTCGGTGGGCTGTAGGCGGGGATCAGGCGGACATCTGTCTTTATGGCTTCCTCGGTAATACGAGCCTCAAGTTCGACGATCTTTTTTGGGTTGTCGTCTTCCAACCAATCCACAGCGGCGTATTTCACTCTGACCAAGTACGCGCCGATTAGCTTCTTAAGATTCAGGTCCTTGAGCGCTTCGTCGTCGATAGATCTCAGTATTGAGGCGAACCAAGTCCGAAGCGATCCATTCTCGAATCCCAAAATAGTTAGGGAGGTTGTGATGTGTCCGTCGATCGAATGCGTTGCCGCACTGTCGAGCGTTTGGAAGGCATCAGCGAATTGAGCGGCCGCGCGGAACAGACTGCTGGGGCTCTCTTGGAGGGGGTCGAATTGAAGCAATAGCGAAAAGCTACTCTCGCTATTCCGAGAGGGGAGAGCCTGCTTATCAAAGGTTCTGATCGCCACGCGCCAACCTCGAATCACAACCGTGAGTCGGAATCTTTAACGCATTCAGGGAAATTCGTATAACTCTGATAGTTGGACGTGTGGTCCTACCGCGACGATTGGAATCCGATGGTCACCTTGAATTCATCAGCAATCCGGGAGGTCGTTTACGACGCGGCCAACCGTCGAATGACGATATGGTTCAGGCAGGGTGGGCAGGGATATGATTTCTGCGGGGTCCCGGAAGCAGTGTATGAGGGCCTGATCGGTGCCGGGAGTGCGGGCACCTACTACGACACCCACATCCGCGACCGCTACCAATGCTGAGCTACTAGGTTTACCTGACCAACCTCCTCTTCCTCTGTTCCCGCAACCGCCTCCGCTCCCCCACGGCCGAGCGGGTGTTCGCCTCACGCCCCGGTGTCGAGACCGCCTCCGCCGGCCTGGCGCCCGATGCGGAGGAGCCGGTCACGCCCGACCACCTCGCCTGGGCCGACCTCATCTTCGTCATGGAGCGCGCCCACCGCGCCAAACTCCAGCGCCGCTTCAAACCGCACCTGAAGGGCAAGCGCGTCATCTGCCTCGACATCCCCGACGACTACGATTTCATGCAGCCCGAGCTGGTCGCCCTGCTGGAGAGGAAGGTGGCGGCGTTTCTCTGAGCCGGCTCCCGCGAGCGGAGCGGAACCCGGCGCCCCTCCACGCCGTCCTCAGGCCGCCTCCGCCACCGCCTCCGGGACCAGCCAGGCGAGGTCCAGCAGGCTGGTCATGCCGTCGGCGCCGGTGATGATCCCCTCCAGCAGCGACTCGGACCCGCCCCCGGACAGGTCGGGCGCCGGTTGCAGCGAGCCGGGCTCGATCCCCAGGATGCCCGACACGGCGTCGACCAGCAGCCCCATCAGCCGCCCTTCGTATTCGATCACGATCACCGCGTGCCGGGCCGAGGGCGCGGAGGCGGGCCCGCCCAGCCGCCGCGCCAGGTCCATCACCGGCAGGACCAGGCCGCGCAGGTTGACGACGCCCTGCATGAAGGGCTGGGCGTTGGGCAGGGGCGTCGCCGGGCTCCAGCCCCGGATCTCGCGCACCGACTGGATGTCGATGGCGTAGCGCTCCTCGCCCAGCCGGAAGGTGACCAGTTCGCGCAGGTTGGGGTTGTCGGCATCCATCAGAACTCCTCCCAGCCGTCGGCGGAGGCGGCGACCGTCAGTCGGGGCGCGGCGCCGCCGGCCCGGGCGAAGCGGGTGATGCGCTGCTGCTGGGCGCCGTGGAAGCCCGCAGCCGGGGTGGGCGCGGGGCGCCGTTCGGCCAGTTTGGCGACCGCGGCCGTGGGCGCGGCTGCGGCGGCCGCGCCGATCCGGAACCGTCCGACCAGCCCGGCCAGCTGCTGGCTGTCGTTGCTGAGGCTGTGGCTGGCGGCGGTGGACTGTTCGACCATGGCGGCGTTCTGCTGGGTCACCTGATCCATCTGGTTGACGGCGGTGTTGACCTCCTGGAGGCCGGTGGCCTGTTCCTGGGCCGAGGCGCTGATCTCCGACATCAGGTGGTGGATACCCGAGACGCCCTCGATGATGGCCTCCAGCGCCTTGCCGGTCTGGCCGACGAGACCCACGCCCGTCGCGACCTGGCTGGACGAGGCCGAGATCAGGGTCTTGATCTCCTTGGCCGCGTCGGCCGAGCGCTGGGCCAGGGCCCGCACCTCGGAGGCGACCACGGCGAAGCCGCGGCCGGCGTCGCCGGCCCGGGCGGCTTCGACGCCCGCGTTCAGGGCCAGCAGATTGGTCTGGAAGGCGATCTCGTCGATCACGCCGATGATCTGGCTGATCTGGCCGGCCGAGCGCTCGATGTCGCCCATGGCGGCGACGGCGCGGTTGACCACGTCGCCAGACCGTTCGGCTTCCTCGCGGGCCGTGGTGACCGAAGCCCCGGCGCGGTGGGCGCCCTCGGCGGTCCGTTTCACCGTGGCGGTGATCTCGTCCAGGGCCGCCGCGGTCTCCTCCAGCGATGCGGCCTGCTGTTCCGTGCGGCGCGACAGGTCGTCGGCCGCCTGGCTGATCTCGGCGGCGCCGGTGTGCATGGTCGAGGCGTGGTTGGCGATCTCGCCCACCACCGATTCCAGCCGGCTGACTGCGGCGTTGAAATCCTCGCCCAGCTGGCGGTACTCGGCCGGGAAGTCGTCTCCCAGACGGACCGTCAGATCCCCGTCCGACAGCTTCGACAGGGCGTCAGCGGTGCCCTGCACCACGCCGGCCAGTTCCTCGGCGGCGCGCTTGCGATCGGCCTCCTGACGCTCCCGCTCCACCTCGATCGCGGTGACGTCGATGGCGAACTTCACCACCTTGAAGGGCTTTCCATCGGCGTCGAAGATCGGATTGTACGAGGCCTCGATGACCACCCGCTTGCCGCCCTTGCCGATCCGTTCGTACTTCTGGGCGAGGAATTCTCCGTCCCGCAGCCGTCTCCAGAAGTCCTGATAGGCGTCGCTCCTGGCGAAGGCCGGATCGACGAACATGCTGTGCGGGCGGCCCTTCACCTCATCGAGGCGATAGTCCAGCACCTTGAGGAAGTTCTCGTTGGCGTCGAGGATCGAGCCGTCGAGCGAGAACTCGATGACCGCCTGCGAGCGGTTGATGGCGGCCACCACCGCCTCGAGCTGCACGATGCGCTCCTGCAGCGCCCGATTGGCTTTGGAAGGTCCGAACATTCTATCTGGTCCCGATTGATGATCGCCGGTCTCTACGGTCCACGTGTTGATGGAATCAGCGAAACCGCCGGCGACCCTCATCTTGGGGATGCGAACCATTCGGACACGAACGGTCGCCGATTTGCCTTCCGGCAAGGACGTCCGTGAGGGCCCTGTTAAAGCCTGTGCTGGATAATGACGGCGTGCCATTGCTCGCATCCGCCCTGAGTTCGGTCCTCAAGCTCCGCAGCGCGCGCTCGCGGCTGCAGCTTAATGTCGCATACAAGATGGTCATCGGCAGCCGGCGCTGGCGGGCGCGCCTCAGCGAGCGGCTGATCGTCTCCGGTCATACTGACGCAACCTTCAGCGCCCTTTACGCCCTCGCCAGCGCGCCTTCGGGTTTGAACCAGTCGGAGCTGGCCGAACGGATGGGGCTGGCGGGCTCGTCGCTGGTGCGGCTCCTCGACCGTCTCGAACAGCAGGGCCAGATCCGCCGGGAGACCATGATCGGCGACCGCAGGGCCAATCTGATCCGGCTCGAACCCGCGGGCGCGGAAGCGGTGCGCGAGCTCGACGCCATCGCCGACGGTCTGCGCGACGAGGTCTTTGACGGCGAGACCGACGAACTGCTGGCCGAAATGTCCGATCTGCTGGACCGGCTCCTCCTCAGGCTGCAGCCGTCCGCCGCGCGCGGATTGGAAAGCGCGCCCTCGCAGACGACCCCCGCTAACTGATCGGGAAAGGCGCTCGGCACGGGCGGCGCGGACGGCTGCGCTTGAGTTTTCGCGTCCCAACCCCCATCTTCGACCCATCCTGACATCCGCCCGCAGCCCCGCCCGCGCCCCGCGCAGGCGGCGTTTCCGTTTCGGCGGCGTGGATGTCCCGGAGGTTCGACAACCCTGAAGGAGACGTCTTGTACGCACAACGCAAAGCCCCGTTCGCCCCCCGCACCAACGCCGGTTACGGCTACCGCCCCGCGCCCGTCCGCGCCCGCATCGGCCTGGCCATGCGTCGCGGCATGAATTTCGCCGACCTGCCTGACGCCGAGACCATCCTGCGCGGCCGCGGCCTGTCGCTGGCCCCCATGTCCGTCGGAGAGGGCGGCCTCAATGTCGGCGGCACCAGCGTCCTGCCCACCGCCGAGGCGTCCGACATCGACAGTGGCGCCCTCAAGGCCCTCGTCGTCCCGGCCGGCACGGCCGACACCGAGGCCGCCGCCGCCGCGCTGGACGCCGTCATCGTCCGCGCCGGCGCCAAGGGCATCGCGATGTTCGCCTTCGGAGACGGCGTCGCCGTCGCCCTGCGCGCGCTGGGCCGCCCGGCCAATGATTTCGCCGAGGCGCCCGCCGTGCTGATCACCGCCGACGCGGTCGAGCCGCTGGCCGATTCCGCCGCCCTCGCCGCCGCCGCCGGCCAGGTGCAATAGGCCTCCGCCGCCGGGCGCCGGGGGCCCTCGCCCTCGCGCCCGGCGGTTTCAGGCCTTCGTCCCCGTAATGCGCCCGTCCAGCTCGCCCGCCGAAATCTGCCGGGTGGCGGCTCATCCAGGGCGCCGCCTTCCTTCGTATCTCTCACCGAGAATCTGATGCTGATCGCTACGGCGGTCTGGATGTTGGCGGCCTGACTACGGTTATCGAACCTTGATCCAGAACAAGGCGCGAATGCCCGTCGTCGTGCAACCAGCGCTTTGGTCTGGAGTGCGGGTCATGTGGTTTGGTTTGCCGGCGGAGGTCGCGGTCCGTTGCGGGCATTGCGGGGAGGGCGACTGGCGCACGCCGGTCGAGCTCAAGAGCGGATGCCTCGTCTGCTTCATGTGCGGACAGGTCACCCTCGTTCCGGCGGCCGCTCCGGCCCAGGCTGAGAACCGCCCGCCCGCCGCCGCCGCCGCAGCCGCCGAGACCGTGCGTCGTCTGGCGATCCATCAGCCGCCGCCCCGGCCGTCCGTCGGCGGGGCAGGGGCGCCGCCGCTGCAGGCCGACTCCCCCGATGCAGCCGGTCCGCCGCCATTCGGCCTGTCCCTCGTCCCGAACGGGGACATGAGCGATCCCAAGCTGACGCCGGGTTGAAAGTCGGACCAGCCCGGGCCGTCAGGCCACCCCCCGCAGTCCCGCGCGCAGCGCCTCCGCGTCGCCCGGCAGCTCCGCCTCGACCCGTCCATGCTCCTCGATCCACACCGGCGTGGCCCGGGCCAGCAGGTCGCGGCCCGCGTCGGTTAGAGCCGCGCGGCGCCCGCGCCGGTCCTCCGGATCGACCGTCACCGCCACCGCCCCGATCCGCTCCAGCGGCTTCAGATTGGCGGTCACCGTCGACCGGTCCATGGCCAGCACCTGGGCGATGGCGCCGATGGTCGGCGGCGCCGGGCGGTTCATCGCATTCAGCAGCGAGAACTGACCGCTGGTGATCCCCAGCGGCCGGAAGGCCTCGTCGAACCGCCGCGACAGGGTCCGCGCCGCCCGCTGGGCATGCAGGCACAGGCAGTGGTCGCGAATGTGCAGCGTCGTGGCGAAAGCGGCCGGATTTGACATGCCCGATTATATGTTGATATCAACCTTCCGGTCAATTCATCCGGAGCGTCGCCATGATCCAGGTCACCGCCTTCAAATGGGTGCCCCCCTTCGCCCAGGGCTCGGTGCGCGACATCCGCGTGCGCTGGGCGCTGGAGGAGGCGGGTCTGGGCTATGACGATCACCTGATCGGCTTCGAGGATCAGTCGACGCCCGAATACCGCGCCCTGCAGCCCTTCGGTCAGGTCCCGGCCTATCGCGACGGCAAGGTCGAGATGTTCGAGAGCGGCGCCATCGTCCTGTGGATCGCCTGGAACTCGGACGCCCTGATGCCCGCCGACGACGCCGGCCGGGCCATGGTCACGACCTGGCTGTTCGCCGCCATGAACAGCGTCGAGCCCTGCGTCGCCGAACTGGCCGGCATCGACCTGTTCAACGCCGACAAGGCCTGGGCGAAGGCGCGCCGGCCAGAAGTCGAGGCCTTCCTGCGCAAGCGGCTCGGCGACCTGCAGACGGCGCTGGGGGCTGGTCACTGGTTCGCCAACGACCGCTTCAGCGCCGCCGACATCCTGATGACCCATGTGCTGCGCGACCTGCGCCACACCGACATCGTCGCCGACTTCCCCGCCCTCGCCGACTATGTCGCCCGCGCCGAGGCCCGGCCGGCGTTCAAACGGGCCCTCGCCGACCAGCTGAAAACGTTCCGCGAACACGCCCCGGCCTGACCGGCCGTCCGCGACCAACACCCCGGATCGGAGATCGCAGTATGGCGCGACTTGTCTTTGGCATGAACGTCTCCCTCGACGGCTACGTCGATCACGAGAAATTCGGGCCGGACGACGACCTCTTCCGCCACTTCATCGAACAGGTGCGCGGCTCGGCCGGCAGCATCTACGGCCGCCGCCTCTACGAGATCATGCGCTACTGGGAGCAGGACGATCCCGCCTGGACCCCGGACCTGCACGCGTTCGCCGCAGCGTGGCGCGCCGAACCCAAATGGGTCGTGTCGCGCACCCTGACCGCGGTCGGTCCCAACGCCACCCTGATCGCGGACGACGTGGAGGGGACGGTCCGCCGTCTGAAGCAGGATCTCGAGGGCGATCTCTACATCGGCGGGCCGATGCTGGCGCAGGCCCTGACCGGCCTGATCGACGAATACCGCCTGTGCGTGCACCCCGTCGTGCTGGGCGGCGGCGATCCGTTCTTCGTCGGCCCCCGGCCGCCGCTCCGCCTCGTCACGCACCGCCGGATCGGCGGCGAGGCGATCGAGCTCACCTATGCGCCGGCCAGGAAATCATAGCGACGCCGGCCGAAGCTACGACCGATTTTGACGTAGCGGTCTGATACGCTGCGTTTCCGGTCTTTGACATTCGAACCTGGCCCGCATCGAAACGGACTCTCCGGACTCTTCGGACCCAATTTTTTGAGTCCGTTTCACGACTGGCCGACCAGCGCCGCCCGCTCCTCGGCCGTCAGCATCCGCCATTTCCCCTCCGGCAGATTGTCCAGCTTCAGCGGCCCGATCCGCACCCGGATCAGGTCGATGACCTCCAGATCGACCATCTCGCACATCCGCCGGATCTGCCGGTTGCGCCCCTCGCGCAGGATGAATTTCAGCCGGAACGACTCCATCCGGCTGACATAGGCCGGCTTCAGCTGGCGCCCGTCCAGCATCAGGCCGTGGCGCAGGATCTTCAACTTCTTCTCGGTCACATCGCCCGCCACCCGGACCAGATACTCCTTGTCCAGGTCCGACTCCGGCCCGATCACCGCCTTGGCCACCACCCCGTCCGACGACAGCAGCAACAGGCCGCGCGAATCCTCGTCCAGCCGCCCGATCGGGGGCAGGGAGACCTCGTCCGCGGGCGTCACGCCTTCACCGACGCGATTGTTGTCGGTGACCAGCCGGACCGCGGGCAGCTTGTTGGGCTCCGGCTGGCCCGAGACATAGCCCATCGGCTTGTGCATGACGATGGTCACGCCCTCCGCCAGCGTCGCCGTGGCCCGCTCGTTCAGGCTCAGGGTCTGCCCCGGCGCCAGCTTGCGCCCCGCGTCCGTGACCACCTCGCCGTCGACCGAGACCAGCCCGTCGGCGATCAGCGCATCCGCCTCGCGCCGCGAGCATATGCCCGACTGGCCCATGAATTTGTTCAGCCTCACCGGCTCGTCGCCGTCATAGGTTTTGGAGAAGCTCATCAGGTCACCCGCCGGAACAGCAAAATCAGATTTTCTGCCGGCATCGCGACCCGCAAGGTCAGCGCCAGCCCTTCGGCCTTCGCCGCCGCCGCCACCTCGTCCCGGTCGCGCAGTCCCCAGGCCGGGTCGCGCCCCCGCAGGCTCTCGTCAAAGGCCGCATTCGACGGGGCCAGCGCCGCCCCGGCCTCGCGATACGGCCCATAGGTCGCCAGCAGGCCGCCGACCGGCAACACCCGCCCGGCCAGCCGCATCAGCCCCTCGGTCGCCGCCCACGGGCTGATGTGGATCATGTTGATGCAGACCAAGGCTGCGAAGGGCCCGTCCGGCCAGCTCGCCTCGTCCAGCACGTCCAGCGCCAGGGCCGGCTTCAGATTTTCCAGCGCCGCCGCCCCGGCCCAGGCCGCGATACTGGCCCGCGCTCCTGGCGACGGATCGCTCGGCGTCCACTCCAGTGACGGCAGGGCCGCGGCGAAGCCCACCGCGTGCTCGCCCGACCCGGCCGCGATCTCCAGCACCCGCCCCCGCGCCGGCAGATGCGCCCGCAGCACGCTCAGGATCGGCTCCCGGTTTCGCGCCACGGCGGGCGAGGCGAGGGCGCCTTCGGGAGTCGCCGTCATCGGATCCATCGTCTGCATGGCGGTCCGATACCCCGCCCCGCCGCCCGCCGCGACCGGAATTATGCACGGCGGTCCCGACCACGCGGCTCGCGGGAGGTTGAAACGTGCGCCGGTTGACCTCCCGATCGCTTCGATGTCATTCCGGCTGAAACATTGCGTGATCACGCGCATGGGAGGGCCACGGCGGCGTCAGATCGCCGGGCAGACGTTCAGGAGAGTTCGAGTGACCGCTTCCGCAATTCCCGGCCTGCATCCGGCCCCGACCAACCACCCCGGCCTGATCGCCTGGGTCGAGCAGATCGCGTCGCTGACCCGGCCCGCCCGCGTCCATTGGTGCGACGGCTCCGAGGCCGAGAAACAGGCCATCATCGCCGACCTGATCGACAAGGGCACGCTGCGCGAACTCGACCAGACCAAACGCCCCGGCTGCTACCATGCCGCCTCCGACCCCAAGGACGTCGCCCGCGTCGAGAGCCGCACCTTCCTCTGCCCGGCCGACAAGGCCGACGCCGGCCCGACCAACAACTGGGCCGACCCGGTCGAGATGCGCCAGCGCCTCGACGGCCTGTTCGACGGCTGCATGGCCGGCCGCACCCTGTACGTCGTGCCCTTCTCGATGGGCCCGCTCGGCTCCGACCTCAGCGCCCTCGGCGTCGAGATCACCGACAGCGGCTATGTCGCCGTCTCGATGGGCATCATGACCCGCATGGGCCAGCCGGTGCTGGACCTGATGGGCGAGGACGGCGTCTTCGTCCCCGCCGTCCACACCCTCGGCGCGCCGCTGGCCGGGGGCGAGGCCGATGTGCCGTGGCCGTGCAACGCCGAGAAATGGATCGTCCACTTCCCCGAGACGCGCGAGATATGGTCCTATGGATCGGGCTACGGCGGCAACGCCTTGCTGGGCAAGAAATGCTACGCCCTGCGCATCGCCTCGATCATGGCCCGCGACGAGGGCTGGCTG
>JAHJNW010000133.1 GCA_018820665.1 Alphaproteobacteria bacterium | reverse complement strand
CGGCGGTCGGGACCGGGGTCGCGGCCCGAAGCTGCGCCTCGGCCTGGGCCTGGACGGCGGCGGTGCGCGCCGCTTCGGTGCGGGCTGTGATCGCCGCGGCCGCCTGCCGGCCCAGCGCCTGGGCGCGCGCGTTCAGCCGCTCCAGCGGCGTCTGGGTCGCCTCCAGCGCGCCGCCGTGTTCGCCGTTCAGATAGACGTCGAAGGCCGAGACGTCCTGCACCTCGACCGTGGCCGCGACCCCGGCGGGCGCGCGCCAGGCGTCGCCGGCGACCAGTTGCCGGGCGAACAGCACCCGACCGTCGGCCATGCGGACGATCAGATAGGCCGACTGGCGCGCCTGCAGCACCACGTTCGAGGCGCTGGCCGCCGCGCCGTAGATGGCGCCGCGCGGATTGAACGCCTTCTGCACCGGCGGCGCGCTGGCGGCGGCCGCGGCGATGCCTTCCGGCGAGGCCGGGTCGAGACCGGTCAGCTCGGCCTCGAGGCCAGGCGTGATGTAGAGAGCGGGCACCGTCTGGTCGGGCGGGGCCGGATGCGGGGCCGTCAGACGCATGGCCTGGGCCTGTCCCGGCACGGCGCCGAGGGTCCAGCTCTCCGGCACGGCGGCGATATCGGACGGCTCGGGCGCGCGCATCAGGCTGACGCGCTGGAACACGTTCCAGCCGACCACCGCCAGAACCAGCGCCAGTCCGGCGGCGATCAGGCGCGGCGAATAGCGTTTCACCTCCTCGAAGGCGACGCCGACCGGCGGCTGCAGCGGCACCGAGGGATCGGGGCTTTCGCGCTTGAAACGCTCGACCGCCAGCTGTTCGTCGAGACCGAGCGCGCTGGCGTAGGCGCGGACATAGCCGATCGAGAAGACGCGATTGGGCAGGACCGAGAAATCGTTCTGTTCCAGCGCGGTCAGATAGCGCGCCGGCACCCGGGTGACACTGGACAGCTCGGCCAGCGAGCGGCCGGAATGGGTGCGGGCGAGGCGCAGGCCGTCGCCCAGAGTCGGCGCATCCGTGACGGAAGGCGCCACGTCCTTCCAGTCGGGATGGTCCCGAAGCTCCTTCGGGGTGCTCCCCGTGTCCCGCGCCATTCGGCTTGACCCCATACTCGGCGCGCCCGGAAATTCCATGCGCGCCGTACTCGAACCCGCGGCCTGTACCATATCGGGATGACAGTTCGCGGCCGTCCCCCAGGACCACCCGGCTCCGACTTGTGGATAACTCATTTGAGCTGACCGATCAACGATTTGTTAGCCATCCGGCCGTCTCAGGCCGTCAGGTTTCAGATCGTGACGTTCAATTTCCGGGCCAGGGATTCCAGCTCTCCCCGGATCGAGCCGGACGACGATCCCAGCAGGTTGGCCATGCCGCGCCGCGCGGCGGGCAGGTCGGTCGACAGGATCATCCGCTTGACCGGCCCGACCCCGCCGGCGGGGGCCGACAGCCGGGTGTAGCCCAGCGTCAGCAGGGCGAAGGCCTCCAGCGGCCGCCCCGCCAACTCGCCGCAAACCGAGACCGGCGTGCCGGTGTCGACGCATTTCTTCTGGATCTCGGCCAGCGCCCTGAGCAGGGGCGGCGACAGCGGATCGTAACGATCCGAGACCAGCGGATTGGTCCGGTCGGCGGCGAACATGTACTGGAACAGGTCATTGGTGCCGACGGAGACGAAGTCCGTCAGCGGCAGCAGGGCGTCCAGGTGCCACAGCAGCGACGGGCATTCGATCATCGCCCCGACCCGCAGCAGGGCCGGCAGCGCCCGCCCCCGCCGCCGGGCCCAATCGCATTCGACATCGACCAGCTCGCGGGCGGCGCGGAATTCGTCGACCGTGGCGATCATCGGGAACATGACGCGCAGCTCGCGCCCGGCCGCCGCTGCCAGCAGGGCGCGCAGCTGCAGCCGCAGCAGGCCGGGCCGGTCGAGACCGAGGCGGATGGCGCGCCGTCCCAGGGCGGGATTCTCTTCCCGCTCGGTCTCCAGATAGGGCAGCACCTTGTCGCCGCCGATGTCGAGGGTGCGGAAGGTGACCGGCCGGTCGCCCGCCGTGTCGAGCACCAGCTTGTACAGGGCGGTCTGGGCGTCGAGCCGCGGTAGCTCCTCGGACACCATGAACTGGAACTCGGTGCGGAACAGGCCGATGCCCTCGGCCCCGGTGGCGTCGAGGTTCTCCAGATCGACGGCGAGGCCGGCGTTGGTCAGCAGGGTGATGCGGGTCCCGTCGCGGGTGACGGCGTCGACGTCGCGCAGGCGGGCGAACTCGGCCTGCCGCTCGCTGCGCACCTCCATCCGCGACTGGACGGCCGCCAGCATGTCGGGGCGGGGACGCAGATAGGTCTCGCCGCTCTCGCCGTCGACGATGACCAGGTCGCCCTCGGACAGGCGGTCGCGCAGACCCATGATGCGACCGACGCAGGGGATCTGCAGCGCCCGGGCGACGATGGCGGCGTGGCTGGCGGCCGAACCCTCTTCCAGCAGCAGGCCGCGGATCTTGTGCCGCGGATATTCCAGCAGGTCGGCGGGGCCGAGGTTGCGCGCCACCAGGATGGCGTCGTCCGGCAGGTCGCGCTCGCCCGGCTTGTCGCCGGCCAGCACCCGCAGCAGCCGGTTGGCCAGATCCTCGAAATCGTGCAGCCGCTCGCGGATATAGGGGTCCCGCGCCGTGGCGAAGCGCGCGCGGTGCTCGTTGCGGACCCGGTCGACGGCGGCCTCGGCCGTCAGGCCGGTGCGCACCGCCTCCTCCAGCGACCGGTTCCAGCCCCGGTCGTCGGCGAACATGCGGTAGGTCTCCAGCACCTCGAACGACTGGCCGGCCAGCTTGCCGGGCCCGCCTTCCAGCATGGAGTCGATATTGGCCTTGAGCCCGATCAGGGCCTCGCGCAGGCGGATCTCCTCGACCTGCTGGTTCTCGGCCAGCAGATTCTCCGGCGGCACCGGCGCCTCGTGCAGGACGACGTGGCCATAGGCCAGGCCCTCGGCGAACCGCTGGCCCTTGAGCCGCTCTGGCCGGTGCGGCGCCACCTCGATGTCGCGCAGCTCGTCCTGGGCCAGCAGCTCGCCCGAGGCCACGGTCTCGGCCAGGACCATGGCGATGGTCTGGATGTCCTCGACTTCCTCGTCGTCATAGCGCCGCTCGGAGCGGTTCTGGACGACCAGCACGCCGATGGCCCGGCCGCCGCGCAGCAGGGGGGCGCCGAGGAAGGCGTGATAGGGATCCTCGCCTGTCTCCGGACGGTAGGCGAAGCTGGGGTGCGACGGGGCGTCCGACAGGCTGATCGGCTCGGCGGTGCGCGCCACCTCGCCGACCAGGCCCTCGCCGGGTCGCAGGCGGGTGGCGTGGACGGCTTCCGGCTTCAGGCCCTGGGTGGCGAACAGCTCCAGTTCGCCCGAGGCGCGCCGCAAATAGATCGAACAGACCTCGGCCACCATCGACTGGGCGATGATGCGGACGACCTCGTCGAGGCGTTGCTGCGCCGGAGCCGCCCCCGCCATAGCCTCGCGGATCTGGCGAAGGAGGTTCCGCGGACCCCTCGTCGTCAATCCGCCAACCGGCATGGCCCCTCCAACTGATCAGCGCCGCAGATGGGCGCCGTCACGCTTGTTTTCTAGACCGCTTCCAGCCCGTAGGCCGAATGAAGCGCACGGACGGCCAGTTCCGCATAGGCCGCGTCGATCAATACGCTGATCTTGATTTCCGAGGTCGAGATGGCCTGGAATTTCACGCCCTTGTCGGCGAGGGCGCGGAACATGGTCTGGGCCACGCCGGCGTGGCTGCGCATGCCGACACCGACGACCGAGACCTTGGCCACGTCCTCGTCGACGCGCAGTTCCTCGAAGCCGATCTCGTCCTGGGCCGCGCGCATCAGCTCGGCGGCCCGCTGGGCGTCGCGCCGGCCGGTGGTGAAGGTCAGGTTGACCGCCCCCTCGCTGCGCGCCTGACTCTGCACGATCATGTCGACATTGACGTTGGCCTCGGCCAGGCGGGTGAAGACGTCGGCCGGCGCCTCGACCCGGTCCGACAGGCCCAGCAGGGTGATGCGGGCCTCGTCGCGGCTCATGGTGACCCCGGATACGATGCGTTTTTCCACGATTTCCTCCTCGTCGCAGATCAGGGTGCCGGTGTTGGCGGGCAGACGCCCGTGTTCGTCGGGTTCGATGAAGCTGGACAGGACCCGAACCGGGACCCGTTTCGCCATGGCCAGTTCCACCGAGCGCGTCTGCAGCACCTTGGCCCCCAGCGAGGCCATCTCCAACATCTCCTCATAGGAGACCTTTTCGAGGCGGCGCGCCCGGGACTCGATGCGCGGGTCAGTCGTATAGACCCCGTCGACGTCGGTGTAGATGTCGCACGGGCAGTCCAGCGCGGCGGCCACCGCCACCGCCGAGGTGTCTGACCCGCCCCGGCCCAGGGTGGTGATGCGCCCGTCGCGGGTCACGCCCTGGAAGCCCGGCACCACGGCGATCTCGCCCTTGTCGAGCGCCGCGCCCAGCACCTCGCCCGGCACGTCCTCGATGCGGGCGCGGCCGTGGGCGTCGTCGGTCAGGATCGGAATCTGCCAGCCCATCCAGCTGCGCGCGTTCAGACCCATATTGCGCAGGGTCAGGGCCAGCAGGCCCGAGGTCACCTGCTCGCCCGAGGCGACGACCACGTCGTATTCGTCGTCCGACATGGGAAGGCCCTGAGCGGGCCGGCCGGCGCCGTCGGTCCAGGCGACCAGCTCATTGGTCTTGCCGGCCATGGCCGAGACCACCACCGCGATCTTCTTGCCTGTCGCGGCCTCGGCGGCGACGATGCGGGCGGCGCGGCGGATGCGCTCGAGGTCGCCCATCGAGGTGCCGCCGAACTTCATCACCAGTCGCGTGGTAGCAGGCCGCGTCATCGTGGCGTTTCGCCCCATCTTGCGTGGAAGGCCGCGCGGGTTCATCCCTCGGCCCATGGTCGCTTCTAACGACACGATATCAGTGCGCAAACCCCAAAGCGGCGGCGACTCCGGCGAGCGCGCCGCGGGCCCGTCGATCGATCCCGCCGATGTCGCCCGTTTCTCGGCCCAGGCGGCGGAATGGTGGGATGCGCGCGGCCCGTTCGCGCCGCTGCACCGGTTCAACCCGGCCCGCCTCGCCTTCGTCCGCGACCGGGTCGCCGAACGCTTCGGCCGCGACAGCCGGGGCCGCGCGCCGTTCGCCGGGCTGAGCCTGCTGGACGTCGGCTGCGGCGGCGGCCTGATCGCCGAACCGATGCGGCGTATGGGTTTCGCTGTCACCGCGCTCGACGCCTCGGCCGAGAATATCGGCACGGCGCGGGTCCACGCCGACCAGATGGGTCTCGACATCGGCTACCGCGCCGCCACCGTGGAACAGCTGGAGGCCGAGGGCGCCGGCCCGTTCGACGTCGTCCTGACCATGGAGGTGATCGAGCACGTCGCCGACCCGGAGGCCTTCGTGCGCGCCTGCGCCCGGCTGGTGAAGCCCGGCGGACTGATGATCGTCGCCACCCTGAACCGCACCCTGAAGTCGCTCGCCCTCGGCAAGGTCGCGGCGGAATATGTGCTGCGCTGGGTCCCGGCCGGGACGCACGACTGGCGCCAGTTCCTCAAGCCGGACGAGATCCGGCTGATGCTGTCGCAAGAGCCCCTCGCCGTCAGCGGCCCTTACGGCCTGGTCTACAATCCGCTGACCGATCGCTGGAGCGAGAGCGACGACGCCGGCATCAACTATATGATGGTCGCCACGCGCGACTGAACGCGGTTCATCGGGCGTTCATCGACCTGACGTCGAAGTAACGGGACAGCCAAGCTTCGCGGTGAGATGAAAGGTTTCCCTTTCACCTCCCCTTTCCGGAGCCCCCATGAAACGCCTCCTCATCCTCGCCGCCGTCTCCGCCAGCCTGATGGCCTCGGCCTGCGTCACCGTCATCGACGCCGACAGCGACGACCTGTCCTGGCACGGCGAGAACGCCCAGCCGTTCGACGCCGCCCGGGACGCCTGCCGCGCCTCGACCGGCAAGGGCCAGCACAGCGACGCCTTCCGCGACTGCATGGCCGGCAAGGGCTGGACCCGCAGCTAGGCCGTCACAGCCGGCGGATCATGTAGCGGGCGTCCGGCCCATAGCCGGCCAGCTTCGCCGCCATCTCCGGGGTCTCGACGACGGTGAAGCCGCGCCCTTCCCAGAAGGGCGCGGCGTCGTTCACGGCGACCAGCGCGACCGCCGGCCAGCCGGCCGCCTTCGCCGATCGCGCCAGCTCTTCGATGATAGAGCCAGTCCAGCCGCCGCCGCGCGCGTCGGGATGCAGGGCGAGATCGTGGAGGTAGAGGACGTCGGCGTCGGCCGGGATCGTTTCGATCAGGGTGTTCAGCGCCGGCGCGTGGCCCTCCCGCCACGGATAGGCGACGAGGTAGCCCTTCGCCGCTCCGTCGCGCCCCGCCAGCACGAAACAGCCCTCGGGATGCAGCGCCAGCCGGTTCTCGAAACAGTCCCGCCCCTCGAAATGATCGGGGAAGCTGAGGCCGGCGATCTCCGCCACGGCGTCCAGGTCGCCGGCCCGCATCGGTCGCCAGGTCAGGCCATCCTGGCTCAGAGGGGGCAGCGCGCGTTCAACGGGGCCGCCGCGAAATTCCATTCCATGCTCCGGGCCCGCCCGTCGATCTCGCCCTCGATCCGGGCCTTCAGGGCGTCGCCGTCCCGTTCATAGATGACGCGCGTCGGAAAGTCGTTTTCCGGATTGGCGAACACCGCCCGTTGCGGACCGCTCTCGACCAACAGGAAGGCCGTCGGCGGCGCCCCGCCCGGCTGGGCGACATAGGCGAAGCCGCCCGGCGTCGGACCGATGTGCGAGACCTCGAACGAGACCTCCCCGCCCGACAAGGTCACGGCGTGGCCGACGCTGAGCCCGGCGCGCGGGTCGCTCCACGCCTCCGACGCCTCGCGCCCCCGGGAGCAGTCCAGCCAGTAGCCCGCCATCCACGACAGGTCGGGCGATGGCGCGGGCGCGGTCTGCATCAGGACAGCGGCGAAGATGGCGGCGGTCGGCATCGGTCAGTTCCCCTCGGTTGATGACCGGACCCTAGGCCTGCGACAGCGGCCCCGGCTTGTAGGATTGCGACGCGATCGCCCGCGCCAGCCCGACCTGCTCCCGCGCCCAGTCCGTCGCCGTACAGCCCAGAAACCGGCGGAAATCGCGCGCCATTTGCGGCTGATCGAAATACCCCGCCTCCAGACCCGCCTCCAGCCACCCGAGGGCTTCGGGTCCGCTGGTATGGTCGAACACCCGGCGGAAACGGACGATGGATCGCAGCAGGCGCGGCGGGACGCCGACCCGGTCGCGGAACCGGCGCTGCAGGGCGCGGTGTTCGGTCGGGGAACGGGCGGGCGAGGGCCTGTCCCGTTCCGCAGCCTCGATCTCGGCCCGGACCGCCGGATCGATGCGCCACGCCCCGGCGCGCCGTTGCGCCTCCAGCCACCGCGTCAGGAGCTCGACCTGCGCCGCCGGATCGCCCGCCGGAGGCTGGAGTCCGGACAGGCGCTCGACCATGTCCAGCCGCCGGTCGGTCGCCTGCGCCAGCGGCTGGCCCAGCCAGTCGCGGGCGCCGTCCGGCTCGAAGCGCACGGCCACGAGCTGGACGGCTCCGACCGGCCGCATCGCCAGCGGCTTCGTCATCTGACCGGCGAACAGGGCGCGGGGCTGGAGCCGAAAGACTCCGTCCGGACCCTGCTCCTCGTAGGGGGCGGCGATATCGACGACCAGTTCAGGGCAGCCGTCGGGCGCGATCCGCTGCACCGTCGGTTCGGGCGAGGCGGCCGCATAGGTCCAGATGGTGCGCACGAACGGGCGCAGGGACGCCGGCGGTTCGAACTCCTCGTAGCGCTCCCCCGACGCCGGCATGCCGCCCTCAGTTCAGCTTGGCGGGATCGGGCGGCAGCGGCGGCAGGGCCGCGCAGGGGACGCCGTCGTCCTTCAGCTTGCGCACCTCGGCGGGCGTGGCCTCGCCATAGATCTCGCGCTTCTCGGACCGGCCCTCGTGGATGTCGCGGGCCTCGCGGGCGAAGGCGTCGCCGACATAGTCGAAATTCTGTTCGACGTGGCTGCGCACCTCGCGCGCCGCCTGCATGACCATGGTCTGCATCCGGGCGAGGTCCGGGGCCGGATCGGCCTTGCGCGTGCCCGCCACGGCCGGGGCCATGATCTGCTTGCTGACCGCGTGCGAACCACAGACCGGGCATTCGACCAGCCCCCGGGCGGCCTGGTCGTCATAGTCAGCCGAGGCCCCGAACCACGCCTCGAAGCCATGGCCGTCCTCGCACTGGAGGGCGTAGCGAATCATGCCGGGGCCGCGAATTCGCGGTCGTGGGTCAGTTGCGGCACCGCCGCCCGCGCCTTCGCGACCGCCTCGAGATCGAGGGTCGCGAACAGCACGCCGGGCTCGTCGTCGTCCAGCCGCGCCAGCACCTCGCCCCACGGCGCCACGACCATCGAACGGCCCCAGGTGCGGCGGCCGTCCTCGTGTTCGCCGGCCTGGGCCGGGGCCAGCACGTAGCAGCCCGTCTCGATGGCCCGGGCGCGCAGCAGCGTCTCCCAATGCGCCTCGCCGGTCGGCACGGTGAAGGCGGCCGGGACGGCGATCATCACCGCTCCGGCCTTGGCGAGAGCGCGATACAGCTGCGGAAAGCGGATGTCGTAGCAGATGGTCAGGCCCAGCCGACCCCACGGCGTGTCGGCGATCACCGCGCCGTCGCCCGGGCGGATCGCGGCGCTCTCGCGCCAGCGCTCGCCGGTCGGCAGGTCGACGTCATAGACGTGCAGCTTGTCGTAGGTCGCGACCACGCCGCCATGGTCGTCGACCAGCAGCGACCGGTTCGCCGCCCGGTCGTCGCCGTCGTGACCCGATTTGACGATGGCCGAGCCGATCAGCAGCCACACCCCCAACTCGCGGGCGAGGTCGCGCAGCTTGCCGATCACCGCGTCGGCGTCCTGGGTCTCCAGCACGGCGTCCCGACTTACACGGTCCCGGATCAGAAAATTAGTCGCCTCGGGCGTCAGGACCAGTTTCGCCCCGCCCGCGGCGGCCTCGCGGATCATCGGTTCGACGTGCGCGAAGGCCGCCGCCGGCCCCGCCGGCGTCCGGGTCTGGATCAGGGCGATCGGGACAGTCGTCATGCCGCCAGCAATGGATCCAGCTCGCCGTTGCGGTCAAGCGCGTGCAACTCGTCGGAGCCGCCCACGTGCTTTTCGTCAATGAATATCTGCGGGAAGGTCATGCGGCCGCCCGAGCGCTGGATCATTTCCTGCTTCTTCTGCGGGTCGTTCGAAGCGACGATCTCGGTGAAGTCGGCGCCTTTCTTGTCCAGCAGCGCCTTGGCGGCGATGCAGTAGGGGCAGCCCGGTTTTGTGTAGATGACGATGTCGGCCAAGGGGAACTCCAGTTTCTGTAACCGCTATGTAGGCATTTCCCGCGCCGTCCGCACCCGGGCGATGACGGCCAGGTCGACGGCGCGGGCGCCGGCCTCGGTCAGCGCGCGGGCGCAGGCCTCGGCGGTGGCGCCCGTGGTCAACACATCGTCCACCAGAAGGATGCGGCGCCCCCTGATCCGGCGCCGCCCGTCGTCGCTGACGGCGAAGGCCTTTTTGACATTGAGCCGCCGCCCCCGCGCCGACTTGCCGCCCTGGGTCGTCGTATGGGTCTGCCGGATCAGGGCGTCGGGCAGATAGTCCAGCCCCGCCCCCCGCGCCAGCGGCCGGGCGATCTCCGCCGCCTGGTTGAACCGCCGCGACAGCAGCCGGAGCCTGTGCAGCGGCACCGGCACGACGGCGTCGGCCGTCTCCAGCAGCGGCGCGGCTGAACGGCTCAGCCAGCGGGCGAACAGCGGCGCGAACGGCTGGTGGTCGCCGTGCTTGAACTTCAGGATCAGGCCCCGCGAGGCCTCGTCATAGACGCAGGCGGCCCGCGCCCGCTCGAAGGCGTAGGGCTGGGCCAGGCAAGCGGCGCACCGGGCCGCGGCGAAGACGCCGCCGTCCATCTCGAAGCCGGCGCCGCAGCCGTCGCAGACGGGGTCCTCAAGGAAAACCACGCGAGACCAGGCGTCCGGCGTCAGCCCGGCCGAGGCGGTCGCCTCCGGGCTGTCATGGGCCAGCGGCGGCATCAGCAGGTCCGCGGCGCCGCGTCCCAGCAGGCGCAAGCTCAGCACGGCCCGCGATCGACCCGCTTCCAATCGGTCGCGCCAGCCCCCATCCTGATGCGTCATGAACGCCTCCCCCGGTCCGCCCGAAATCTTCGACAGCCGACGACGCGCGGCGAAACTGGCGCGGGGCGAGTCCGCCTTCGCCGCCGCCGACTTCCTGCACGTCCGGGCCGCCGACAATGCGGTGCACAGCCTGGAGGTCATCCTGCGCGACTTTCCGCAGGTCGTCGACCTGTCGGCCCGCCCGGGGCCGTTCGCGCGGCTGCTGGCCGACAGCGCCGCGGCCGGTCGGGTCGGCGCGGTCGAGGTCTTCGGCGATGACCAGGCCCGGGCGGCTCCGGGCGGGGCGCCGCTTGGCCTGCCGGACCAGTCCCGCGACCTGATTGTCTCGCTGATGAGCCTGCACTGGGCCAATGACCTGCCCGGCGCCCTGGCCCAGATCCGCCGCGCCCTGCGGCCCGACGGCCTGTTTCTCGGCACGCTGCTGGGCGCCGGGACGCTGAAGGAGTTGCGCGGGGTCCTGACCCAGGCCGAGTTGGAAGTGCGCGGCGGGGCCCAGGCGCGCGTCTCGCCCTTCGCCGACGGCTTCGACGGCGCGGCCCTGTTGCAGCGCGCCGGCTTCGCCCTGCCGGTGGCGGATGTCGACCGGCTGACCGTGCGCTACCCCGATCTGTACGCCCTCGTGCGCGATCTGCGCGCCATGGGCGAGACCAACGCCCTGGCCGGACCGATCCGGCCGATGAGCCGGGGCATGCTGGCGCGGGCGGCCGAAATCTACGCCGAACGCCATGGCGAGGCCGACGGGCGCATCCCGGCGACCTTCGAGATCATCCATCTGGCCGGCTGGGCCCCGCACGAGAGCCAGCAGAAGCCCTTGCCGCGCGGTTCGGCCAAGGTCCGCCTCGCCGACGCCCTGGGCGTGAAGGAATGGACCGGCGAGGAGGACTGAGCGGCGCTCAGCGGCCCTGGATCGCCGCCGTCAGCCTGCTCATCGCCCCGTTGAACGAGCCGGTTCCGGCGTCGGCGAAGGCGGTGATGGCGCCCAGGGCGACCAGAAAGACGAGGGCGGCGATCAGGCCGTACTCTAGCGAGGTCGCGCCGCGCTCATCGGCAATAAACTTGGAGATCAAGCCTCGCATGGCCCCCTCCTGTGGCGGCTAGAGCAGGTCGCGCAGCCAGGCGACGAGGGGTTCGTCGGCCGGCGGCATCGGATAGTCGGCCAGCTGGTTCGGCCGCACCCATTTCAGCGCCGCATGCTCGCGGTTCCGGACGGCGCCCGACCAGCGTCGGCACAGGTAGAGTGGCATCAACAGGTGAAAGGATTCGTAAGCGTGGCTGGCGAAGACGAACGGCGCCAGGCAGGCCTCGTTCACGTCGATGTCCAGCTCTTCCTTCAGCTCGCGGATCAGCGCCGCCTCCGGCCGCTCGCCCGGCTCGACCTTGCCGCCTGGAAATTCCCACAGCCCCGCCAGTTGCTTCCCCTCAGGCCGCTGGGCGATCAGCACTCGGCCATCGGCGTCGATGAGCGCGACGGCGACGACGAGGACGGTGGGGAGGATCAAGGCTGTCGTCCGCTGAAGAAGATTGCGAGGTCCCTTCCCCAGTAGCTGATTCCGAGAATGTGCACGGCATCGTCGTGGACGAAGAATTTGATCGCCGCGCGACGCCGCACCGTCAGAACCCGAACCCGCTCGTCGGGGGGGTCGAGGCTGCGTCCGATCATCGGGAACCAGCGAAGGCCTTCGCACGCCCGCTTGATCTCCAGCAGGAAGCGCTCCGCGGCCAGCGGCCGGTCGGCGGCGATATAGTCGAACAGATCATCGAGGTCCCGGATCGCCTCGCGCCGGTAGATCAGGTCAAGCGGCGTGGGCGGCACGCTTCATGCGCTGTTCGAGGCGCGACCAGACGGCGTCGTGACTGACGCCTTCCGACGGATCGTCCAGAACGGCCTGAACCTGGGCCCGCAAGCGATCCAGCGCGTCGTTCCCCAGTTCGCCGCGCGACAGGGCGTCGAACTCGGCGTCGCTCAGGCAGGCATCAGGTCGGGCGAGATCGCTGGACATAGCGCGAAACTAGCATTTTCAGCTGCGATAGTCGCCGTTGATCTCGACGTAGCGCTTGGTCAGGTCGCAGGTCCAGACCGTGGCCGAGGCTCGACCCGCGCCGACGTCGACGGTGATGTCGATCTCGGCGTTCTTCATATAGGCGCTCATCTTCGCCTCGTCGTAGTGGGGCGACGGCGCCCCCTCGATCGCGGCGACATGGGGGCCGAAGCGGATCGCCAGACGGTCGCGGTCGACCGGCTCCTCGGTCTTGCCGACCGCCATGACCACCCGACCCCAGTTGGCGTCCTCGCCGGCCAGGGCGGTCTTGACCAGCGGGCTGTCGGCGATCGACTTGGCCAGCTTGCGGGCCGAGGCCGGGCTGGCCGCGCCGTCGACGGTGATCTTGACGAATTTGGTCGCCCCCTCGCCGTCCCGCACAAGCTGGTGGGCGAGGTCCAGCATCACCTTGTCGAGGGCGCGCGAGAAATCCTTCAGCCGGCGGTCGCCGACCCGGCCGATGCGCGGCGCGCCCGAGGCCCCGGTGGCGAACAGCAGGCAGGTGTCATTGGTCGAGGTGTCGCCGTCGACGGTGACGCTGTTGAACGTCGTCCGCACATGCAGGCCCAGCATCGCCCGCAGCACGTTCGGATGGATGTCGGCGTCGGTGACGATGAAGGCCAGCATGGTCGCCATGTCCGGCGCGATCATGCCCGACCCCTTGGCGATGCCGGCGATGCGGACCTTGTGGCCGTCAATCTCGCACTCGGCGAACGACCCCTTGGGGAAGGTGTCGGTGGTCATGATGCCCAGACCGGCCTTCAGCCAGGCGTCGGGGTGCAGCCGCGCCTCGATGTCGTTCAGCCGGGCGGCGATCTTGCGGTCGTCCAGCACCACCCCGATCACCCCGGTCGAGGCCAGCATCACGTCGCGCTGACGGCAGCCGAAGCGTTTGGCCACCTCGGAGGCGGTGCGCCGGGCCGCGTCGGCCCCGGCCTTGCCGGTGAAGGCGTTGGCGCAGCCGGCGTTGACCACCAGCGCCCGGACCTCCGAACCGCCCTCGGGCGCGTCCAGATGGCGACGGCACCAGTCGACCGGGGCCGAGCCGACCTTGTGCCGCGTGAACACCCCGGCGCAGCTGGTGCCGCGGGCGAAGCTGAACACCACCAGGTCGTCGCGCTCGTGCTTGTAGAAGCCGGCCCGGGCGGTGGCGATCTCGACCCCCGCGATCGGCGGGATGACCGGAAAGGGCACGGCCAGCGGAGAAATCTCCAGACCCGGCTTGCCGGGGGCGACCGGGGCGGCGGGCCGCGCCGGGGTGGTGGCGCGTTTCAGCGCCGTGGCCAGCGGGTCCAGCGCCTTCTCCAGCGCCTGTTCGATCTTCTGGCCGGCCGAACCGCGGCCGGTCTCGGGCGCGCGGCTCATGAGGCCTTCGCCGGCG
>JAHJNW010000132.1 GCA_018820665.1 Alphaproteobacteria bacterium | reverse complement strand
TGCCGAAATTGATCGCCTTGGCGCGGCGGCGGGTCTCGGGGTCCATCTGGTCGACGGGGACGCCGAACATCTCGCTGGCCGTGGCGGTGTGGATGTCGACGCCGGCGGCGAAGGCGCGTTTCAGCTCGGGGATGTCGCCGATATGGGCCAGCAGGCGCAGCTCGATCTGGCTGTAGTCGGCGCTGATCAGCACATGGCCGGGGGCGGCGATGAAGGCCTGGCGGATCTGGCGGCCGATCCCGGTGCGGATCGGGATGTTCTGCAGATTGGGGTCGCTGGAGGCGAGGCGGCCGGTGGTGGCGGCGGCCAGCTGATACGACGTGTGGACGCGGTCGGTGGTCTTGTCGGCGGCCTCGATCAGGGCGTCGGTATAGGTGCCCTTGAGCTTGCTGAGCTGGCGCCATTCCAGCAGCAGGCGCGGCAGGTCGTGGGTCAGGGCCAGTTCTTCCAGCACGCTGGCCTCGGTGCCCCACTGGCCGGAGGCGGTCTTGCGGCCGCCGGGCAGGGCCATGTCGCCGAACAGGATGTCGCCGATCTGGCGCGGGCTGCCGACGTTGAACGGGCGGCCGGCGAGGGCGTGGGCCTGCTGCTCCAGCTCGGCCATGCGCATGCCGAACTCGCTGGACAGCCGCTTGAGCCGGTCGGGGTCGACGCGGATGCCGGCCCGCTCCATGTCGGCGAGGACGGCCGGCAGGGGGCGTTCGAGGGTCTCATAGACGGTGGTCAGGCGTTGCTCGCCCAGCCGCGGCTTGAGGATGCGCCAGAGGCGGAGGGTGACGTCGGCGTCCTCGGCGGCGTAGCAGGTGGCCGGTTTCAGCTCGACGTGTTTGAACGATTTCTGGCTCTTGCCGGTCCCGGCGACCTTCTTGAACGGGATCGGTTCGTGGCCGAGGTGGAGGCGGGCCAGCTCGTCCATGCCGTGCCCGTGCAGGCCGCCCTCGAGCACGTAGGAGATCAGCATGGTGTCGTCGAACGGGGCGACGCGGATGCCGCGCCGGGCCATGACGGCGATGTCGTATTTGCCGTTCTGCATCACCTTGAGGACGGCCGGGTTCTCCAGCAGGGGCTTGAGCCGGGCGAGGGCCTCAGCCTTGACCACCTGGGTGATCGGCTCGCGCGTCTCGGCCTGTTCGCCGAAGTCGAGCCCGCCGGCGTTCGCCGCAGGCTCGTGCTCGTGGGTCAGGGGGATGTAGCAGGCGTCGTTGGGGCCGATGGCGAGGGAGACGCCGCACAGGCCGGCGTGGGTGGCGCTGAGGGCGTCGGTCTCGGTGTCGAAGCCGACCACCCCGGCGGCGGTCGCCCGGGCGATCCAGGCGTCCAGCTCGTCGAGGGTCTGGATGCAGTGGTAGGCGTCGTGGTCGACGGTGTGGACCTCGGCCGGGGCGGGCGCGACCTGGCCGTAGCGGGGCGTGGCCACGGGGGCGACGGGCGGTTTGGCGCGGGCGACGAAGGCGGTGCCGTCCTTCGCCGGGGCCTTGCCGTCGCCGACGCGGCTGCGCAGCGAGCGGAACTCCATCCGGTCGAGGAAGTCGCCGAGGATCTCGGGGTCGGGGTGGCGGACGACGAAGTCGTCGATCGGCTCGGGCGCCGGGGCGTTGCAGGTCAGCCGCACCAGCTCGCGGCTGAGCAGGATCTGGTCGCGGAAATTGATCAGGGTCTCGCGGCGCTTGGGCTGTTTGATCTCGCCGGCCCGCTCCAGCAGGGTGTCGAGGTCGCCGTATTCGTCGAGCAACTGGGCCGCGGTCTTGGGGCCGATGCCGGGGGCGCCGGGGACGTTGTCGACGCTGTCGCCGATCAGGGCCTGGAGGTCGACCATCTTCTCCGGCAGGACGCCGAACTTCTCCATCACCGCGTCCTCGGCGAGGCGGCGGTCCTTCATCGGGTCCCACATAACCACGCCGCCGCCGATCAGCTGCATCAGGTCCTTGTCGGAGGAGACGATCACCGCCTCGCCGCCGGCGTCGCGCGCCTTGCAGGCATAGGTGGCGATCAGGTCGTCGGCCTCATAGCCGGGCAGCTCCAGACAGGCGACGCCGAAGGCCGCCGTGGCCTCGCGCACCAGCGGGAACTGCGGGATCAGGTCCTCCGGCGGGGCCGAGCGGTTGGCCTTGTACTGGTCGTACAGCTGGTTGCGGAAGGTCTTCTCGGAGTGGTCGAAGATGGCCACCAGATGGGTGGGACCGTCGGCGCCCTTCATGTCCTGCAGCAGCTTCCACAGCATGTTGCAGTAGCCCTGGATCGCCCCCACCGGCAGGCCGTCGGACTTGCGGGTCAGGGGCGGCAGGGCGTGGTAGGCGCGGAAGATGTAGGCCGAGGCGTCGATCATCCACAGGCGGATGGCGGGGCCGTCCTGGGTCAGGGGGCGGTCGGTCGTCTCGGGGGCGGCGTCGGTCATCGCCGGAACATAGGGGGACGCGGCCCCGCCGTCACCGCCTCTAAGCCGACCGCAGGCCGGTGATGGTGCGGTTGGGGGCGATGTCCTCGGCCGAGGTGATCAGGTGGACGAGGGCCGGGCGGCCCGCGGCCCGCGCGGCGGCGAGGGCGGCGGGGAAGTCGGCCGTCGTCTCGCAGCGAATTCCGAAGGCGCCGAAGGCCTCGGCGTATTGGACGAAGTCGGGGTTCTTCAGATCGGTGGCGATGGTCCGCGCGGCGCCGGGATAGTGCGTCTCCTGGTGCATGCGGATGGTGCCGTAGGTCCCGTTGTCGACGACCACCACCACGACGTTGATCCCGTACTGGACCGCCGTGGCGAGCTCCTGCCCGGTCATCAGATAGTCGCCGTCGCCGGCGATGCAGATCACCTCGCGGTCGGGATGGACGCTCTTGGCGGCGATGGCGGCGGGGTAGCCGTAGCCCATGGCCCCCGAGGTCGGGGCCAGCTGGGTGCGGCAGGCGCGGTGGCGGTAGAAGCGGTGCAGCCAGGCGGCGAAATTGCCGGCGCCATTGGTGACGATGGCGGTCGGCGGCAGGCTGTCGTGCAGATGGGCCATGCATTCCGACATGTTCACCGCCCCGGTCACCGGCACGGGGGTGGAGAAGGCCTGGTAGTCGGCGTGGGCGGCGGCCGCCTCGTCATGCCAGGTCCGGCCCGGGTCGATGGCGGACAGGGCGTGGGCGGCCAGAGAATTGTCGGCCACAGCGCTGATCAGCGGCGTCCAGACGCGGCCCAGTTCCTCGGCGCCGGGGTGGATGTGGATCAGGGTCTCCGCCGTGCGGGCGCGGTCGAACAGCGCATATCCCTGGGTCGGATTCTCGCCGAGGCGGGCGCCGATGGCGATGATCAGGTCGGCCGCCTTGGCCCGCGCCGTCAGCTTCGGATTGCAGCCGAGGCCGAGGTCGCCGGCGTAGTTGGGGCGGGCGTTGGACAGGATGTCCTTGCGCCGGAAGGACAGGCTGACCGGCAGGCCGATCCGTTCGGCCCAGTCGCCGATGGCGGCGGCGGCCGCGTCCGTCCAGCCCGAGCCGCCCAGCACCAGCAGGGGCCGTTCGGCCTTGGCCAGCCGGTCACGCACGGCCTCGACGAAGGCCGGGTCCAGCCCCGCCTTCGCCGGCGTCACCGGCCGGATCGGGGCCGGGCCGCCGTCCTCGTGCAGGATGTCCTCGGGCAGGGCGATGACCACCGGCCCCATCCGGCCCTGCAGGGCGGTGGCGAAGGCGCGTTCGACGATCTCGACGGTGCGCTCCGGGCTTTCGATCTCGGTGGCCCATTTGGCCAGGCCGCCGAACACCTCGCGGTAGTCGACCTCCTGGAAGGCGCCGCGGCCGCGGTCGGTCAGGGCGATCTGGCCGACGAACAGGATCATCGGCGTGGAATCCTGATGCGCCGTATGCACGCCGATCGAGGCGTGGGTCGCGCCCGGGCCGCGCGTGACCATGCAGACGCCCGGCTTTCCGGTCAGCTTGCCCCAGGCCTCGGCCATGTTCGCGGCCCCGGCCTCGTGGCGGCAAGCGATGACCTGGATCCGGTCGCGCACGTCGGCGAGAGCGTCCAGCACGGCCAGATAGCTTTCGCCCGGGACGCAGAAGACCCGGTCTATGCCGTTCATGACGAGGGTTTCGACGAGGCGGCGGGCGGCGGTGTTCGCGGGCTGGGTCATTCCGCCGGATTAGCAGACCGACCCGGCGCTTGACCATGCAACCCCGGGCGACGCTTCGCGTTCACGGTCAAGGTTCAACACCCATAGGGGATTCCCATGAAGAAGATCGTCGCTCTGACAATCGTCGCCGCCGCTCTCGCCGTTTCGGCCTGCAACACCATCTCGGGCGCCGGACGCGACGTCTCGGCCGCCGGTTCGGCCGTCACGGACACCGCCGAAGAAGTCGCCAACTAGGCTTCACCGCCTGACGACAGGAGCCCGCCGGTTCGCCGGCGGGCTTTTTCGTGCGCGCTCAGTAGCTGACGCCGGTCAGATACAGGCCGTCCGACGGCGCCACCGGGCCGCAGGCGGCGCGGTCCTTCGCCTCCAGCACCCGCGCGACATCCCCGACCGCCCAGCGACCGAGGCCGACCTCGGCCAGGGTCCCGGCCATCGACCGGACCTGCCGGTGCAGGAAGCTGCGCGCCTCGAACACCAGATGCACCTCCTCGCCGACACGCGCGACCCGGGCCACGTCCAGCGTCTTCACGGGCGATTTCGACTGGCAGTTGATGTCGCGGAAGGTGGTGAAGTCGTGCAGCCCGACCAGCGCCTGGGCCGCTTCGTGCATGGCGTCCGCGTCCAGCGGCTTCCTCACGTGCCAGACCCGTCCCCGGTCCAGCGCCGGCCGCCCCGGCCGGTTGAGGATGCGGTAGAGATAGCGCCGACCGGTCGCCGAGAAACGGGCGTGCCAGTCCGGTTCGGCCTCGACGCAGTCCAGCACCGACACGGCCTCCTGCACCATGTGCGCATTGAGAGCGTTCATCACCGTCGCGGCCGGCCAGGCCTTGTCCAGATCGACGCCGATCACCTGGCCGGTGGCGTGGACGCCGGTGTCGGTGCGGCCGGCGGCGGCGATGCGCACCGTCTCGCCGCAGAAGGCGGTGATGGCCGTCTCGACCGCCCCCTGCACCGTCGGCTGGTCGGTCTGGGCCTGAAAGCCGTTATAGCCCGAGCCGTCGTATTCGAGGGTGAGCCGGTAGCGCGGCATCTCTTGTCTCCCTAGCGCTCGCCCCGCGGGGGCTCGCTGCTTGAGGGAGGGAGCACCGTCCCGGCCGGAATGGCGAAGCCGCGCAGCATCTCCTCGGCCGGCTGGGCCGCCTTGCCGGGGCGCTGCACCGTCAGCAGCCGCACCACGCCCTCGCCGCAGGCCACGCGCAGGCCCCCATCTCGCCCCCCGTCCAGCACCTCGCCCGGCCCGCCCTCGCCGGGGCCGGAGACGCGCGACATCAGCGCCTTGATCCGCACCGGACCCTCGGGGCCGGGCGCCTCGAACCAGGCGCCGGGGAAGGGCGACAGGCCGCGGATGTGGCAATCGATCTCGCGCGCCGGACGGGTCCAGTCGATGCGCGCCTCGGCCGGGGTGATCTTGCGGGCGTAGGTCGGTTCGCCGACCTGGGGCGTCCCCTCGACCCCGCCGCGCTCGATGGCGGCGAGGGCGCGCGGCCACAGGCTGGCGCCGGTGTGCGACATGCGGTCGGACAGGCTGGCGGCGGTGTCGTCGGGGCGGATGTCCAGCACCTCGGACAGCAGGATCGGGCCCTCGTCGAGGCCCTCGGACATGCGCATGATCTGCACGCCGGTCTGGCGGTCGCCGGCCATGATCGCCCGCTGGATCGGCGCCGCCCCGCGCCAGCGCGGCAACAGCGAGCCGTGCAGGTTGAAACAGCCGAGGCGCGGCGCCTCGAGCACCTCGCGCTTGAGGATCTGGCCGTAGGCGACGACGCAGGCGGCGTCGACGTCGAGGCTGCGGAAGATGTCGATGGCCTCGGCAGACTTCATCGACTCCGGCGTGAACACCGGCAGGCCCATGGTCTCGGCGAAGGCGTGGACCGGCGAGGGGGTCAGCTTCTGGCCGCGCCCGCGCGGCTTCGGCGGCTGGCTGTAGACGGCCACGATCTCGTGGCCGCTGGCGATCAGCTCGGCCAGCGAGGGCACGGCGAAGTCGGGAGTTCCCATGAAGGCGAGGCGCATGCGCGGCGGTGTGCCCTATGCGCGGGACGGGGACAAGGCGAGGGGGGAGGCGAGAGAGGCGCGGAGAGATGGTCGACGGGAGGTGAGGCGTGCTTCGACCCTTAGTGGGCGTTGCCATCGCAGCGACCCGTGTTCATTGTTTGTGCATGAAACGGATCGCCATCATAGCCGGCCTGGCAGTCTCCCTGACTGCCACCTCTGCGTTGGCGCTGTCGCCCCAGCCCGATCCAGCAGTAGGCGATACGCACGAAATCGTCGTGTCCTACGAGACGTCCGAACAGGGCAGCGACGGCTCTTCAAGCAGCTCAAGCGGTCAAGACGCCATGCTGGAGCGCGTAGTCGCTATCGGCAGTCTCGGGCTTGAGCTGGAGTTCGATCTCCCCAGTGACGCAACGACTGAAGAGAGGGCGCGCGTCTGGAAATTTCCGGCGCGGGTTCTCTCGCCATCAAGCGGCGAGATGCGGTTGTTGAATGGTCATGAGCTTGAAGAACGCGTCGACCGCTGGCTAGCGGCAGGGGACATGACGCGCGAGATGTGCGGGCGCTGGATATTCACCTGGAACGCGTTTCGCATCGAGTGCGATCCAGAGTCTGTGATCGCCGACATTGAAGCCATCAACCTGCTCACGGTCGATCTCCGGGAGGGCGCTGCCTATCGGCATCCCGAAACTCTCGGTTCGGGCACGCTGTCCCGCAAGGCGGGGGGACCGGACGGTGCGACCTACTCTGTGAAGCTTTACGTCGACGCCGATGCCGTCCGCCGGTCGCGTGCCGAAAGTGACGTGGTTGTCGGCGAAATCACGCAGCGCCCGATCACACTGGAGACCGCGCTGGCCGAACGTTCGAGGGAGACTGTCTCCGGAACCGTCGAGGTCACCTTTGATGTTGATGCTTCAGGAAACCCGACCCGTCGAACAGTCGTCACGACAATGGAGACGTTCAAGCCTGATGGTGTTTCAGAGACGGCTCGGCAGACCGTGACGGTGGAGCGGCGGGTCGTCCCCGAGCCAACGGCGCGTCGGTAAGCCCGGCTGCCTACTGCCAGCGCGTCTCGACGCCGCCGCCTTCGTCCCATTCGCCGCCGGCGTCGAAGACGTCGTCGAAATTCAGCAGGCGATCCAGCAGAATGCCCGCCACCACGCCCACGGCGGCGACGCCGAGCAGGGTGACCAGACTGGCCACGCCGATCTTCTCATTGCGGGTCAGGCGGCGACGGCCGGCGGGATCGATGATGCGGTCGCGGTTGCGCTTGAGGCGGGCCATCAGGCGGCCATCCTCGCGGCCTTCTTGACCTTGGCCACGGCCCGGTCGCGCTTCAGCCGCGACAGGTGGTCGATGAACAGCACGCCGTTCAGGTGGTCCATCTCGTGCTGGATGCAGACGGCGTACAGGCCCTCGCACTCTTCCTCGACCGTCTCGCCGGTGTAGTTCAGATAGCGGATGCGGGCCCGGGCGGGGCGCTCGACGGCGTCGTAATAGTCGGGGATCGACAGGCAGCCCTCTTCGTAGGGCAGGGTCTCTTCCGAGGTCCACAGGATCTCGGGATTGACGAAATAGCGCGGGTTGCGGCGTTCCGCGTCGTATTTGGCCCGGGCCTCGTCGGACATTTCGGCGGGGTCGTCGTCGCAGGTCACGCCGTCCCGGTCGCCCAGGTCCATGACGATGACGCGGCGCGTGTCGCCGATCTGCACGGCGGCCAGGCCGATGCCCGGCGCGTCGTACATGGTCTCCAGCATGTCATCCATCAGGGTGCGCAGCTCGTCCGTGATCGGTCCTTCGACCGGGCGGGAGACCTGCTTCAGCACCGCCAGGTCGGCGGCGTTGTCGATGGTGAGAATGCGACGAATGGCCATGCCCGGGAGGTAGGCGGAGCCAGCCCGAAGGTCAAGATTTCCGAGCGGCGGGGTGGGTTATGCCGCGGCGCCCGGCAGCGGCCGCGGCGCCTTGTCGGGGCCGATGGCGACATAGGTGAAGACGCCCTCGGTGACCCGCACCGCCTCGCCATGGGCCTCGTTGCGCGACCGCTTCCACGCCTCGACATGGACGCGGATCGAGGTCCGGCCGGTCTTGACCACGGTGGCGTGCAGCGACACCTCGTCGCCGACCGAGACCGGCTGGTGAAAGACCATGGCGTCCAGCGCCACGGTCACGCAGCGGCCCTGGGCCATTTCGAAGGCCGGGGTCGCGCCGGCGAGGTCCATATGCGCCAGCAGCCAGCCGCCGAAGATGTCGCCCTCGGGGTTGGTGTCGGCCGGCATGGCGATGACCCGGCCGACGAGGCGGCCCTCGGGCGCGTCGGCCATCAGAAGGCGCTCTGCCCGGTGATGGCGCGGCCGAGGATCAGGGCGTGGACGTCGTGGGCGCCCTCATAGGTGTTGACCGTCTCGAGGTTCATGGCGTGGCGCATGACGTGCATCTCGCCGGTGATG